>JBOHZD010000348.1:0-2582 GCA_050738315.1 Woeseiaceae bacterium
GGTTAGAGGGCAGCGAGAATTGCTTCGGCCTTGCTTACTTCGAACTTGCCCGGCTCTTCCACGGCGAGGTGGGTGACGACGCCGTCGTCAACGACCATGGCGAAGCGCTGGCCGCGCATGCCGAGGCCGAACTTGCTGCCGTCCATTTCGAGACCGAGCGCCCGCGTGTATTCACCATTACCGTCGGCGAGCATGAGCACCTTGTCGCCGACGTTGCGGTCCTTGCCCCAGGCATCCATGACGAAGACGTCGTTCACTGCCATGCAGGCGATCGTGTCGATGCCCTTCTCCGTAATGTCAGCCGCGTGGTTTACAAATCCCGGCAGATGGTTCATGGAACAGGTCGGTGTGAATGCGCCGGGTACGGATACCAGCACCACTTTTTTGCCGGCAAACAGTTCCTCGGTCGACAGGCCGCCCGGCCCGGCATCGGTCATCACACCAAACACGCCCGACGGCATTCTGTCGCCTGCTTTAATCGTCATTGACTTTCTCCTGCAGTAAATGGATTGAAGATTTCGTGGATTTCCGGTGTTGCGCGGGTCTGGCGCGTGTGCGGCCGTCGTGCGCGGCCGCGACCGAACTCCCTGCCATCTTATGCGTTATCCGCATTTTCGTCACGTATAATGCAACGTCGTGCAGGAGCGGCCATGGATTTCAATTTAAGCGAAGACCAGCAGATGATTCGGACGGCGGCGCGCGAGTTCGCGCAAAGCGAAATCGCGCCGATTGCCGCGGAGTTCGACGCCAGCGGGGAATTTCCAATCGAAACAATCCGCAAGGCCGGGGAACTCGGCTTTATGGGCATCGAAGTACCGGAGGAGTATGGCGGTACCGGCTCCGATGCGATCAGTTTCGCGCTCGTGATCGAAGAGATTTCTGCGGCCGACGCGGCGCACGGCACGATCGTGTCCGTCAACAATTCGTTGTACGGTTCGTCTGTGCTCGAATTCGGCAACGAAGACCAGAAACATAAATTTCTGCAGCCCGTCGCCTCCGGACAGGTGAATGGCGCTTATGCGCTCACCGAACCGCAGTCGGGTTCGGATGCGGCAGCCATGCGTTCACGCGCGATACGATCGGCAGACGGCTCGCATTACACCATCAACGCAAAAAAGTCCTGGATCACGTCCGGACCGGTTGCGAAATACATCGTGCTGTTCGCACGCACCGAAACCGGCCGCGACGAGAAACCCGCCATCAGCGCTTTCGTCATCGATACGGACGAACCCGGTTTCGCGCGCGGCAAGTCCGAACCGAAACTCGGCATCCGTGCATCCGCAACCTGCGAAATCGAACTCTCCGACTACGAATGCCCGGTCGAGAATCGCATCGGCGACGAAGGTAAGGGCTTCCGCATCGCGATGGCGGTGCTCGACTCCGGCCGCATCGGAATCGCGGCGCAGGCCCTCGGCATCGCACAGGCAGCCTACGACGCTGCCCTGCACTACTCGAGAGAACGCAAGGCATTCGGCGAAGCGATCGGCAGTTTCCAGGCGATCCAGGCCAAGATTGCCGATATGAAGATGCGCATCGAGGCCGCGCGGCTGTTGATCTTCAAGGCTGCCTGGAACAAAACCGAAGCGAAGAAGAATGGCAGCAAAAACACCTTGCACGGCAGCATCGCCAAACTGTTTGCATCCGAAACGGCGATGTTCGTCGCGCATCAGGCACTGCAGATTCATGGGGGTATGGGTTACAGCAAAGAGTTACCCATTGAGCGCTATTTCCGCGACGCGAAAATCACCGAGATCTATGAAGGGACGAGTGAGATTCAACGCATGGTAATCGGGCGGTTGGAGACGGGCTTGCGGTGATTTTAGTTTAGTTGGGTCGTGGCACGCGAAGCCTTGCCCTGGGGAGTCCTTTTCAGGAACGCCGTGAATACGTCCCTGTAGGCTTCGGGCGAAACATCCCTGTTTCGCACGATCCTGAAAAGGACTCCCCAGGACAAGGCTCCGCACCGATCATTGCTGGTTGTCCTGAGAAGGGCACCGTCACTGCTCCGCACCGATCATCGTTGGCGGTCCTGAGACGACCCCTGACAGGGGTCCGCCCGATCATTTTTGGTGGTTTTCTCGGGACACTTGCGGGTCAGGCTTCGTTTTCGGCGACGTGGACGATCAGGCCGTCGAGGTCGTCGTTCATTTCGATCTGGCAGGTCAGGCGGCTGTTGGGCCTCCTGTCATAGGCGGCGTCGAGCATGCTGTCTTCCATGTCTTCCATGTGTGGCAACTTGTCGAGCCACGCTTCGTCGATGTAGCTGTGGCAGGTGGCGCAGGCGCACGCCCCGCCGCATTCGGCCACGATACCGTCGATATTGTTGTTGATCGCGCCTTCCATCACGGAATAGCCGTTCTCCACGTCAACATCGTGGCGCTCGCCATCCGGCGTTATGTAAGTCACTCTCGGCATCAAACGATCAGCTTCCCAAAAGGCGCGCCATTGTATGTACCCCGGCCAAAGCGGGTCAACGACAGGCACAGGCAGTTGCGTGTCGGCTCAGCCTCTCAGCATCGCCCACAACGATCGGGGCGGAGCCTTGCCCGGGGAGGCCTTTTCAGGATCGTGCGAAACAGGGA
>JBOHZD010000349.1:0-1883 GCA_050738315.1 Woeseiaceae bacterium
GCCCCGGACGTACCGGGGCTTCTGTAGTCAGCTCAGGCAACGAAACCCAAGTATTAATCGTACTGACGAAGGTATCTTATCGGCAGGACGACGGACGGTGATTGTCCAGAACCGAACCGCCTGTGCAGTCCCACGTGACGCTGCCACCCGTGCTGGCAGGGACCAGAGTGAGGTTTAGGGGGGCGATTGCCGAGTGTGCGGGGGCACTGCCGCCGTATTCCACCGTGATCGAACCGAGAGCACCGACGGTTACACTGTCGACATAGTTGCCGTTAATTTCGGTGGCTGTCGGTACTCCCGCCATGACATTGCTGGTCGGAAATGACCCTGTGTTCTGAAAGTATTCAGCGACCGCAACTTTGCTGCCGCTGGCCAGGTTCAGACCTTCAGTCACCTGCGCACGAATCGTGTAGTCCTGGTAAGCCGGAATCGCGATGGCCGCCAGGATGCCGATGATCGCTACGACGATCATCAGTTCGATAAGGGTAAAGCCCTGTTGAACTTTCTTCATTGCTCTGTCTCCATGAAAAATACGAGCGTGTTATTTGTACGTGGTTGCAACGGCGTTTCCGCCTGTACCGGGTATAAAGCAAGCGGCGTGCCAAGAGCCTGGGTTGTTCAATAAACCATTGTTATTACAGTTTTTTTCGGAATCTCCATAGAATTTGTCGTGTGACGCAGTCGACGGTTTTCGGCGACAGGGTGGGTCAAAGTTTGTCCAAAAGTGACAGGAATTGTCAGGTTGATGGGGCGTTCACGAGGCGACCCACCCACGAACGCCACCGTCACGGTCCAAGCTGCCTCCGAATACGAGCCCGCTATTCGATGCCGAGCTTCTTGATGCGATACCGCAGTTGCCGGAACGACAATCCCAGCAGCTTCGCCGCCGCGGTCTTGTTATAACGCGCCTTTTCCAGCGCCTCGATGATCGCCTGCCGTTGCACGTCTTCGATCTGCTCGCCGAGCGCGCTGGATCCGGTGGCTGTTCCCGGCGATTGCCGGCCGGTATCGCGACGCAGATTGAGATCGCGCTCCGCCACCCGACCCGTCGCGCACAAGGTGACTGCCCGTTCCAGCAGGTTCTCCAGTTCCCGCACGTTCCCGGGAAAGGGGTAGGCACATAACGCCGCCTTCGCGTCATCGTCCAGTATTTCGACCGACGATCCGAGCCTGCCGAGAACAGTGTCTGCGAGCGTCAGAATATCCTCGCCGCGGTCCCGGAGCGGCGGCACGTGCAGCTCGATGACGTTGATGCGGTAAAAAAGATCCTCGCGAAACTGGCCATTGGCGACGAGGTCGGCAAGCTTCAGATGAGTCGCCGAAAGGATGCGCACGTTGACGGACTCCTCGCGCGACGCGCCGACCGGGCGGACGCTTTGTTCCTGGATGACTCTTAACAGTTTCACCTGCATGGCAAGCGGCAGATCGCCGATTTCATCGAGGAACAGCGTGCCGCCGTTCGCCGCTTGTACAAGACCAACCTTGTCGTTGACCGCACCGGTGAAAGAACCTTTACGATGGCCGAAGAATTCGCTCTCCACCAGCTCGGCCGGAATCGCGCCACAGTTGACCGCCACGAACGTGCCGTCGCTGCGCGGCCCGGTGTCGTGAATGAGCCGTGCGACGAGTTCCTTGCCGGTGCCCGATTCGCCGGAGATGTGCACGGGCGCCTGGCTGCGCGCGACCTTGTCGATCATGTCGCGCACCTGCTGCATCACTTCCGAATCGCCGATCAGCCGTGCTTTCGCGCCATCTTCCCGCTGCCCCAGCTTCAGCGCGGCTTCCACGATATTGCGCAGGTTCTGCAGATCGAGCGGTTTGGACACGAAATCGAAGGCGCCGAGCTTCAGGGCCTGCACCGCCGTCTCGATGTTGCCGTGCGC
>JBOHZD010000350.1:0-3287 GCA_050738315.1 Woeseiaceae bacterium
CGATCGCCTCGCGCACGACAGGCTCTGCGTCGTACATCGCCGCTGTCTCCGCGATGGTGGCATCGTCAGGGGCTTCCATCGAGTTTGCCAAGCCGGGATCGCTTCTGGCGACCGCGGCGAGATTTCGGGAAGCCTGCGAGAAGTTGTCGAGCCCCTCGTCCGTCAAGCGGTATTCCGCCAGGGCTTTTGCGTCCGCATCGTCTTCCTGCGCCGATGCATCAGTGGTGCCGAAAAACTGGAATACAAACAACAAGGCACACAGCGCGGAACAGCGGCGATGGAACATCGTCATGACTCACCTCGTACGCCCGACTTGCGGAATGGCGACAATAGATTCACGGTCGCAAGCTGTCAACGAGTCCAGGCGCCTGATGCGGGCCCGGCGTTCGTTGGTTGTTACGGCAGAACGGCCCTAGTATTCTCGTCGCATGCATTGATACGGGGGACCATTTCATGCACCGGATACTGCCCTTGCTCGCCTTCCTGCTCGCACTGACGGCGGGCGTCGTTGCCGCCCAGGACGAATTGCCGATCCCGGAGATTCCCTACCAGAAATTCATACTGGACAACGGATTGACCGTCGTCATCCACGAGGATCACAAGGCGCCGATCGTTGCCGTCAATGTCTGGTATCACGTGGGGTCGAAAAACGAAGTGCCGGGCAAGACCGGCTTCGCACATCTGTTCGAGCATCTGATGTTCAACGGCTCGGAGCACTACAACGACGATTATTTCAAACCGTTTGACCAGGTGGGCGCAACGGAGTTGAACGGCACCACCAACTCGGACCGCACCAATTACTTCCAGAATGTGCCTTCCACCGCACTCGATATGGCGTTGTGGATGGAGTCCGACCGGATGTGCTGCATGAACGCGGCCGTGGACCAGGCGCGGCTCGAAGAGCAGCGCGGTGTGGTGCAGAACGAGAAACGCCAGGGCGAAAATCAGCCGTACGGTGAAGTATTCAACCTGATTCAGGAAAACACCTACCCGGACGGACATCCCTACGACCATACGACGATCGGTTCCATGGACGATCTGGATGCGGCCGCGCTGGACGACGTCCATGAGTGGTTCGACGCCTGGTACGGCCCCAACAATGCGACCCTCGTGATCGCCGGTGATGTCGACACTGCCGCGGCGCTGGAGCGTGTGAAACATTATTTCGGCGGCATCGAGCCGAGCCCGCCGATCGAACACCAGGTGTCCTGGGTGGCTCCGCGCGACGGCTCACACCGCCAGGTGATGCAGGACCGTGTGCCGCAGGCACGCATATACAAGGTGTGGAATGTGCCGGAGGTCACCGATGCGCGGTTCGACCAACTCCGACTGTTTGCCGACCTTCTCGCCAACGGCAAGAACTCGCGTCTGTACGAGCGGCTGGTGTACCAGGATCAGATCGCCACCGACGTGGGCGCGTTCGCGTTCGGGCGCGAGCTCGGCAGCCTGTTCATCGTCTATGCCACCGCCAAACCCGGCCAGGATCTGGTCGCGGTCGAACGCGTGATGGATGCCGAACTGGCACGGCTGCTCGAGGACGGGTTCGACAAGGAAGAGCTCGCGCGGGTGAAAACCGGGTATTTCGCGGGCTTCATCCGCGGCGTGGAGCGTATCGGCGGCTTCGGCGGCAAATCCGACGTGCTCGCGTCGAGCGAGGTGTACTACGGGAGTCCGGACGGTTACCGGGCCAGCCTCGAGAACATCCGCGCAGCTTCGGCTGCGCAGATCATCGAGACCGCGGCAGGATGGCTGGACGACGGCGAGTACGTGCTGGAGGTGAACCCTTATCCGGAACTCAAAACGGCGGCGAACGAGGTCGACCGGGATGACGGGCCGCCGATTCCGGATGCGTTTCCGAATGTGGATTTCGCGGAATACGAACGCGCGGAGCTCAGCAACGGTCTCGACCTGATTGTCGCGCACCACCCGGCGGTGCCGGTGGTCGAGTTCTCGCTCCTCGTCGATGCCGGATATGCCGCGGACAAGGGCAGCCGGCTCGGTACCGCGAACCTGGCGATGAACATGATGGACGAGGGGACCGTGGACCTGGATGCATTGGAGATTGCCGCCCGACTGGATCGTCTGGGCGCGCATATCGGTCTCGGCTCCAGCCTGGATACTTCCTACGCCACGCTGTCCGCGTTGACGGCGAATCTCGAGCCGTCACTGGCGCTCTATGCCGATGTGGTGATGCATCCGACCTTTCCGGCAGATGAACTGGAACGTCTGCGTGCCCTGCAACTCGCGGCAATCCGGCAGGAGCTGGTGGACCCGTTTTCCATGGCGCTCAGGCTGTTTCCCCAGTTGATCTATGGCGACGATCATGCCTATTCGATCCCGTTCACGGGTTCGGGAACCCTGGAATCGACGACCGCGATGACGCGCGACGACCTCGTGCGTTTTCACGAAACCTGGTTCCGTCCCAACAATTCGACGCTCATCGTCGCGGGCGATACGACCCTGCAGGACATCCGGCCGCTGGTCGAGGAATATTTCGGTACGTGGCAGGAGCGCGCGGTGCCTGAGAAAAACGTCGGGCCGCAAGACCCGGGCGACCAAAGCGTGGTGTATGTGGTGGACCGGCCCGACTCCGAACAGTCGCTGATCATCGCCGGCCATGTGACGTCGCCCTACGACAACCCGGACAAGCTGGCGCTCGAGATGGCCAACGACGTTCTGGGCGGCGGCTTTACCGCGCGTCTGAACATGAACCTGCGCGAAGACAAGCACTGGTCCTATGGCGCGGGCAGCCAGATCCTGGATGCGCGCGGCGCGCGGCCGTTCATTGCGTATGCGCCCGTGCAGACCGACAAGACCGCGGAGTCGATGGTGGAAATTCAAAAGGAGCTGGAAGGCATCGTCGCGGACCGGCCGCCGACTGAAGACGAGCTGCAGAAAGTCAAGGATCGGCAGACCCTGAGTTTACCCGGACGCTGGGAGACCGCCGACGCGGTGCTCGATTCCATCGCCGAAATCGAACGTTTCGGCCTCGACGAGCATTACTGGGATACCTACCCGGAACGCATCCGTGCCCTGGACGTGCCGGCGGTCAGCGATGCCATCAAGGAATACATCTTCCCGCAGCGTCTGGTCTGGGTCGTGGTCGGCGACTGGTCGCGCATCGAGGATGCCGTGCGCCAACTCGAACTCGGGGAAATCCATCGGGTGAACCTGACGGGAGAACCCGTGGATTAACCTTTCGCCGCGGAGGGGGACACGCGCTTGTTGCCGCGATACGCGCGCAGCCCCTCGGTGAAGCGCGACAAGCCGCATTCGAGATCGTCGGG
>JBOHZD010000351.1:0-15741 GCA_050738315.1 Woeseiaceae bacterium
GCAGCGGCTCGGGCTCGACCAGGGTCACCTCGTTCATATAGCCCCAGAAGATCACCGACGGATGGTGTCGATGCTGGCGAATCATCTCCCTGACCATGCGCGTGCTGTTCTGCCGGAACGCCGCGGACAGCCCGATCAGATTCACGATCGGCGTTTCTTCCCAGACGAGCAGGCCGATCTCATCGGCTGTCTCGAGCACCGCCGGGTCCTGTGGATAGTGGGCAAGCCGCAAGAAATTGAAGCCGTTGCCTTTGATCTCCTGAAGGTCGCTGCGGTGCTGTTCATTCGGCAGCGCATTGCCGAGCCCCGGATAGTCCTGGTGACGATTGGTGCCAAACAGGCGATACGGCTTACCGTTCAGACGGAATCCCGTCTCCCCATCGAACTCAATCCAGCGAAGACCCAATGGGTAGTGCAGCCGATCGAGGACGCGTGATCCCTCGCGAAGGGTGCAGATCACCCGGTAGAGATAAGGAGACTCCGGCGACCAGAGGTTCGGTTCCTCAATTTCGAACCGGGCAAGCCGAAGTTTCGACACGTCTCCCGGCTCGACCGTTGTCGAGACCGACGCTTCTGCAATTACCGATCCGTCGGCATCCACCAGCGATGAATCCACGCTTACTTCGCGATAACTGCCCGAGGCATTGGCCACGCCGGCATCGATCTCCACGGTTGCCTGCTTTTCCGAAACGGAAATCGGTGCGATCCGCAGGTCCGTGGCAGCGTAGTCGTCCAGATCGAAGTGCACATCGTTCAGTACCAGCAGCCAGACATCGCGGTAAATGCCGCCATAAAACGTGAAGTCGGCATTTAGCGGCGGCACGTCGTCGTTGTGCCGGTTATCGACCACGACTTCGATCTCATTCTGCTTGCCGATCCGGACGAGATCGCTGATATCGAACGCGAAAGCGGAGTAGCCGCCGACGTGGCGGCCGGCCGATCGACCGTTGACCGTGACATCGGCGACCTGGTTCGCGCCCTCGAAATAGAGATACAGTTTCTTCCCGTCCAGAGACGGCTCGAAGAAAAACGACTTCCTGTAGCGCCCGATCCCCCGGTGGTAGGGCTTCGTCTTGTCCGTGCTGTCGGCCACGTTCCAGCTGTGCGGAAGATCGATTCCTTGCCATGTAGCCGTGCGCACTCCGGCGGCATCGGCGCGCTCGGGCAGCTCGAATACGAACGACCAGTCCGTATTGAGCGAAATTCTCTGCCTGGGATGGCCAGACGCTCCCGCGTCGATCACGACGCAGAGCATGCTTAAAGTAAAAAATAAGGGTTTCATGGCGCGTGCGCTGGATACCAGAAGGTGCCGGCAAGATAACTCAAAGGTTATCATCTGCACGCCCGCCGAATGGACAACCACCCTGATGAGGTGCTTCATGACTCCATTAAAGAATCAGCTCAGACGCCATTCCGTGGCGTTCGTCAGCCTGTTTGTCGCGTTTTCCAGTCTCGCCTACAACACCTGGCGCAATGAAAAAACCGAAACGAACCGGAACATCCGCACGGCAGGCGTCGAAATGCTGTTGCAGCTCGGCGAACTGGACCGGATCGTGTTTTTCAGCCACTACGACATGGATGAAGTGCGCGGCAGTCCACGCAGCGGCTGGGCGTACGTGCTGACCATTCGCGATCTCGGCCGCCTGACCGCCTCGCCCGCGATCGAATCGTCGGAGACCGTCATGCAGGTCTGGCAATCGAACTGGTCCGGACTCGCCGATGACGATGCATCGGCCACGGCCATCTCGGACAGCATCGACCGCGCGCGCGAGGATGTCCTCCAGGTCCTTGCATCGTTGGAATGATGCTTGATTTCCCGCTTGCCCCACGTCTTTTTATATTCTTCCATTTCTCAGGTTGGCGTTGGTGCGATCCCAACGTCCTGCCGGGGGCCGCCCAGAAGCAGGGCCGTGACAACTGCCGCGATCAGGGTAATCGCAGCCGAAGCCAGGGCGACTGCCCGAAAGGCTTCAACGAAAGCATTACGCGAGACTCTGACCAGGGCCGCACTGTGCTCATCGGACAGGGCACCTGCTGCTGAGAGGGCGCCTCCCAACGTATTGCGCGCCGCTTCAAGTACGTCCGGTGGCAGGTTGTCGGCGATGGCGTCGCCGACCGTTGCACGATAAATGATTGTGACAACGCTGCCAAGAAGTGCAATACCGAGAGCGCCTCCCAGTTCGGCACTCATCTCCGAAATCCCGGCGGCGGCGCCTGCACGCTCTGGCGGAGCCGTACTTACGATCACGTCCGATGCGAGCGTAAATACCGGCGCAAGCCCAAGGGAGAATACCGCGTACGCTGTCGCGACCACTGCGATATCGTGCGGCGTCCCCGTCTGCGTCAGCAGGCCGAAGCCAAGCGCGGCGATCACGAACCCGCCCGCGATCAAATGAGACGGTGCGACGTGGTTCGCGATACGCGGCGTGAGCATCGCACCCACGACAAATGCAATTCCCGACGGGGCCGACCACAAGCCCGCTACGAGTGGTGAAAGGCCGAGGACGAGCTGAAAGTACTGCGCGATCAGCAGAAATGCGCCGAACGCGACAAAGAAACCAAAGATGTTGATCGCAAGGGCTGCGCTGAACATCAGCTGGCGGAACAGACTGAGGTCAATGAAGGGGTCGGCAAGGTTTCGCTGTCGACGCAGGAAGACAGCGCCGATCGCGATACCGGAGACAATCGCCGTCACCGCCGCCCAGTCTGCTCCGTGCTCGGCCATGCGCTTGATGCCGTATATGACGGCCAGAATCGTGGCGATACAGAGTGTGGCGCTCAATGTGTCCGGTTTGCCCGCCTGCGGATTTCGGAATTCGGGAAGCAGCTTGGGGCCGACCGCGAGCAGCAATACCATTACCGGGACGTTGATCAGAAACACCGAGCCCCACCAGAAGAACTGGAGCATCAAGCCGCCAATCAGTGGCCCGATCGCACCTCCTGCCGAGAAACTGGCAATCCAGACTCCGATAGCGAATCTTCGTTGCTTTGGATCGAGAAACATGCAACGAAGCAGAGACAGGGTCGAGGGAGCGAGCGTGGCCGCGGCCAGGCCGAGCAGCGCACGAGCTGCGACGAGAGCGCCGACACTCGAGGCGAACGCGGCCAGGACGGATGCGAAACCGAACGCGGCAGCACCCGTCAGCAATAGCCGGCGTCGACCGACGCGATCGCCGAGAACGCCCATTGGAATCAGGGCGCCGGCCAGCACAAAACCGTAGATGTCGACGATCCATAACAGCTCGGAACTGGTCGGCCGCAGCACCGCGCTGAGCTTTGGCACGGCAAGATTCAGTACCGTGAGGTCCATTGAGTAGAGCAGGCAGGGCAGTGCCAGCACCGCAAGCCCAACCCACTCACGGCTGGTTGCTTTGGGATCTTCTGCACGTGGAGTACTCATGGCGTTCCCTGCTACCTCGGGATGACTCGCTATCTGATCGAATGGGACGTCATGAGATCGACATCACGACGCCACTCGACCCAGCGTGCCTGGAAAATGCGGCCTCTCCTCGGGAGCTGCTATAGCGCTAGAATGCGAAAACTTGTTGAAGCTTGGAGCCCGCCGCCGGCGCTTCGGACGGCGCGGCAATGCATGAGGAGCAGAAGTGAATCGCTCTGCGGTTCTGGATCGCATCGATCATTTTTACCGGGAGCTTCGCCGGCGCAAGGTGATTCGCGTCTCGGCCTTCTACATCGTGGCCTCGTGGGTCGCCATCGAGGTCGCGTCGGTCGTTTTCCCACAGCTGTTTCTGCCGGAATGGAGCGTGCGGCTGCTGATTCTGCTGGCAGCGTTCGGTTTCCCGTTCGTCGTCGTCCTGGCGTGGGTGTTCGATATCACGCCGGGAGGTGTCGAGCGCACGCCCGCCGTGACCACGGGCGTGATCGAGGCCGTGGCACGACCGGCGCCACCTGAGCGCTCGCTCGCGGTGCTGCCGTTTCGCAACATCGGCGGCGATCGTGAGAATGAATATTTCTGCGAGGGCCTGGCCGAGGATTTGCTGATCGTCCTCTCGCGGGTCAAGGGACTGCGGGTTGCCGCGCGCAGCTCGGCATTCGCGTTTCGCGACGGCACCAGTGACGTGCGTACTATCGGCGAGAAGCTGAATGTGGCGAACGTGCTGGAAGGCAGTGTCCGCAAGAGCGACGGCCACCTGCGCATTGCCGTGCGCCTGGTCGACACCTCCGATGGCTATCAGCGCTGGACGCAGGTCTTCGACCGTGACGTGGGAGACATCTTCGAGATCCAGGACGAAATCTCGCGTGCCGTGTTCGACGCGCTGGATGTCGAGGTGTACGGCGCCAAACACCCCCGCGTGGTGCCGGGCACGCACGACATCGACGCCTACAACCTGTACCTGATGGGCCGCCACCAGTTTCACAAGCGCACCGAGGAATCGTTGCGCAGCGCGGTGCGGTTCTTCGAGCAGGCGACGGAGCGCGATCCCCGCTTCGCCCTGCCGTACTCCGGGCTCGCCGACGCCTACGCACTGTTGAGCGCGAGCGGCGAGGGTTACGGGCCCATACCGGTCGAGGAGTCCATCGCCCGCGCGGCGCCGATGGTGGAACGGGCGCTCGAGCTGGATCCCAACCTCGCCGAGGGCCACGCCTCGCGCGGATTTCTCGACCGTCTGCGGAACGACTCCCTCGGCGCCGAGCGCGCACTGCGCCGGGCTCTGGAGCTGAATCCGGATTACCCGATGGCGCATGCCTGGCTCGGGCTCACGCTCACGGATCTCGGACGTATGCGCGAGGCACGCGCCGAGTTCGAGCGTGCCTACCAAGCCGATCCGCTGTCGCCCATCATCGGCAGCAACCTGGGCTTCGCGGAGTTGAAGGCGGGCGAGCTCGATGCAGCGCGCGAGCATTTTCGGCGCGTGATGGAAATCGCTCCCGAGTTCACCGTGGCGCACTCGGGCATGGCTCAAGTCGAGCGCAAGCTGGGCAGGCTGGAACCGTCAGAGGAGTGGTGGGAGCGCGCGAGCCGCATCAATCCCAAGCGCGCGTACTACCCGGCGTGCCTGGCGCTGCTGCAACTCGAGGGCGACAACCCGCTCGCTGCCGAGCAATCCGTGCAACAGGCGGAGGCGATTTCTCCGAACGAACCGCTGGTCGCCCGCACGCGCATGGCAGTGCTCATTGCCACCGGGCGCGACGCCGAGCTGCTCTCCTTTACCGAAGGCCGCCTCGAGGGCGCGCGCTCCGGTGAGGAGACGCTCGCCAACGCCGCGCTCGCGCAGCTCATCGCCGGACGGCCGGACATCGCGATGCGCTATTACAAGCGCACCGGTTCCGATCTGCAGCAGTGGGTGTCCGACTCCCTCGTCTGGACCTGGCGGTTTCCGCATGGCCTGCATTACGCGGATGCGCTGCTGCAGAGCGGCGCGCGGGAGCGCGGCCTCGCGCTGCTCGATGAAGCCGAGCGGCTGTTCGACAGGCTGGGCGCGGAGGGCCTCGTCAATCCAGATCTCGATTACCAGCGTGCGGTGGTGCTGGCTTTGCGAGGCGACGACGATGCAGCCGCCACCTCTCTGCAACGCGCCGTAGAACGCGGGTGGCGCTCACGATGGTGGGGGCGTCGCGATCCGGCACTCGCCGGGCTGCGCGAGCGGAAGGGGGTTTCGCTTTAGGGATATGTCGGCGCGATCTCTCGATCCCGCTGTGGCGGAAAGAAATCGCTTGCATTCGCAGGTTTGTGCGATGTTATTTTCTCGTCTTCTCGCAATGGCCGAGCAATAGACTTCCTGACCGATGAAGCTGCAGATTCTGAGCGATCTACATACCGAGTTCGCTGATTTCGAGCTGCCTGAAACCGACGCTGATGTCGTCGTCCTGGCGGGCGACATCGGCGTCGGTGTGCGCGGTCTGGAATGGGTAGCGCGTCAGAATTCGAACAAACCTTTCATATACGTGCCGGGCAATCATGAGTTCTACGGCAACGACATCTCGTTAACGAACGAGCTAAGAAGGCGCGCGCCGTGGAACGTCCATGTTCTCGATAACGAACAGCTTGTATTGGATGACGTCCGTTTCCTTGGCAGCGTGTTGTGGACAGATTTTTGCTTGTTTGGTGAAACGGACAAATGGTTTTCGATGCAGCGGGCACGACAGAGCATGAATGACTTCTTTGTCATATCGCAGGAAGGCCGGCGACTTACGCCCGCGGATTCTGTTGCGCTGCATGAAACGAGCCGGAGTTGGTTGACAGAGAAGCTGGCGGAGCCATTCGATGGCAAATCCGTGGTCGTCAGCCACCATGCACCATCCGCGCGTTCAGTGGCGCCGAGGTTCGCCAAAGATTTCCTTACGCCGGCTTTCGCCAGTAATCTTGAATATCTGATGGTCGGACAGCATGCTGACTTGTGGATTCACGGACACATGCACGATCGGGTGGACTATGACATCAACGGCACCCGGGTGATCTGCAATCCACGTGGATACCCCGGTGAGACTGCCAGCCGGCAGTTTCAGCCGTGTCTGGTTTTGGAAATCTGAGTCATTCCCGCGTTGCGAGTAATAGCGGGATTCTTCAAAGTTCATACAGCTTTCACACATGAGGCAGAACATTGCTCAAACGACTTTTCGACCAGATCGTCGGCTCCCTTTCGAACTCGGATTCCGCTGAAAGGGACGCGGACGAGCGGACCAGGGCGATTCGCAAAGCCACGGCCGTGCTTATGCTCGATGTGGCGCTCGCTGACAAGGTATTCGACAGGAGCGAGCTTCAGCACCTGCGGGCGATTGCCGAGGCGCACTTCGGCCTCGCGCCGGAGCAAGCCGCCGAGTTGATCGACACGGCCCGGAACGAGGCCGAAGAACTCGTTTCCCTGCACGAGTTCACACAATTGCTGCACAACAACCTGACCGAAGAGGAAAAAGCCGCGATCATCGCGATGCTCTGGCAGATTGCTTATGCGGACGGGCAGCTCGACAAGTACGAGAACGCACTCGTGCTCAAGATCAGTGATCTGCTGTACGTCAGCCGTGGCCGCGTGATGCGTCTGAAACACGACGCGGCACAGGCCGCCGATTGAACCTGAAGTGACTTGCCTCACTAGACCCGGGGGAGCATTGAGTGCCGGACAATAACCATAAACTAACCCGTCGAGACTTCGGCAAAGCGACGCTCGCGACAGTCGCCGTAGCCGCTGCCGGCCGCAGTACGGCTGCGCCGCCGAACAGGAAGCGACCGAATATTCTCGTTTTTGTCGCGGACGATGCGGGGGCAAGGCATTTCGGCTGTTACGGCAATCGCTCGATCCGCACACCCAACATCGATCGCCTGTCCGCGGAGGGACTGACTGCGGACAAAGCGATGTTGACGACTGCGCAGTGCAGTCCGTCACGCATCAGCATCCTCACCGGCAAGTACCCCCACGCCACGGGAGCGGAGGATCTGCACATGCCGATGCCCGAGCGGCACACGACCGTACCGGGATATCTGCGGAGGGCGGGGTATGTCACGGGCCACATGCAAAAGGCGCACGAAGGCCCGCACTCGGATCGCCAGTTCGACTGGTACGATCCCGAGTTGGAAAGATTTCCGGCCTTCCTCGACGCCGCGGGGCAAAAGCCGTTCTTTCTGTGGGTGGCGTTCAACGATCCACATCGTCCGTATCAGGACAAGTCGATTGCCGAACCGCACGACCCGGAACGGGTGGCAGTGCCGCCGCATATGACGGACACCTTGGAAACGCGCGAGGACATCGCCCGTTATTACGACGAAATAAGTCGCATGGACGAGGTGATCGGCCGGTTTCTGAGCGTCCTCAAAGCCCGCGGCCTGGAAGAAGACACGCTGGTCGTGTTTCTGAGCGACAACGGTGCGCCGTTTCCGCGCGAGAAGGGGACATGCTATGACGGTGGCGTGCGGACACCGCTGATATTCCGCTGGCCGAACGTCGTCCCGGAACGCGGTCGCCACAGCGGACTGATGAGCGTTATCGACCTTGCGCCCACGTTTCTTACGCTCGCCGGCGTCGACGTGCCGGACGACATGCAGGGAGAGGACATCGCCGCCGGCCTGCACGATCCCGGTCTGTGGCGGCGCAGCGTGGCATTCAGCGAACGCAACTGGCACGATTGCGACGAACACATCCGCAGTGTCCGCACCGAACGCTATCGGCTCATTCACAACGCTTACATCGCCCTGCCGTTCGGATCACCGGCGGACGTTTCCGCCAGTCCTTCATGGCTTGCGCTTTTTGAGCGGAAGCAAGCCGGGACGTTGACGGACGCGCAGAGCCTGCTGTTCGAAGCGCCGCGTCCCGAGATCGAGTTTTACGACACCGAGCATGATCGCTGGGAACTCGACAATCTGGCGGCCCGACCTGAATACCAGGAGGCCATCGCAGAGCACTATTCGATTCTGCAGGAATGGAGGACGACAACCGGGGACTTTCCGCCGGAGCAGCGTCAGCGCGCGGGATACGTCGATCGGGTAACTGGCGTCCTTTACTCGCTGGAGGTCCCACCGATGTTCAATGAATAGTCGCTCACCCTGACCTGGCACTTTTCTGCCAAAACGGCCGTATCAAGGCATGCGCCCGATCGCGGTTTCGGCAAGGTCCTGGGCGGCTTCCAGATCGTTCTCCGGCCCCGAGACGTCGACGCTTAGCTCATAGCGCCCCACCAGAACAGTGACGTCGCCGATCGGCTGCGCGTTGTAGGCGCGCTCGCCCAGACTCTCGATCTCCGGATAGTCGTTGATGTCGATCGCGGTCTGATAGGCGCGTTCGGCCTCCGCCTTATCCTCGTACGTGACAACAGTGACGCTGACGCCGTCGAAGTCCTCTGTCTGGTACGCGCAGGAGTTGACTGGCGGAGTGTCGCCGCGCACCGGCTCCCTGGTCGCCGCGCCGAGCACGGCGTCTGCCTCGTCCTGTGTGATGAGCGCGCATGCGTCGATCTGGGCGGACTCTTCGCCATTGCCGTTGCCGGCTTCCGTCGGCGGATCCTCCGTCACGGCCGCGGCGCCGGTGCCCGTGGGTGTGTCGCCGTTGTCGCCCCCGTCATCATTGACGTCGTCGCCGCACGCAGCAAGCGCGAACAGCACCAGCAGTGCAGTGGCGAAGATGACGATGGCTCGTACGACCAGATCTCCGCTGTTCTTCATGATGCCCCCCGGCGAACCTGGATTTCGTGAAGTGATTGTATACCAGAGCAACTCGCAACACGAAATGGCGGCGCTTGTCCGGCGCAAATGATTGTGGGAACGTGTTCCATTCGAATCGGCAAGCATGGAGCCTATCCGCTCACGTGCGATACTGCCCTCCATGCGCCTCGTCGACCAACTCCTGCGCCTGTCCGCAACGGATCTCGCGAATCACCTGAGCTGCGCCCACCTGAGTCAAGTCAGCCGCGCGGTCGCGGAGGGGCGCGCGAAAAAACCGAAGTGGCACGATCCGATCGCGGATATCCTTCGCGAGCGCGGGATGGAGCACGAAGTCGCGTATCTGGCCCACCTTCGCGAATCGCAAGGGATCGACGTCGTCGCGATTCCGGAGGGTAGCGACGCGGACGGCCCCGATAGAACGCGTGCGGCCATGCAGGCCGGTGCGCCGCTGATTTACCAGGCACCGGTCGGCAACGCGCGCTGGCACGGTCGCGCCGACTTTCTGCGCCGGGTGGAAGCGCCGAGCGAACTCGGCGCCTGGTCGTACGAGGTCATCGATGCGAAGCTCGCGACGGAGACGCGGGCCGGGACCATCCTGCAGCTTTGCGTCTACTCGGAACTCGTCGCGGAGCTGCAGGGCGTGTGGCCGGTTTACGCTCATGTCGTCGCACCGCATCACGGCTTCGTTCCGGAACCCTACCGTCTCGCCGACTACTGGGCCTATTATCGGCTGGTAAGACGCAGGCTCGAGGAAGCGCTTGCACGCGGCGATACGCTCACGTACCCCGAGCCCGTCATGCACTGCGACGTCTGCGCCTGGTGGCAGCCGTGCAACGCGCGCCGCCGGGCCGACGATCACCTCAGTTTCGTTGCGGGCATCAGCCGGCTGCAGATCAAGGAGCTCCGGCGCATCGAGGTCGGCACGCTCGAGCGTCTCGGCGATCTGCGCGACGTGCCGAAGCCGGCGCGCGGCTCACGCGATGCGCTCACGCGCGTGCGCGACCAGGCCGCGATCCAGCTTAAGGCACGCCGGCTGCAAACGCCGCACTTCGAGATCCTCGAGCCCGTCGATGCGGCGCGCGGTCTCGCGATGCTGCCGGCACCCTCGGCCAAAGACCTTTTTCTCGATCTCGAGGGCGACCGGCTCGCCGCCGCCGGCGGGCGCGACTACCTGTTCGGCTACGTATCAGTCGGCGGCGACTACGTGCCGGCGTGGGCCACGACGGCGGCTGAGGAAAAAGAAGCTTTCGAGCGGCTCGTCGACCGGATGCTCGCGACATTTCGCGAGCATCCGGACCTGCACGTCTATCACTTCGGCGCCTACGAGTCGACCGCGTTCAAGCGGCTGTCGGGCCGCTACGCGACGCGCGAGACCGAGCTCGACGTGTTGCTGCGTGCCGAGCTTTTCGTCGATCTCCACACGATCGTCAGGCACGCCCTCAGGGCCAGCGTCGAGAGCTATTCGATCAAGGAGCTCGAGAAGTTTTACGGCTTCAGTCGGCAACAGGACATGCGCGAAGCGACGGCGAGCCGGCGCGCGATCGAGTGGGCGATCGAGTTCAGGGAGCCGGTGCGCGGCGTCGAGGTTCTCGTGCCGCACGTCCAAGCCGTCGAACGCTACAACTGCGAGGATTGCGTCTCGGCCGAGAAACTGCGGGACTGGCTCGAGACGCTGCGTGACGGGGTCGAGAGCCGTGGGCTCATTCTGCCGCGGCCGGCGCTCAAACCGGGTGACGCGAGCGAGCAGATCGAGGAGACGGCCGGTGAGACGCGCGCTGTCATGGACCAGCTTCTCGCAGGCGTTGCGCCCGATGTCGAGGAGCGCAGCGAGGAGGAGCACGCACGCTGGCTTCTCGCGCACCTGTTAGAGTGGCACCGGCGCGAGGAGAAGGCCGCGTGGTGGGAATATTTCAGGCTCCGCGATCTGCCGCTCGAGGATTACTTCGACGAGCGCTCGGCGCTGGCGGAACTCACGTTCGTCGCCACGGTCGGCGGCACACTGAGGCGACCGATTCATCGCTATGCATTTCCGGCGCAGGATCACGACATCCGCCGCAACGACGAGGTCTGCATTCCGGACGGCAGCTCGATTGGCGAGGTCGACGATCTCGATCTCGGCACACACACGGTCGACCTGCAGCACTCTGGCAAATGGGCCGACGAACGTCCCGCGCACGTCTTCGTTCGGCGCAACGTGCCGCCGGGTTCGAAGCCCGCGGCGCTGCGCGCACTCGGGCGCTGGGTCGCCGAACACGGCATCGACGCGCAGGGCGCGTACCGCGCGGCCCGCGACCTGATCCTTAAGTATCCGCCGCGTCTGACGCCGGGATCGCGCGGCCTCGCCGCGGCTTCATCCCCCGATGACGAGGTCGCGACGGCCTGCCGGCTCGGCGGCGAACTCAATCACGGCGTGCTGCCGATCCAGGGGCCG
This sequence comes from Woeseiaceae bacterium, assembly GCA_050738315.1. Lineage (GTDB taxonomy): Bacteria > Pseudomonadota > Gammaproteobacteria > Steroidobacterales > Woeseiaceae > IDS-8. The sequence goes on from JBOHZD010000351.1 coordinate 11,544, forward strand.
CCCGGCACGGGCAAGACGTTCACGGGCGCGCACATGATCGTGGACCTGATCCGCGCCGGAAAGAAAGTCGGTGTGACGGCCGTCAGTCACGAAGTGATCAGGAATTTGCTCCGTGGTTGCATCGAGGTGGCGCGCAAGCAGGGCCTTGAGGATTTCAAATGCCTGCACAAGGGTAAGTCGAAGGAATCTTCGCCCGAGGCGCTGCATGCGTTCGAGGATTACAAGCGGATTCACGCGCTGTTCGATCACGGCGAGTATCGTTTGCTCGGCGGCACCGCGTGGCTCTGGGCTCGGCGGGACTTCGCCGAGAGTGTCGATGTGCTGTTCATCGACGAAGCGGGGCAGATGTCGCTCGCCGACGTCCTCGCGGTTGCGGGCGGTGCGCGGAGCCTCGTGCTACTCGGCGATCCACAGCAGCTCGAGCAGCCCCAGCAGGCGAGCCATCCGCCCGGTACGGGGGCTTCCGCGCTCGAACATATCCTGGGCGGTCGCAAGACGATTCCCGACGGGGCAGGCCTGTTCCTGCAACAGACGCGGCGTCTGCACCCCGACATTTGTGCATACACGGCCGAGGTGTTCTATGAGAATCGCCTGAGCGCGTTCGCGGGGCTCGAGCGGCAGGCCATCGTCGGCGCGTCGCGCCTTCCCGAGTCCGGGCTCGCTTACGTCCCAGTCGAACACGAGGGCCGTCAGTCGCGCTCGAACGAGGAAGTCGAAGCGATCTCGGGACTCGTCGCCGAGCTCACAGACGGCACGGTGCTGTGGCGCGACAAGAACGGCGTGGAACGGCCGCTCGCGAAACAGGACCTCATGATCGTCGCGCCGTACAACGCGCAGGTCACGTCGCTCGCGGCCGCGCTGCCTGGCGTCCGCGTCGGCACCGTCGACAAGTTTCAGGGGCAAGAGGCTCCGGTCGTGATCGTGTCGCTGACCACGTCCACGGCCATTGATGCGCCGCGCGGGATGAGCTTCCTCTACAGCGCGAACCGCTTGAACGTCGCGACGTCGCGCGCGAAGGGCTTGTGTATTCTCGTGGGCAACCCGAAACTCTTCGAGCCCGATTGCAAAACACCCGAACAGATGAGGCTCGCAAACGCGTTCTGCCGGTATCTCGAAATGGCGCACATTGTCGAAGGTCGAGAACGATGAAGCTTCACCGGGATTGCCAAACAGTTGTATATGCACATACATAACTGGAGTATTGAAATGAGATCGCCCTACGACCTCAGTGCACGCAAGCGTCCGGTAAACTTGACTCTGAACGAGGACCTCGTGACTCAGACGCGAGGCGTCACGGACTATCTCTCAGGGGTGGTTGAATCATTGCTCGCCGATTTTCTCTCCAGAGAGAAGCAGCGGCGTACGGCCGAGCCCAAGACAGTAAGAGAAACCATCGCCACCTGGAACAGCTTTGCTGAAAGGCATGGTTCGTTTGCGGACGAAATATAGCCGCCGTGTAGTGGCTCCGTTGGTAAACGAAGTCTTACCTGAACAAGATCAGTCATCCACGTTTTCAATCCAACGTTCAGGCGGCCGCGATGGATCGCCGGATGCTCCACCGCTCGCAGGCCGCGGATCTCGAGTTCATCGCGAGCGACGGCAACCGATGTAATGTGACGCAATGTCAATACCCGTCGAGAACAGCGTTGATGTCGCTGTGCCGCAGGCACCGGCACCTGGCAAGCGTCGTCTCTGCGCCATGCCGTTTCGCGTCGCAAGTCATGGTGAAATTCATCGGGCAGCCGGTCTCACTGTGGGTGATTTTGCCGCCGGCTGCGCATCCGACCAGCATCGACAGCATCGCACCAACAAGTCCCCATCGAGCCTTGCTGTGAAATCGTACAGACATAGACCTCGCCTCACGGATTGTCGGCCGCTGACCGCGGTCCGGGCACCTGCAGGGTAGGCGCGGCCGATCGTTGGTGCGTGAAGTTTGCGGTAAGAAATCCGCAAGAATTCCGGAAACTTTGTGCGAGAACCTTTCGGCTAAAGAGAGTAGGATCAAAGGACAACAAAGCCGTCGATTGCACCCAATCTGACAGTAATCGCACGATGTCGTCCGTTTACCGCATCGGGGACCTGACACTGGACGCCGGTCGGCAGGAGCTGCGGCGGGGCGAGAAACCGATACATCTCGGGCCGCTCAGCTACCGGCTGCTGCTGGCGTTGATCGACGCGGCGCCGAATGTGATCAGCCACGATGCCTTGGCCGATGCCGTCTGGCGCGGGCGGGCGGTCAGCCCGGAGACGATCAGCCAGCGGGCAAAGTTGCTGCGCGCGGCCATCGGCGATAACGCGCACGATCCTCGCTACATCGAATTGCATCGCGGCCGGGGATATCGCCTGATACCGCCCGTGGTGCCGGTCCCGACTGAAAAATCAGCAAAGCGACCCGGCATTCGCGCAATCGGCATTGGAGCCGCCGTCGGACTTGCGGCGGCAGCCTTGATAGGGTGGTTGTCCGGTCCGGAGCCGGCGCCTCAGCCGAGCCCTTCCATCGCCGTGCTGCCGTTCGCGGACATGAGTCGCGGGCAGGACCAGGAATACTTCGCCGACGGCATCGCCGAGGAGATTCTCAATTTGCTGTCCGCCACGAATTCCTTGAAGGTGACCGCGCGGATGTCGTCGTTTTCGTTCAAGAACAAGAACGCCGACATTCCCACTATTGCGGACAAGCTGAACGTTTCATACGTGCTGCAAGGCAGCGTACGAAGATCGGAAAACCGCGTTCGCGTAGCCGTGCAGCTCGTAGCGGGTGCTGACGGCACGCACTTGTGGTCCGAATCCTACGACCGGGAGCTCCGTGACGTTCTGCAATTGCAAAACGAGATCGCGACTGCGGTTGCGGCGGCGCTGGAGGTAAGTCTCCTCGGGCATGGTTCTTCCGCCCAGCCGACGCCGACTCCCGTGAAACACGAAGCATTCGATGCGTATCTCCGAGGCCGGCGGCATATGCAGATAGTTGCCGGACCTACGCTTGCCGCAGCGGAACGACACTTGAAACGGTCGATCGAGATCGACCCTGCGTTTGTACCCGCTTACAGCAGCCTGGGGCTGGTCTACATGCTGCAGATTCTGGACGTCAGGGAGCCGATCGACGAAACCACCGAAAAGCTGCGCAAGATAGTGCAGCAGGGTCTCGCCATGGCGCCCGATGATCCAGGTCTCATCGGCATCAGCGGCCAACTCGCGCGTTACGACGGGAATATGAAGCTTGCCGAGCAGCGGCTCAGGCGAGCTTTCGAGCTTGGCCCTTCGGATGTCCAGACGGTGATGCTCTACGCAACCTTCAAGCTGGATCAGGGGCACGCCAGAGAATCGCTGCGCGTCGCCCGGGAATTGCTCGAACGCGACCCACTGAATCCTCTCCTCTACATCAATATCATCGCGTGCCATATCGACCTTGGGAACGCACCGGGAGCACTGGCGGCGGGAAAGCGTTACGACGATGCCTCAGCGGTGCCGAGCCCGCCCGGTTCCTGGTTGAGTGGCTACGCCAGAATGATGCTGTCGGGTGACATTGCCGGCGGCATCGCGGACGTTGCGAGGGCCCTGGATTACGAGACGGAGGGAGTCACAGGACCTTACGCCTATCCGGAACTGTACTACGTCATGAGCGACCTGGAGAAAGGGGATGCGGCGCTCGAGGTACACCGTCGGGTTGTCGGAAGGGATTGGGCAACCAACTTCTCGCTCATCTACCGGCATCTCGTCACGGGCGAGGTCGGCAAAGCCCGGCAAATGGCGGTGGAAGCTTTCGCCGCCCGCAGAGGCTGGTCCGCGCAGTACCTGGATATCCATCTTGGGTACCTGGCGACTGACGCACTGATTGCCGGCGGCGAGGCCGGCCGCGCGGTCGAGCTCATCGAGGGGATGGCGCCTGTGTACGTGAAACATCGGTCCAGTCCGTACATCCCACCCGAGGAATTCTCACCGGCGCCGTACCCGGTCAAAGGAGTCTTCACGTCCTACCCGGCCTTGTACTTCCCGGTTTACATCCGCGCCCTGCGCGCCGCGGGCGACGCCGCCGGCGCCGACAACATGCTCGGACACCTGGAGGCCGTTCTTCAACTCCGCCGGGAACGCGGCCTGTTCACCGCGGAATGGCGCGTCGCGGAAGCGCGCGCCCTGCGCGGCGATCTCGAGGGTGCGCTGGACGCCCTCGAACAGTCGGAGCGGGACCGCACGCTGTACCTGT
>JBOHZD010000352.1:0-3301 GCA_050738315.1 Woeseiaceae bacterium
TGGTCCCCTGCAGCGCGACTGAGTCCGCGGGGATTGCGGGCGCTGCAGCACCCGCTGCGCCTCCCGGCCACAGAGAGGCGCCGAGCAGCCAGATATACAAGTGCTCAGGCGGCGCCATCTCACTGCAGCGGCGCGAGTGGTATCAGAAGAATAAGGAAGCTCACAGCGCCCACACGAAGCAGTGGTACCGGTGACATCCGCGCAAAGCAAACAGGGTGCATTCGGACCTGCTACACGGAGCGAGGTCCCGGACCAATGTTGACAGAAAATACCCTGCGTGTCAGGGTCCCCCGCTCCGAAAGCAAAGGCGCTCGAATGACAGGACGGATGAAGTCGGTCATCACGCTGTTGCAACAATTTCAGCATGACAAAACACGACAAGCGAACAGGTGAAGTCGGGACTGGATCGCATGCTCCGATTCCCAGTCCGTCGCGGACATCGCCCCGGCATCGGGATGACAGTCGTCTGCTTCGCGCTTTTGTCCACCTCGAAGGTCCAGACTGCGGACCCTCACTGGCGGGGTAGCTTCGAGAAGCGGCAGCGCAACAGATGCCTGTCGTCATTCACATTGGAAGCGGCAACTTCGATGCCTCCGATGCTGAGCTGTTCATCCGGACTATCCTCCCGAGTGAATGTCGGAGCTGTTGCTTCGTTCCGGGGACCCGGCGATATTGGTGCCGGAGAGAGGACTCGAACCTCCGACCCACGCATTACGAATGCGTTGCTCTACCAACTGAGCTACTCCGGCGGCGGCGGCGAGTATAGCGTCGCATCCGGCCAGCGGCCAGCGCACGAGGCGTCTAGGTTTCCTGGTCCCGGATCCGGATCAGGACTTCCACGCTTTCCTGTTCGGTACCGGCCGGCAGGGGTGGCAGGTCCATGATCCGGACCTGGTCTGCGGGAATGTCGCTCAACTCGCCGGTCCCGACGTGATAGAAGTGATGATGCGCATGCGTCGTCGAATCGTAGTAGCGCCGGTCCGGATCGACGGTGAGTTCCTTCGCCAGCCCCTGGTCCCCGAATAATTTCAGCGTGTTATAGACGGTCGCTTTCGACACCCGGCTGCCGGTCGCCCGCAGGCGCTCGAGTATCTGCTCGGCAGACAGGTGTTGCGGTCGCTCCAGCAGGATCGCCGCGACTTCGACCCTTTGCGGGGTCGGCAACACCCCGTGACGCTTCAGTTTTTCTGCGATGTCCGGACGGGACATAAAGCGATTCCCTTGCGTATCTCACGATGAATCAGTCAGTTGCGGAGTATAGACCCATTCCGCGCGGAAAATCTCCGGGCAGGCCCGGATTTTCCTGCCCATTGTAACGAAACCGCACAAAACGCCGCGATTTCGCGCATCGCCCGCACTACAGAAGCAGTTAAGCTGCACGGGTCAACGACGTGCTCAGACAAGGAGGTTTGAGATGCCGGGACGGCACAGGCACACGGGTTACACCCTGTACGAACTATTGATCACACTGGCCGTCGCGGCGCTGGTGCTCACGCTCGGCCTGCCCTCGTTCGGCAAGCTGCTTGCAGACAAGCGGGTCCGGGTCGAGTCCGATGCCCTCTTCCACGCCATTCATCTCGCCAGGAAATCCTCCATCGTGCGGCGGCGCGTCGTATCCCTCTGCCCCAGCGGCGACGGCGAATCCTGTACTCCCGGTTACGACTGGTCGAGCGGCTGGATCGTGTTCGCCAATGTCGACCGCGACGACCCGCCGCAGGTGGACGGGAACGAACCGGTCCTCTTGCAGCACCGGGTGGACGAGTCGGTGCGGATCGACGCCAACCGTCGCGGCTTCACGCTTCGTGCCACCCACCTGCGGGCCACGAACGGAACGTTTGTGATCTGCGATCGTGCCGGGCGCACCGTACCGCGCGCCCTCGTCGTCAGTTACACGGGCAGACCCAGGGTCACTCGCAGCGACCGGCGCGGAGACCCTTACCGTTGCACGGATTAAGTCAAATTGAACGCGCGATGGCCGACCGCTCATCGGCAACCAGCGTCCGTTCGTCGGAAAATTCCAGGGCGCCCTGTCCGCCTGCGTATATTCCGGTCATGAGGACGCGCCACCAGATCGGCTTCACTCTCTATGAGCTCCTGATCACGATGCTGGTCATCGGCGTCATCCTGGCCATCGGCGTCCCGAACCTCGGCGATTTCACACGCAACAGCCGCATTACGGGCGCGGCCAACGATCTGCACGGGAGTTTCATGGTCGCGCGTTCGGAAGCCGCGCGCGCCAAGCAGAACATCACCATTTGCGCCAGTGCCGCTCCGATGGGCGCCGCACTGTGCGACGGCGCATCGTTCGACGACGGCTGGATCATCTTCGTCGACCTGAACGGCGATATCGAACGCGCCGGCACCGACGAGAACGTGCTCAAAGCGTTTCCGCCGCTCGACGGCGGAGTCCACGTCAACTCGGACGGCGCGACCTACTTCGGTTTTGCGCCGACGGGACTCGGCCGCGGAGATATCGCGGGCAAAGGCGCCGCGTTTCAGACGGCCATGATCTGCGATGAGCGCGGCAATGTCGTCGCGTCCGGCGGCAATTCGGCGGCGCGGCGCCTGGTGGTGACGCCGCTCGGCCGCTCCGTCGTGATGAGTGACCAGCAGACGATCGCGGCCTCCAACGACGCCTGTTGACTGAGCAGAACCGCAAATCCGGGAACAGACGAATGTATACGCTCAAACCACAACAACAAACAGGGAACCCGGGATCTGCAAGGGGCTTTTCCCTGATCGAAGTACTGGTCGCACTGATCGTCATGTCGGTGGGCATGCTCGGCATCGCCGGACTCTACGTACACGGCCTGCAGGCCGGGCGCACGTCGCTCTTTCGTCATCACGCAGTGAATCTCGCCGGGGACGTCGCCGATCGCATCCGGGCAAATCCGTATGCGGGCAGTGACTACGCCGCCTCCGCGGGCGCGGACAACGGCTGCATCGCCGGCGGCAAGGACTGCACTCCTGACGAAATGGCTTCCAATGACATTGACCTGTGGCAGGAGCAGGCGGAGGCGACCTTGCCGGACGGCACCGTGACCGTCGCTTACAGCGACGCCGCCGTACCGTCCGTTTACACGGTCACTGTTTCCTGGAGCGAACCGGGCCAGGACCCGGCGCCGAGCTACCAGGTCCGATTCCCGATTTTTGAAATGCCGCTTCTTTAGGAACCGCGATGAACCAGTCCGGACACACCAGACCATCGAAGGGCTCATTGCCCTCCAGTGGCGGCGTCACGCTGGTCGAACTGCTGGTCGCATTGTCGATCGGCTCGTTCCTGATCATCGGCGCCGTGCAG
>JBOHZD010000353.1:0-2505 GCA_050738315.1 Woeseiaceae bacterium
GACAACTGGGGCGTGGTCGCGCTGCGTCCCGGTGAACTGCCCGCCAATCCCGACCGCGAGCGATACCTGAAAGCGGTGGCCGCCGCAGAGTCGGCCGGACATTTCGAGTTGGCAGCGCCGTCTTACGCCGCGGCCGCCGAACGCTGGCCCGGCAGCGAACTCGCCTGGTTCGGGCGCGGTAACGCGGCCTACGGACTGGGCGACCTCGCGCAGTCGGAACGCTGGTACCGGCGCGCACTGGAAATCGATCCACGGGACCGGGCGACGCTCAACAACCTGGCAACGGTCGTTGCCGGGCAGGGCCGCTGCCAGGAAGCTGCCGTACTGATCGAGACGGCCCTCACACTGCCAGGGCGTGATGAGATGATGAGCGCGACACTGGCCGAATCGCGGGCACAAATAGCCGCCTGCCAACCCGCCGCGCCGCATCGATGATGCGTTGATTGAGGAGAATCCATGACGCTTGGCAGTATCGTCATTGCACGCCGGTTTCGCGGGCCGCCGAATTCGGGCAACGGCGGCTACTCCTGCGGGAGGCTCGCGGCCTATATCGACGGAACCGCCGAGGTGACGCTGCACAAACCGCCACCGCTCGAGACCGAGATGACCGTCGTCGCGGAATCGGACGGCTCGGTGGCGCTGTACGACGGCGAAAAGTTGATCGCGACGGCGCGGTCGGCGGACGTGACGGTGCAACCGCGGGAAATACCGGCCTTCGACGAAGCCGTCGCCGCCAGCAAGAAGACCTTTCCGCCGTCCGCGCACAAACTGCCGATGTGCTTCGTGTGCGGGCCGGACCGTAGAGCGGGCGACGGATTGCGGATTCACTGTGGGCCGCTCCATGGGGACGCTACCGGCTGGAGCGGCGGCGTCGCGGCACCGTGGATTCCCGACCGATACATGGCGGACGATCACGGCCTCGCCGCCGCCGAATTCGTCTGGGCGTCGCTCGACTGCCCGACTGCTTATGCCTACGGTTCGCCCGCAGGATTTCCGTCGATTCTGCTCGGTCGGCAGGCCGTCAGGATCGAGCGCAGACCGAAAGTTGGAGAACGATGCGTGGTCACGGCATGGGGAACCGAACAGGAAGGCCGGAAGTACCGTGCCGAAGCCGCATTAATCGGCGCAGACCAGCACGCGATTGCGTTCTGCAAAGCGACGTGGATCGAAGTCGACCTCGCGGCGCAAGTGGGTGCAGTGATGTAGCACCCACCGGACGATCGTGTCCGGCCGGTTACCCGGCCGCGGTCAATTTCAACAGTCGGCCGCCCTCGCCCCCGTCGTCTTCCTCGTCTTCCAGCAGCCAGATTGCGCCGTCCGGGCCCTGTTCGACCTCGCGGATGCGCTCGTCCATGTCGAAGCGCTCGGCCTCGGCGGCGGTGTCGCCGTCAATGGCAATTCTGATCAGCGCCTGCGACCCCAGGCCGCCGACGAATGCGTTGCCCTGCCACTCCGGAAACTCGCCGCCGCTGTAGAAGATCAGCCCGGCCGGCGAAATCGCCGGGACCCAGAATACTTTGGGAGGCTCGAATTCCGGCCGCGTGTCGTGATCGGGGATGTCGCCGCCGTTGTAATGATTGCCGTTCGAGACGATCGGGTATCCGTAATTCTTGCCGCGCAGGACGAGATTGAGTTCGTCGCCGTGCCGCGGCCCCATTTCCAGTTCCCACAAACGGCCCTGGGAATCGAAAGCGAGCCCCAACGGATTGCGATGACCGAGTGACCAGATCTGTGCGGTGACACCGCCCTGGTCGGCAAAAGGATTATCGTCGGGCACGGAGCCATCTTCATGAAGACGTATGACTTTGCCGAGATTCTGCTGCATGTCCTGGGCCGGCGTGAACTTCTGTCGTTCTCCCGATGAAATGAAAAGGTAGCCGTCGTCGGAAAACGCGATTCGGTGTCCGTAGTGGCCGTTGTCGGTGACTTTCGGATCCTGACGCCAGATGACCTGTTGCTCGCTCAAGCTTCCGCTGCCGTCGTCGGACAAGGTCAATTTGGCGCGCATGACCGCGGCGCCGCGCACGTCGTCGTCGCCGGCTTCCGCATAACTGAGATAAATGATGCCGTTCGTCGCAAAATCCGGATGCAGGACGACGTCGCCGAAGCCGCCCTGTCCGCCGTAATCGACATCCGGCACGCCCGTCACGGGCGCGGATTTTTCGCCTGCCTGCGTTGCGACCAGCAGGCGTCCTTTCTTTTCGGTGACCAGCAGCCGGCCATCCGGCAGGAAAGTCATGGCCCAGGGTTCGTCGAAGGTCGCGACCGGCGTGGCAACGAATGGCTGGTCGCTGGCTGCGGCGGCCGCATTCGCGTTCGCACTGGAGGAGTCCGCTGTCGGACCGCAGGCGGCCAGCACGGCGCTCGTTGCAGCAATGAAATGACGCTTCATAATCGGGAATCCTTGATTCTTGTGGGCCGCGAAACCCTATCACAGCATTTTCAGTCCCGGGCGACAACGGCTATTGGGCTTCCTTCAGGCGCAATGCAGCGCCGGCTGCGGCG
>JBOHZD010000354.1:0-36928 GCA_050738315.1 Woeseiaceae bacterium
GCGTACTTCCTGATGCCGATCGTCTGGCCGCTCACGCCTGCGTAGGATTTCATTCGTGCACGCGGAGACATCCTTGGTCTCGCACGATCCTGAAAAGCCCTCCCCGCTCCAGGCTCCGCTCCGACCGTCCGGGTGTGCCTCTGCGGTCGAATCGGGCCTCTGTAGGAGCCCGCCATGCGGGCGACCAACGGTGAACGAACGATGCAGCCGAAGGCTCCGCGTGCAGCGAAAGCCTCCCCGCTCCAGCCTCCGCGTGCTGCAAAAACCCCGCTCCGCGTACCACGGCGCGCTCCCCGCTTCGCGCGCACTACAAACCGAACTGGATCAGGAAATAGTGATCGACCAGCAACGCGGCGAACAGGTACATCAGGTACTGAATCGAGAATCGGAATACGCGCATCGGCAGCATGACGTCGTCGTCGACTTTCAGGCGAATCGCGTAATACAAAAACAGGGCGCCCAGTGACAAGGCCGCTGCAAGATAGATCAAGCCGCTCATTCCGGACAGATACGGCAATATCGTGATCAGTACCAGCAATATGGTGTACAACAGTATGTACTGTCGCGTGAACGCATTGCCATGCGTAACCGGCAGCATCGGTAGACCCACCTTCTCGTAGTCCGCCCGCCGGGCAATCGCGAGCGCCCAGAAATGGGGCGGTGTCCAGGCGAATATAATAAGAAACAAGAGGAGCGCGTTGGCATGCACCTCGCCGGTGATCGCGGTCCAACCGAGTACCGGCGGCGCGGCGCCGGCCGCTCCTCCGATGACGATGTTCTGCGGCGTCGCACGTTTCAGATAGACGGTATAGACGACGGCGTAACCGATCAGGGACGCAAAGGTCAGAACCGCGGTCAGGGGATTGACGACGAACCACAAGAGCAGCATCGACAGCAGGCAGAGGATCGATGCAAACGCCAGCGCTTCTGCTTCCGTCAGTTTTTTCTGGGGTAACGGCCGTCTGCGGGTACGGGACATCTGGACGTCGATGCGCGCATCGAGCACGTGATTGACGACCGCGGCTGACGATGCCGCCAGGCCGATGCCGAGAGTGCCGAACAGCAATTCGACCGCACCCGGCCAGCCGGGGACCGCAAGGAACATGCCGACGACGGCGGTGAATACGATCAGTATGACGACGCGCGGTTTCGTCAACTCGTAATAATCACGCCAGTCGGCCGTTGCCGGAAGGAGTCGTGCGCGGAAGCTCATGTTACGGGTTACCTCGGGGTCGTACGGCAGAGAGCCTAGCCAATCTGTGACAGATCCAGAAGGTGTTCGATGTCGTCCACCATATCGCCGGGTGCAATGTCGGGAGCGAAATACATGACGAGATTGCCCAGCGGATCGACGAGGAAAAACCCGTCGGCCGCCACGCGCTCAGGCAACTTCTCGGCCAGCAGTTCGCTCCATTCCCTGTCTTCGACCACCCGCAGGCCGGGATGCTCAAGCTCCAGAAATACTCTATCCGGCGCGGTATGGCCGTGCAAGAAGACCCGCGTTACGCGACTCATGTCCTTACCGAGCATCAGCCTGGACTGGCGCAATCGATACAAGGCGTCGCGGCACGACGTTTCGCATTCGTCTTCGTTTGCATAGATGAGCAGCCAGTGTCCTTCCGACAGGGCGCTCGCCCGCGCGTTCGGCAGGGCGTCGCGCAGATTCACGATCGGTTCCAGTATGACGCCGTGGTTGGTTTGCCCTCCGGGTTGCAGCGCACGGCCGCCGTAATAAAGCCATGTGGCAATAATGAGCGGCAGCACAAACAGCAGTGCAAGCAGTACGAACTGCAGCGGTCCCGCTGATGGCCGTCCGGATGATCCGCTCATCGGCCCGCTCTTTTTTTACGGTAAAGCACAATGGTGACCACGACGACAGTCAGCGCCAGCGCGAACCATTGAAACGCGTAACCGAGGTGCCGCGAGGGTCCGATTGTGGGCGGCTGCCAGTCGCGCACCAGGTTCGTGCCGGGCTCCGGGTTCGCCAGCAGTATGAACGGCAATACCTCACGATCGAGCGCTTGCGCCAGCTCCGCGGCTGTCGGGAAGGTCGCGACTCTGGGCCAGGCATTCCCGCTCTCAAATGCCACGCCCGGCCTTATCGCGGCGCGCGGCAAACGGCCGGCTCGGCCCTTCACGGTGCGGGCAGCAGCGCCGACCGCGATCGGAGGCAAGATATCGCCAGGCGGAGCTGCGGCGACCCAGCCGCGATTCACCAGCAGCACCGGTCCGTCAGCAGCGAACTCGAAGGGCGTGATGATGTAGTAGCCGAGCCGTCCGCCCTGAATCATATTGTCAATCAGGAATTGCCGCTCGTTGAGAAAGCGGCCGGTTGCCACGATGGGTTGATAAAGCGCGGGGTCACTAGCGCCGGTGACATCCAGGTAGTCGCCGGCGTTCGAGAAGGATTCCTGCAGCGCCCTTTTCTGCTCCGCGCGGTCCAGCTGCCAGAACCCGAGGCCCGTGAACATCACGATCAGCGCCAGCGCAGCCAGCGGCGGCACCAGGTCGGAGAGTCGTATCTGCCGGGCGGGTCCCTCGTTCACGATATACTTTGCTTTCCTGTCAACAGGGACGATCGATGAAGCTCGCTCTGCTCGCCATTCTCGCCGCAATCATCTTCAGCCTGGGCTCGGGCCTCTATTATCTGTACAAGGACCAGGAGGGCTCGTCCCGCGTTCTCAAGGCGCTGAAGATCAGGGTAGCGCTGTCTGTCCTGCTGATCGTGGTGCTGCTGCTTTCCTACAGCCTGGGATGGATTTCACCCAACGGCTGAGGCCGATCAGGGAACCGATCATTTATCCGTCAGTTGCAAGCGACTGCGCCGCACGGATGATTTACATCCAATAAACGAACACATAGAGACCCAGCCACACGACATCGACGAAATGCCAGTACCAGGCTGCTGCCTCAAAACCGAAATGGTGCGTCGGCGTGAAGTGGCCCCGCATCGTGCGCAGCCAGATGACTGCCAGCATGATCGCACCGATCGTGACGTGCATGCCGTGGAACCCGGTCAGCATGAAAAACGTCGAACCGTAAATCCCGGTCGTCAGTTTCAAGTTCATCTCATGGTAAGCGTGTATGTATTCGGCGGCCTGCAGGTAGACGAAGGTAAAACCGAGCAGAAACGTGGCCGCGAGAAAGATGTTGAGCATCGCGCGTTTGTTCTGCTGCAATGCGTGGTGGGCGATCGTCACCGTCATGCTCGAAGTCAGCAGAATTGCGGTGTTGATGAGTGGCAGGCCGAACGGCAGCATCACCTCGTAGTCGCCACCGACATTGCCGGGGCCGTTCGTCGGCCAGGTACTTTCGAAACCGCTCCACAAGAAGAGATTGGTAAAGAAGTTGTTGCTCTCGCCGCCCAGCCAGGGAATCGACATGTTCCGGGCATAGAACAAGGCACCGAAGAACGCGGAAAAGAACATCACTTCCGAAAAGATGAACCAGAACATGCCCATGCGAAAGGACATGTCCACCTTCGAGTTGTACATTCCGGCCTGACTTTCCGAAATGACTTTGCCGAACCAGCCGATCAGCATGAAAATTATGACGGCCACACCGGACATCATGATCCAGAATCCGGCGCCCGAGCCGTTCAGCCAGTTGGACACACCCACCATCAAAAGGAACAGGCCCACTGAACCTACGATTGGCCAATGACTGCCATGAGGAACGTAGTATCGGGCTTCAGTCTGTGATTCGGCGTGTGGCATGGAGTATTCCGCAGGGGCTTACCGGGACGGGCGTTCCGTATCGAAAAGCGTATAGGAAAGGGTGATCGTATCCACGTAGTCGGGAAGTTCCGGATCCACGAGGAATCGTACCATCAAGTCACGGGATTCCTTCCCTTTGAAATCCTGCGTGGTGAAACAGAAACATTCGAGCTTCTTGAAGTATTGCCCGGCAACCTGGGGTGCGACCCTCGGAACCGCCTGGGCCGTCTTGTTGCGATCGGAAAGGTTTTCGGCCAGGAATGTTGCTTCGTAGATCCCGCCGGGATGAACGCGCATGCTGTCGACTTTTGGCTGGAATTCCCACGGCGCGGTTTCGTTGACGGTCGTGACGAATTCCAGATCGATCATGCGGCTCTCATCGGGTGCTGCAGCGACACTGGCCGGCGACTCGTTCGTTCTGCCGCCGAATCCCGTAATTTCGCAAAAGACATCGTAGGCCGGCACCAGCAGATATCCGAAGCCGAACATCGCGCAAGTGAAGAGCAGGAGGCGCCCTGTCAGCGATCGTGACGTTATTTCTTCGCTTGGCCGTTTGCTGTCCACAGTTCGCTCAAACTACACTGGATAATATGTATCCGAGAAAAATCGCGACCGCGATCGCGCCCAGCAGGAGCGCCGTGTTGCGAATTTTCCTCGGGGAAGGGTCATTGTTCCGGGTCACGCGAACGCGTCCTCCGAAGATACTTTGGGCGGCGTTTCGAAGGTGTGATAGGGGGCGGGCGACGGCACGGTCCACTCCAGCCCTTTCGGGTGATCCCAGACTGCGGCCGAAACCCGGTCGCCTTTGCCACGCACACACTGTATCACGACGTACACGAACAACAGTTGCGCCAGGCCGAAGCCGATCGCGCCGACCGTTGCCATCGCGTTGAAATCGGCGAACTGGGTCGAGTAGTCGGGGATACGCCGGGGCATGCCCGCCAGTCCGAGGAAATGCATCGGGAAAAACAGCACATTGACGAAAATCGCGGACAGCCAGAAGTGAATCTGTCCGAGTTTTTCGTTGTACATGTAACCGGTCCATTTGGGCAGCCAGTAATACGCGGCACCCAGAATCGCGAACAACGAACCCGGCACCAGTACGTAGTGAAAGTGTGCGACGACGAAATACGAATCCTGGTACTGGATATCGGCCGGAACAATCGCCAGCATCAACCCGGAAAAGCCACCGATCGTAAACAGGAACAAAAACGCCAGCGCGAACAGCATCGGCGTCTCGAAGGTCATTGCACCCTTCCACATCGTCGCAGTCCAGTTGAAGATTTTCACGCCGGTCGGCACCGAGATCAGCATGGTCGCGAACATGAAGAACAACTGCCCGGTGAGCGGCATGCCGACGGTGAACATGTGATGTGCCCATACGACGAACGAAAGGAACGCAATACAGGCCAGTGCATAAACCATGGAATCGTGGCCGAACAGCGGTTTGCGTGCGAAGGTCGGGATGATTTCCGACACGATGCCGAACGCCGGCAGGATCATGATGTAGACCTCGGGATGGCCGAAGAACCAGAAGATGTGCTGATACATCACCGGATCCCCGCCGCCCGCGGCAAGGAAGAAGCTGGTCCCGAAAAATTGGTCGGTCAGAAGCATCGTGACCGCGCCCGCGAGGACCGGCATCACCGCGAGCAGGAGATACGCGGTAATCAACCAGGACCAGACGAACATCGGCATTTTGAGGAGCGACATGTCCGGTGCGCGCAAGTTGACGATCGTAACGATGATGTTGATCGCTCCCATGATCGACGACAGGCCCATCAGGTGGATCGAGAAAATGAGAAACGGGAATGCGTCGCCCGTTTGCAGGACCAGCGGCGGATACATCGTCCAGCCGCCGGCCGGGGCGCCGCCGTCCATGAAGAACGTGGAAAGCAGGATGCAGAACGCCGCCGGCAGAATCCAGAACGACCAGTTGTTCATGCGCGGCAGCGCCATATCGGGCGCACCGATCATCAACGGCACCATCCAGTTCGCCAGACCGACAAAGGCGGGCATGATCGCGCCGAAAATCATGACCAGACCGTGCATGGTCGTCAATTGGTTGAAGAATTCCGGCTGCACGAACTGCAGCCCGGGCGAAAACAGCTCCGATCGGATGAGCAACGCGAACGAACCGCCGACAATGAACATCGCCAGGCTCAAGACCAGGTACATCGTACCGATATCTTTGTGGTTGGTCGCAAACAACCAGCGCCTGAGACCCTTATCCGGCCCGTGGTGTTCGTCGGCGTGTGCGGCTGCCACTGCAGTAGTCATTTCGTTCCATCTCCGGCGGCCGCAACCTTCGCGGCGGCCTCTTTTTCCGTAGTCAGCCAGGCGTCATAGGCCGCGGGCTCCACGACTTCCACGACAACAGGCATATAGCCGTGATCCATGCCGCAAAGTTCGGCGCACTGGCCGCGGAACACGCCTGTTTCCTCGGCACGAAACCAGGTCTGGTTCATGTATCCGGGGATCGCGTCCTTCTTGATCGCGAGATCCGGCACCCACCACGAATGTACGACATCCTTCGAAGTTAGGAGGACCCGCACCTTGGCTCCTTTGGGAACGACGAGCGGATTGTCAACGTCCAGGAGATAATTCTCCACGGTCGACGGATCGACACCGGATTCCTTCCGCCGTGCAGCGTTACTGTCTTCGGCCAACGTGCTGAAAAACCCGATGCCCTCGTCCTGATAGGCGTAGTGCCAACGCCACTGGTAGCCGGTAATGACCACGGTCAGTTCGGGATTGCGGCCGTCCTCTACCCGGATCAGCGTTTCCGCCGCCGGTATCACCATCAGCAGCAGGATGATAATCGGAATGGTCGTCCAGATGACTTCCGCGCGCGTGTTGTGCGAAAAACTTGCGGGCTGGACGTCGCGCGATTTGCGATGTTTGTACAGCGTATAAAACATCGCGCCAAAAACGACGATGCCGATCGCAATACACCAGTAGAACACCTGCATGTGCAGGCGGTAGGTCTCGGCGCTCAGCTCCGTGACCCCCTTCGGCATATTGAGTGTCCAGTCAGCGTAGGCGGAGCCCACGGCCAACAGGCCGGGTACGCATACAGACCATTTTCGAGTCATTTATTTTTCACCCTGCGAACTGCCATGTTCGCTTCTTCACATTTTCCATCGCTACGTTCAAGGACAGATAGTACCGCTATCGTCCGCCAAAGGCGGCCGGTCGGCAGGCCCGTTAATACAACCTGCGCTCGCAGAATAGAGCTGCCGGATTTCGCCTTCCGGCCGAAATCGGAACATTCTTCAGGGTGTCAAATCAGGGTGCCGGTGAACCGCTACAAGCAAAACCCGCGAGAGGAGCCTTTCGCATGCTCGTCCGCAGTCCTGACGGGGCACGCCGGTCAAAAGCCTGCGCAGTTTACTGAAACGCACCCGGGCATGCAAACCGGGGACCACAGTCTGGAAGTTGTAAAATTTATTCAGAACAACCTGTTACGTTTCTGTCCTTGAACGGCGCCGGGGCGTCGCAATGCAGGGGTTGCTCGGCCTCGGGCACACTGTGCATCATCGCCGCCGCCTGATTTCGCTCACATCGAGGCGGTACTCACCGGCAGGATACTGTGCTCCGCCGCCCCAGGCATGACCAAACACGAGCTCCAGCCGTAACGGCAGCGCCCCGTCACGAAAGCGCTGCTCCAGCCGGGCACGCATGTCGTTGAAGCGAGCTTTGCCGGTCAGGGTCGGTCGACGCCGTCGCAAGCTGTTCCGGGCTCCGGACGCGGTCAGGTCCCGAAACAGCGCATTGCAATTCCGATAGACCACGGTCAGGTAGTCGACGTCCAGTACCGGCTCGCGGAACCCGGCGCGCACCAGGGCGTCTCCCAGATCGTGCATATCCACGAAGGAGTTGACGTGTTCGTGTGCATCGACCGCCTGCCAGGCCTGCCGAAGTTCCTGCAGACTGTCGGGGCCAAGACTCGAAAACACGAACAAGCCGTCCTTTCGCAGCACGCGGCCGATCTCCCCGAACAATGCCGGAATATCGTCGCTCCAGGGCAGCAGCATGTTGGCAAAGACCAGATCGATGCTGCCGGTAACGAGGGGCAGGCGTGTCGCATTCGCTTGCAGCTCGGCAATCCGTGAAAATCGATGATGACTGTTCCTGGCCTGCCGCAGCATTTCCAACGACAGGTCCAGACTGATGATCCGGCTCGACTTGAATTTGGCGGCAAGAGCGCGGCTCGCGTGGCCGGCGGCGGCGCCCGCATCCAGGATCCGCTGCACGTTCAGGAGCATGGGCGACATACGTTCGAACAGACCGGCGGCCGCCTGGCGATGCACGAAGTCGGCCTCATCGAATCGCGAAGCCGCGCGGTCGAACCTGCGGCGCACATCGCCTGTGTCCAGCGCTCCCGCTTTCCGATTCTCGTCCACAGTCGTCGTATGGTGCCCTAATCTCGCGAATTCCAGGAAATTGGGCGGCGACAAATTCCCGGCGCCTGGATCAGACTCGAGGTATGAACGGCGCGGTATCAGCAATGCGGCAATGGGCTGCGGCCTGCACCCGCTATGCGTTTCCCGATGCCTGCGTATTGTGCGGCGGGCAGGCAACGGGTTATTTCTGCGCGCCCTGTTTCAGTGGCCTGCCGAGGATCGCATTCGCCTGCAGCCGCTGCGGCGTGCCGTTGCCGACCGCGTTGCCGGATGGCGTCCCGTGCGCGTCCTGCCAGTTGCATCCGCCCCCTTTTCGGGCGGCCCGTGCCGCGCTGCTGTACGCATTCCCCGTCGACACGGCCCTGAAGGCGTTGAAGTTCCGGCACCGGCTTTGCTACGCACCGGCGTTCGCGGAGTTGCTGCAGACCGAACTCTTGCTGCATTTTCCAAACGTAGACGCGTTGGTGCCGGTGCCGTTGCATCGTACGCGGCACGCCACCCGCGGTTTCAACCAGGCGCTCGAATTGTGCAAGCCACTCCGGCGGCAGACAGGATTGCCGCTCGTCCGGAACGCGAGACGAATCCGCCGGACCGAGGCGCAAACCGGGCTAAACGTGATCGAGCGCCGCCGCAATCTCCGTAATGCATTCAGCATCGCGGGCGAACTGCGCTGCCACCACCCGCTCATCGTCGATGACGTGATGACCACCGGCGAGACCTGCCGGCAGCTCGCAAGGGCTTTGCAAAACGCCGGTGCAAAAACCGTGAGCGTTTTGACCGTCGCACGGGCCGCGCCGCCACGGTGAATCCTGCCATCACCGAAGGTCGCCCGCATGGCGGGCTCCAGGTTCCGCGTGCAGCGAAGCCTGACCGACGTCAACCGGTGACGGCAGGATGGAACGTGTAATCAAGGACGATGCCGACAAACACCGCCATGCCGATGTAATGGTTGTGCAGAAACGCCTTGAAGCACCCCTCCGGCTTGCGCTCTCGCGCGAGCCATTGGTGATACGCCATCAGGCTCGCCACGACTACGACCGAGCTAAAGTACCAGGCGCCGAGATCGGCCATTTGACCGATCAACAGGAGTGCCAGCAGCATGAGGATCTGCAGCCCGCCGATGACGAAGAGATCCGCGTCTCCGAACAGAATTGCGGTGGACTTGACGCCGAGCCTCAAGTCGTCGTTGCGATCGACCATGGCATAAAAGGTGTCGTAAATGACGGCCCAGATGAGAGCGGTGACGAAAACGAGCCACGCAAGCTGCTGTGTCTGGCCCGTCTGGGCGGCGAACGCCATCGGCACCGCCCAGCCGAAAGCGGCACCGAGCACGAACTGCGGGATGGAAACGAATCGCTTGATGAACGGGTAGATGATCGTGAGGGCGGCGGCAACGATTGCGAGGACCTGCGCCGGCCGGTTCAGCATCGCTGCAAAGCCGACTGCGATCAGCGATAGCGCGACGAACAGTGTCAGGGCTTCCAGCGGCGCCACGGCGCCGGTCGCGAGCGGACGCGCACGTGTGCGCTCCACGTGCGGATCGATTTTGCGGTCGGCCAGGTCGTTCAGCACACAACCAGCCGAGCGCATGACGATCACGCCGAGAAAAAACACGATGAAAACGCCGCCGTCGGGGTGGCCTTCGCCGGCCAGCCAGAGCGCCCACAGCGTCGGCCACAGCAACAGCCAGATGCCGATCGGCTTGTCGAGGCGCATCAACTGAACGTAGTTCCTGAGTTGGCTGGCAATCCCCGGCGCCGGGCGCGCGTGTGCTATGTTCCTGGCCATATGTCCTACTCTAACCTACCAGAATAAAACCGCCCGACGCAGAATAAAACTACGCACTGGATCACACCTTGCCGTAGTGTGCCGCGTCGCCGATCCAGCGCCGGATGATCGCCTCGGCATCGCCGGGCGTTTCGCGGTACAGAGTGTCCGCCGCCCGCTGCACGCCCGGCATCAGGCGCGCGTCGCGTACGAGATCGGCGACGCGGTACTGCGGGAGGCCGGTCTGGCGCGTACCGAGCAGTTCGCCCGGGCCGCGCAGTTCGAGATCCCGTTCCGCCACGATGAAGCCGTTATTGGTGTCCCTGAGCACTGCCAGGCGGCTTCGCGCCAGCGGCCCGAGCGGTTGCCGATACAGAAGCACACAATGACTTTGCGTCGCACCTCTTCCGACCCGGCCACGCAGCTGGTGCAACTGCGACAGGCCCATGCGTTCTGCGTTTTCGATGATCATCAAGCTGGCATTCGGTACATCGACGCCGACTTCGATGACGGTCGTGGCCACCAGCACCTGTATGCTTCCTTCCTTGAAAGCGCGCATGACGCGCTCCTTCTCCTTGGGTTTCATGCGGCCGTGAACCAGGCCGACGCGCAAAGCTGGCAGCGCAGCGCGCAAATTGTCGAAACTCGCTTCCGCCGCCTGGTAGTCGAGTGTTTCTGATTCCTCGATCAGTGGGCAGACCCAGTAAGCCTGTTGGCCGCCCTCACAGGCCGCGCGCACGCGCTCGACGATTTCGCTACGCCGGCCGTCCGGCGCGGCAACGGTTTGCACCGGCCGGCGGCCGGGGGGAAGTTCGTCGATTACCGAACAATCGAGGTCCGCGTATGCCGCCATCGCAAGCGTGCGCGGTATCGGTGTCGCGGTCATGACCAGTTGAT
Organism: Woeseiaceae bacterium; assembly: GCA_050738315.1. Lineage (GTDB taxonomy): Bacteria > Pseudomonadota > Gammaproteobacteria > Steroidobacterales > Woeseiaceae > IDS-8. The sequence continues at coordinate 10,787 of JBOHZD010000354.1, forward strand.
GCGGTAAGTGTCCGCCCGCCGCTCCTTTGTCGCGCAATGACATGCGCTGGTGCACACCGAAGCGGTGCTGCTCGTCGATTACGACGAGCGCCAATTGGTCGAAAGCCACGCCTTCCTGAAACAACGCGTGCGTGCCGACGGCGAGTTTTGCATGGCCGCTCGAAATTGCCTCGAGCGAAGCCCGTCGCCGCGCCGACCGCAAACTCCCGCTGAGCCAGGCGAGTTCGATGTCCAGATCGCGAAACCAACGAGAGAAATTGTGCCAGTGCTGCTCAGCGAGCAGTTCCGTCGGCGCCATCACGGCCGCCTGTACGCCGCCGGCAATCGCGTGCAGGCAGGCAACGGCGGCGACCACCGTCTTGCCGGAGCCGACGTCGCCCTGTACGAGGCGCATCATTGGACGTGGCTCACGCATGTCGTCCGTTATTTCTCCGATGACACGCTTCTGTGCGGACGTCAGTTCGAAAGGCAGGCTCGCCGTAAATCGCTGCGCGCTATCGCCGCCGAACAATGGTATTGCGGCTTCGTGACTGGCCTGGACCTTGAGCCTCCGGAGACTCAGGTAGTGCGCGAGCAATTCTTCGAACGCCAGCCGTATGCGGCAGGGATGTTTGCCCGCTTCGATACTCTCGAGATCGGCATCCGGCGGCGGACGATGCAGGTAAAGAAGTGCGTCAGCGAGGAGCGGCATGCGGTATTTTTCACGGATCGACTGCGGCAGCAGATCCGGTGGCGGTGAAGTCTGCATCCGCGCAAGCGCCACGCCGACAAGATTTCGCAGGCGGCCCTGTTGCACGCCTTCCGTGGACGGGTAGATCGGTGTCAGCGCGTCGGAGACAACGGGATTCTGCCCCGGCTTGAGCAGGCGATATTCGGGATGCACCATTTCGAGGCCGGCGGGCCCTGCGCGAACCTCGCCGTAGCAACTGACCGTGGCGCCGGCGCTGAAGCTGCTTTGCTGCTGCCGCGAGAAATGGAAAAACCGCAACGTGAGCTGCCCGGACCCGTCGCCGATGCGGACCAGCAGACTGCGCCTGCCGCGATAGACCGCTTCGGCGAGCAGCACCTGCCCGGCGACCATGCAGCGCATGCCGACCTCGAGCGCCCCGAGCCTGACCTGCTCGGTGCGGTCTTCGTACCGCAGCGGCAGCAGGAACAGCAGGTCTTCCGGGCGATAAACGCCAAGCCGCTCGAGCTTTGCAGCAAGGGCCGGCCCGACTCCGGGCAGCGCCGTGAGATTCGATTGCGCGGCGGACACCGTGCTACAACGCGAGTATGGCCTCCGCTTCCACGTCGGCACCTTTCGGTAAGGACGCCACGCCCACCGCGGCGCGAGCCGGAAACGGCTCGTTGAAGTAGTCGGCCATCACCGCATTCACCGTCGCGAAGTTGCCGAGATCGGTCAGATAGATCGTCAATTTGACGACCTGATCGAGTTCGCCGCTGGCGGCGTTGACGACCGCCTGCAGATTATCGAAGACGCGCCGCGCCCGGGTCTCGAAATCTCCCTTGACCAGCTCCATGGTCGCTGGGTCCAGCGGAATCTGACCGGAAAGAAATACCAGGTTGCCGCTCCTGATGGCTTGTGAATAGGTGCCGATGGCGGCGGGCGCGCGCTCGGAGTGAATGACTTCTTTGCTCAACTTGCTCTCCTTACTCCGGCCCCTGCACCCACTTTATGCGCAGTCGCGCGACACGCGGATGACGTTCGGCATTTTTCGGATGTTGCTCATGATCGTGGCGAGATGATGTCTGTTCTTGACCTGTAGCAGCAACCTCAATATGGAGCAATCATCGTGCCGGTCAAGCACAGACACCTGTTCGATATTCGAATTCGAGTCCGCGATGGTTGCGGCCACTTCGGCCAGCACGCCGGTTTTGTTGGCGGTATCCACCTGTATCTGGCTGGAAAAATCGCGGTCGATCTCACTCTCCCAGCTCACCGTAATCCACTTCTCCGGCTGTTTGCGGAAGTTCCGCAAATTTCCGCAGGCGATTCTGTGAATCACGATACCGCGGCCGGAACTCAAATATCCCATGACGTCGTCACCGGGAATCGGATGGCAGCACTTCGCGTAGCTGACCACGACACCCTCCGTGCCGGCGATGACGAGACTGGCTGCGGTCGGCGCACCGGCGCCTTCCTCTTGATTGACACCCAGCAGGAATCTCGCAGTGAGCGGCGCGAGTCTTTCTCCGAGGCCCAGTTGTTCGAACAGTTCGGACGGCTCGGTGAGACCCAGGCCGCTCAAAGCCTCGCGGAGACGAACCTTGCCGACTTTGCGCAGTGACGATCCCAGGTCCTTCAGCGACCGGTCCAGCAGGCGCTTGCCGAGATCGATCGACTCGCTGTTGCGCATATTCTTCATATAGTGGCGAATCGCCGAACGCGCCTTGGCGGTCGTAACGAACGACAGCCAGTTCGGGTTCGGCTTGGCGCCACGAGCGGTGATGATTTCGACGGCCTGGCTGTTCTGCAATTGGGTACGCAGCGGCACCAGGTTACGGTCGATCTTCGCCGCGACACAGCGATTGCCGATGTCGGTATGCACCGCGTAGGCGAAGTCGACCGCCGTGGCGCCTTTCGGCAGCGGCATGATGTCGCCCTGCGGGGTGAACACGTAGATTTTGTCGGGATACAGGTCCACCTTCACGCTCTCGAGAAATTCCTCGGAGCTGCCGGATTCCTGGATCTCGACGAGCCGCGTAAGCCACTCCCTGGCCCGCCGCTGCGGGGTCGCTGTCGTCTTGTCTTCGGCCTTGTATTGCCAATGCGCGGCCACCCCGGATTCCGCAACCTTGTCCATTTCGCTGGTGCGAATCTGCACCTCGAGCGGCAGGCCTTTCGGCCCGAACAACGTGGTATGCAGCGACTGATAGCCGTTGATGCGCGGAATCGCGATGTAATCCTTGAAGCGGCCGGGCATGGGCTTGTAGAGCGCATGTACGAGCCCGAGCATCTGATAGCAGGTGTTCACGTCGCCGACGATGATGCGAAAGCCGTACACGTCCGCGACGTCGCTCAACAGCCGTTTTTTTTCGGCCATCTTCTTGTAAATGCTGTAGAGGTGCTTCTCCCGGCCCAGGACTTCGCCTTCGATGCCTTCGTTTTTCATCGCCTTGCTGATGCGCTCGGATATCTTCTTGACGATCTGTCGCTGGCTGCCCTTGCTTCTGCGGACCGCTTTTTCGAGTACTCGATATCGAAATGGATAGAGGTAACGAAAGCCGAGATCCTCGAGATCGATTTTCATGTGGTTGATGCCGAGCCGATTGGCAATGGGCGCATAAATCTCGAGCGTCTCGCGCGCGATGCGTTTCTGTTTTTCCCTCGGCATTGCGTCCAGGGTGCGCATGTTGTGCAGTCGGTCCGCGAGCTTGACCAGGATGACGCGAATGTCTTCGATCATCGCCAGCATCATCTTGCGGAAACTTTCCGCCTGCGCTTCGGCGCGGCTGTGGAACTGCATCTGATCGAGTTTGCTGACGCCATCGACCAGCGCTGCAACTTCGGCGCCGAACTGTTGCTTCAGCTCGGCGATCGGGGTCGCGGTATCCTCAACGACGTCATGCAGGATCGCGGCGGTTATCGTCTGTGCATCGATGCGCATGTCGGCCAGGATCTGGGCGACGGCCACCGGGTGCGAAATGTAAGGTTCGCCGCTTAGGCGTTTCTGACCTTCGTGCGCGCTCGCGCCGAATTCGTAGGCCTGCAATATCTGCTCGATGTGCTCGGCGGGCATGCTGGACTCGAGCGTTTCGATCAGCCGCCGCAAACCCCGGTCGCGACGCACCGTGGTTCCTGGAAGTCTCGCGAGAATTGTCGCCGCGTAGTCCATGATTGATCATAACGCGGTTGGAGAACCGGTGTGTATATGGACCACCCGTACCCGCTGATGGTGCCAACGTCGCCGAGGTCGTTGAAAGCACCCAAGAAGATCGGGAGGCGCCGTGACCGGGGAGGGCTTTTCAGGATCGTGCGAAACAGGGATGTTTCGCCCGAAGCCTACAGGGAGGTATTTACGGCGGTCCTGAAAAGCCCTCCCGGGTCAGGGCGCCGTCACCCACAAACGTGATCACCCACAACCCGAAGGGTTCCTTCACCCCGGGTCGCCCGCATGGCGGGCTCCTGCAGGGTCAGATCTCTACGCGTGTGGCAGGGTCAATCGCCGATCGAGATGCCTCGCATCGGAATGATCTCTTCCACGGCTTCCGGCTGCAGGAACTGCTCCGTCGACGGTTGCTCGACCTCGTCCAGAATCGCGGGGGTGACGTGGCCGGCTGCGATCTCGCGCAAGGCGATGACCGTCGGTTTGTCGTTGGCCATCTCGACCAGCGGGTCCGCGCCATGGGCAATGCGTCTGGCACGCTTCGACGCGACCAGCACCATTTCAAAAATATTCTCGATATTGTCCAGACAATCTTCGACCGTAATTCTGGCCATTCATTCCTCTCAACTATCAACATTCGCCGGGGATCCGCCGGGCCCGGATTCGAGCCCCGAACGTACACAGACCCACCAGTCTACTGCAGATCAGCGCCCGGATGGAAGCCGTGTCTGTGGCGGCTGCGGGCGGTCGCCGTCCAGAATCTGCCCGATCCTCGACCGCAACGGTGCGTGATCGAGCCTGTTGTCCGCGCCCTGCCCGGCGATGATCGCTTCGAGGCGCGATGCGGAGTCCGCGAGGTCGTCGTTGACGATCGCGTAGTCGAACTCGTCCCAGTGTGACATGTCGCCGAGCGCATCCGCCAGGCGCCTTGCGATGACGGCGTCGCTGTCGGTGCGCCGCCCGCGGAGGCGCCGCTCCAGTTCGGATCGCGAGGGCGGCAATATGAAAACCGAGATGCAATCGGGCCTGGCTGTCCGGACCTGTTCTGCGCCCTGCCAGTCGATTTCCAGGATGACGTGATGCCCTTGTTCGAGTTCTGCCTCGACTTGCGAACGGCTGGTTCCGTAGTAGTTGTCAAACACCAGCGCCGATTCGAGCAATTCGCCCTGATCGCGCAATTGCAGAAATCGCTCCTCGGTCACAAAGAAGTAATCGCGGCCCTCTTGCTCGTTCGGGCGTTTGCGGCGCGTCGTATAGGAAACGGAAAATCGAAGATCGGGATTCCGCTCGAGTAACGCATTGACGAGCGTTGTCTTGCCGGCTCCCGAGGGAGCTGCGATTACGATTAACCTGGCGGACATAGGCTATTCGACGTTCTGAACCTGCTCGCGCATTTGCTCGATCAGTACTTTCAATTCAACCGCAGCGCGCGTGGTGTCCACATCGCCGGATTTGGAGCCCAGGGTATTGGCTTCACGGTTCAGCTCCTGCATCAGAAAATCGAGCCGGCGACCGACAGGACCGCCCTTTTCGACGACCTGCCGGATCTCGCTCACATGGCTGGTCAGCCGATCCAGTTCCTCGTCGACGTCGAGTTTCTGCGCTATGAGCGCGAGTTCGGTTTCGAGTCGCGCCGGGTCGGCTTCGACGTTCAGCTTGGCGAGACGCTCTTTCAGCTTTGTGCGCAACGCCATGAGGATGTCCGGCATGCGGGACCGGAGACCGGCGGCAATCTGGAGCACCTGAACGCAGCGCGACTCGAGCATCGCGGCAATGCGCAGTCCTTCGCTCGCGCGCATGGCAGTCAGGTCGTCGAGCGTCGTCGCCAGCAGTCGTTCTGCCTCCTTCAGCAGAAATCCCGGATCGACCTCGGGGTCTTCCAGGACACCCGGCCAGCGCAGCACATCGACAGAATCCGGAGCGCGGAGATCCGGCATGGCCGCGGCAAGTTCGGCAAGCCTTGTCGCCAACTGGTCCACGAGCGGGCGGTTCAGCTGCATGCCGGCAGGATTGCCCGGCGCGCGCCGAAAGTGCAGCGCGCAATCGATCTTGCCGCGTTTCACGGCGCCGCCGACCTGCTGCCTGAGCTCGCTTTCAGCCGCGCGCAATTCGTCCGGCAAACGGAACTGGACGTCGAGATAGCGGTGATTGACGGTACGCAGCTCGCAGGTGAGAACGCCTTGCGGTGTCTCGGCCGTGTGTCGCGCGAAGCCTGTCATACTGTGTAACATGTGAACGATTCTAACCCGAAGCGTTGCCGCTGTGACGGACCGGAATGGATGACCATCGATCAAACCCGGACGAGCGAAAGACATACGGAACCAAGCCCTCTTTTATCATGCAGATCGAATATGCCAAGGTTTCCTCGGTTGGAGACCGCCAGGACAACCAGGACCGCGCCGCAGTGATCGTTGCAGAGAATGCCGCCCTGATGCTGGTATTCGACGGCATGGGCGGGCATTCGGACGGAGCACGTGCCGCCGAAACCGGGCTCAAGACGGTGCAGGACCTGTTTACTTCGTCGCGGCTGCCGGTGTTCGATCCGCAAGGATTCCTCTATTCGGCACTGGCCCGCGCGCATGATGAAGTCGTGCGCATCGGCGCGGACCTGGCCGTCGACTTCCGGCCGCGGGCGACCTGTGCCGTGTGTCTCATCCAGGAGAGCGGCAGTTACTGGGGCCATGTGGGCGACAGCCGCATCTACCACATGCGCGATGCCCGTGTACTCAGCCGGTCGCGCGATCACAGCCATGTCGAGGTGCTCATCCAGGAGGGCGCAATAACCGAAGCGGAGGCGCTCGATCATCCCATGCGCAACTTCGTCGAATGCTGCATCGGCGGCGATGCTCCGGTGCCCGACATGAGCATCACAGCCAGGAAGCCGTTGCTGCCCGGCGATGTACTGCTTGCCTGCAGTGACGGGCTATGGTCCGGGATTTCGGACACTGAGATGGCGGAACTCGCGACACGCCCAGGCGAAAGCCTGGCCGACAATCTTAAAGCGTTGAGTGTCAAGGCACTCACAACGAACGCGCCCTACAGCGACAATACGACGGGCACGGTATTGCGCTGGCTTGGCGAATAGGGAGGTAGCCATGCGACCGAGCGGCCGCGCGCCGGACGAGATGAGGACGGCACGATTCACGACGGATTTCACGCGCTATGCCGAAGGCAGCGTGCTGGCTGAATTCGGGGATACGCGTGTGCTCTGTACGGCAACCGTGGAAAACCGGGTACCGCCGTGGTTGCGCAGCACGGGTAAAGGCTGGGTCACCGGAGAGTACGGGATGCTGCCGCGGGCGACCCATTCCCGCTCGGGTCGCGAGGCGACGCGTGGCAGGCAAGGCGGCCGCACCATGGAAATTCAGCGGCTCATCGGCAGGTCGCTGCGCGCGGCAACCGATCTCGTCGCCCTCGGCGAAAGGACGGTGACGCTCGACTGCGACGTCATCCAGGCGGACGGGGGCACGCGCACGGCCGCGATCAGCGGCGCGTACGTAGCGCTCAAGGTGGCAATGCTGCGGCTGATTTCGCGCCGGCAACTGAACGCCGATCCGATTCACGGCCAGGTGGCGGCGGTCTCCGTCGGTATCTATCGCGGCATGCCGGTGCTCGACCTGGATTACCAGGAGGATTCCGAGGCCGAAACGGACATGAACGTGGTGATGAACGAGGCCGGGCGATTCATCGAAGTACAGGGCACCGCCGAAGGCCACGCGTTCAGCCGCGATGACTTCAATGAATTGCTCGATCTGGCGGCGCACGGCGTCAGCGCGATCGTGTCCGCGCAGAACGCCGCCATTGACGGCTTCAACCGGTGAGTGATGGCCATGCCGGGACGGATCGTCCTCGCCAGCGATAATCCAGGCAAACTGGCTGAAATAAGACAGCTGCTCGAGCGCCTGGAGGTCGTCCTCCTGTCGCAAGCGGAATTCGGTATCGAGGCGCCGCCCGAATCGGGCACGACGTTCACGGAAAACGCCCTGATCAAAGCCCGTCACGCAGCACATATCGCAGGAATGCCGGCCATCGCCGACGACTCCGGGCTGGTGGTCGATGCGCTCGACGGCCGGCCGGGCGTCCACTCCGCGCGCTACGCAGGGCTTCGGGCTACGGACAACCAGAACATCGACGCCTTGCTCGCGGAACTGGGCGATCTCCCGGACGATGCGCGCACGGCCTCATTTCAATGCGCCGCCGTCCATGTCGCGCACGTCGGCGATACGCGGCCGCTCGTGGCAGTCGGCCGCTGGGCGGGACGCATCCTCGGCACACGCCGCGGCCACGGCGGATTCGGCTACGATCCGGTCTTTTACGATCCGGAACTCGGGCGGACTGCTGCGGAAATGTCAGCCCTCGACAAAAACCGGGTCAGCCACCGGGGACAGGCCTTTCGTGGGTTGAGTGACTTGCTGGCGCGAAGGGCTTCGCCGTGAGTGCCGCGCTGCCGCCGCTGTCGCTTTACCTGCATCTGCCATGGTGCGTGCGCAAATGTCCGTACTGCGACTTCAATTCGCACACGGCCGGCCCTGCAACGGATAAGCGACGGTACCTGGCCGCGCTCCTTTCGGACATCGCCCTCGAAGCGGGCCGGGCCGGCGGGAGAACGGTCGAAACCGTCTTTCTCGGCGGCGGCACGCCAAGCCTTTTCAGTGCCGCCGACATCGGCCGGCTGATCGACGCGATCGCCGGGTGCTGCCGCCTCGCGGCCGATGCCGAGATTACGATGGAGGCCAATCCGGGCACGCTCGAACATGACAGCCTGGTCGATTATCGCCGTGCCGGCATCAACCGGCTGTCGCTCGGTGCGCAGAGCTTCAACGACGAGTCGCTGAAGCGTCTCGGCCGTATTCACGGCGCCAACGAAATCCTGGATGCCTGGCGCGACGCGGAGCGGGCGGCTTTCGACTCCATCAACCTGGACCTGATGTTCGCACTGCCGGGGCAAAACGTGGACATGGCGGTCGCGGACGTCCTGCAGGCAGTGCGATTGTCGCCGGCGCACATTTCCTATTACCAGTTGACGCTCGAACCGAACACGGTATTTCACGCAAAGCCGCCCGCCGACCTGCCGGACGACGAGCTCTGTTGGGACATCGAACAGCATGGCCATGCACGGCTGGCGGCTGGCGGGTACGAGCGATACGAAGTGTCGGCCTTTGCTCGCCCCGGTTTTCGTTGCCGGCACAATGTGAACTATTGGCAATTCGGCGATTACCTCGCGCTCGGCGCCGGCGCGCACGGCAAAATCACCGCCGACGACCGGACGATCCGGCGTTATACCAAGCCGGCGCACCCGCGTGTCTATATGGAACAGATCGAAAGCGGCCGGCCCGGAATTTCGGAACAGAAGCTCGAATCCGGGGAAATCGGCTTCGAGTACCTGCTGAACGCGCTCCGGCTGCCAGAGGGCTTTGCCGAAGCCCAGTTTGTCTCGCGGACCGGGCTTCCATTCAGCGCCGTATGGCCCGGCGTCTCCCGTGCCAGGGCATCGGGCCTGCTCGAATCAGCCGCTACCGGCCAATGGCGGCCGACAGAGCAGGGTCTGCGCTTCCTGAACGACCTGCAGGCGGTCTTTCTGGACTGATTGTGGGGCTCACTTGCTGCGGCGTGTTATGCACAACGGACGGCATCGCCTGTAATATCCGTGTAATAAGTACAACAATTGAGCAAGGCGTTACGGAGTGTCCTCTAAGCTTATGAAATTAAAGAAATTAAGAATATGAACATAAAATAGACATTTTAGTAACGGGGCTTCAAAAATGCCGACTTAGGCCATTCACTCAATCTTCTTCCACAATGTTATCCACAGGATTTGTGGATAATTGGAGGTTGCCCGCCCGGGGCTTGCGGGACCCCTGGCTTACCGTTATCCTACGCGACCTTTTCAGACCGCTCCCGATCCCGCGGGCCGCCGCCTCAAGCCGCGCACCCCGGAGTTCCGAGCGGAATGCAGTGCCGGAGACGAGCCCAATGAAAGCCGAGATTCATCCCGACTACATCGACATCAAGGTGACCTGTAGTTGCGGCAATGAGTTCGTGACCCGCTCCACCCTGGGCCACGATCTGCACATCGAGGTGTGCTCGGCGTGTCATCCGTTCTATACCGGCAAACAGAAGATCGTCGATTCCGGCGGCCGCGTCGACAAGTTCCGTCGCAAGTACGGCATCACTTAAGTCAGTCAGGTTCGCTTCTGGTCGGGCGCCTTAATCTTCGCCCTCCGGTCACAGCAGCTCGAGCCACCCGCACGGCCCGTGCGGCGGTCGTTTCGTGTTCGTCATTTGCCCGTTTTTCCGGCTTGCGGCAACATGGTGGGCCGGAGAGGATTGTTATGACAAAAAATACCTACACGCTGACCCGGCCGGACGGCTCGTCGTCGGTGGAACTGCCGGTTCGCAAAGGCACACTCGGGCCGGACGTCATCGACATCAGCCAGTTGTACCGTGAGCAGGGTGTATTCACCTACGACCCGGGGTTCGTCGCCACCGGCAGCTGCGAAAGCGCGATCACGTACATCGACGGAGATAAGGGCGTGCTGCTATACCGCGGTTACCCCGTCGAGCAGCTCGCCGAGAAATCGAGTTTCATCGAAGTCGCCTATCTTCTTTTATACGGCGCCCTGCCCACGGCCGGGCAGTTGTCCGCATTCGACACCTCGATCCGTACGCACACCATGCTGAACGAGGGAATGCTGAGGTTTTTCAATGGATTCCGGTACGACGCACACCCGATGGCCATGCTCTCGGCCGTGGTCGGGTCAATGTCCGCCTATTACCACGACACGATGGATGTCAACCATGCCGATGCGCGGGAAGTATTCACGCATCGAATCATCGCAAAATTGCCGACGATCGCGGCCGCGGCGTACAAACTGACCGCCGGGCAGCCGTTTATTTATCCGCGCAACGATCTCGGCTATTGCGAGAACATGTTGCATATGTTCTTCGCCGTGCCGGCGGAACCGTATGAGATCAACGAAGTAGCGGCACAGGCGATCGACCTGTTGTTCATTCTGCACGCCGATCACGAGCAGAATTGCTCGACATCGACGGTGCGGATGGCGGGAAGTTCCGGCGCCAACCCGTATTCGGCGATCGCGGCGGGCATCGCGGCGCTGTGGGGCCCGGCGCACGGGGGCGCCAACGAGGCCGTCCTCAAAATGCTGACGCAAATCGGCGAACCGAAAAACATTCCCAAGTTCGTCGCTCGCGCCAGGGACCGCAACGATCCTTTCCGGCTGATGGGATTCGGCCACCGGGTCTACAAGAACTTCGACCCGCGGGCGACGATCATCCGCAACATGTGTCACAAGGTCCTGCAACAGATGGGCCGGACGGACAGCCCGCTGTTCGACCTCGCGCTCGAGCTGGAAAAGGTCGCGCTCGAGGACGAGTACTTCCTGGAAAAGAACCTGTATCCCAACGTCGATTTCTATTCCGGCATCATCTACCGGGCGCTGGGGATTCCGACCTCGATGTTCACCGTGATGTTCGCCATCGCGAGGACCGTGGGCTGGGTCGCGCACTGGCGCGAGATGATTACCGATCCGAACGGCAAGATCAGCCGGCCGCGGCAGTTGTACACAGGCCCGGTGCGGCGGGACTACGTCCCGCTCGGCCAGCGCTGAATTCCTTCATTCGATGAGCCGCCGCACCGCCGCGACGTCAGCGCGGCGCATGGGTTTGCCGTCGATGGGGCTGATTGGCGCCTGACGTACGCCATTCAACGGGAACACGGTCGCCTCCACCGCCGATTCATCATGCATGAAGCGCAACCCGGCAAATGTTTCCGCGCGGTGCCGCGTGCTCTTCAGGCGTCGCTCGTAGAGGCGATACGTGACCCGCTTCTCCTGCAGTGTCATTGCAACCTGTTCGAAATGATCGGCGAAGACGTGCAGACTGATGGCCGAGTTGGACGCCGCCGTGCCATGCAATACCGGTCCGACCAGGCGCGGCGCGAACGGCGCGAGTAGATCCATGGCGGATACGGCAGCGCGTCGCAGCATTCGTAACAGATTGAGATGCGATTCGCGGCCGAACAGCTGCAAATGCTCGCTGACCGCGCGTTCGATTTCGCTGTTCCCCGGCAAGGCGCCGCGATCGGTCATACCGAGCCTCTCCGCGGCCTTGAACTTGGCCAGCCGGTAATCCTGGATTCCCTGCTCGACGATGATGCGCGCAGCTTCCTGCGCCAGCACCTGTCTGGCCCGATCGATGCCACTTGCCGCTTTCCTGCCCATCAGAATATCGGCTCGTCCGCCTCCGGATCGTCGCTTTCATTGAATATGTCACGATGATCATCCGTGAATTCGCATTCCGGTACGTGACCCACTCGAAAAATCTCGAACATGATGTTCTCGTAACTATCGGAGGCGCTCGCGGGACAACCGGACGATTTGTTGATGCGCACCGTGACGATCCCGTCCGGCATCGGCATCGCGGCAGGCGGCGCGCCCTCGAGCGCGCTCCGCATGAATTCGATCCACAGCGGCAGCGCGGTTTTCGAACCCTGTTCGCCGGGACCGAGCGGCTGGCTCTGGTCGTATCCGACCCAGGACACGACGGACATTCTGCTGTTGAAACCGGCAAACCAGGCATCGCGCTGGTCGTTCGACGTGCCGGTCTTGCCGGACAGGTCCTGGCGCCCGAGTTGCAATGCCCGTCGGCCGGTGCCGCGGGTGATGACGTCCCGCATCATGTCCTGGATCAGATACGCGTTCTGTTCGGAGATGGCGCGCGGCGCAAGATGCACGTCGGCAAAGAATTCGGGTAGCGCCGTCGCATCCGGCCGATACGACTCGCCGACTTCGGCCATCTGTTCGAGTGTCATGGGCGGTGGCTCTTCGCCCGTACGCATCAGACCCGTCTGGCCGGCCGCGGCCGGGGGCAGGTACGACATGCGAGACTCGGGCAAACCTTCCGGATCGACCTCGCAGCGGCGGCAGACCACGGCGGGATCCGCGCGGTAGAGGATCTCACCCTCCGCGCTGCTGATCGAGTCGATGACGTAGGGCTGCACCCTGTAACCGCCGTTCGCAAACGTTGCATAGGCCTGTGCCATATCGAGGGGTGTTGCGACGCCCGCTCCCAGCGCGAGCGAACCGTTGTAAGGCAACGCGGCGCCGCCGAAGCCGAATTTTGCGATATGCCTGACTGCATTGCCGACCCCGGTCTTGTTCAGCAGCAGCCGTACGGTGGCCAGGTTCAGCGAACGGACCAGCGCTTCGCGCAGGCGTTGCTCGCCATAGAAACGGCCGGTGTAGTTGAGCGGCCGCCACACCGCCTCGAGTTCGGACGAACGGATGAACACCGGCGCGTCGAGCAGGATCGTCGCGGGGGTATTGCCGTGTTCCAGTGCCGCGGAATAGATGAAGGGCTTGAATGCGGACCCGGGCTGCCGCGCGGCCTGCGTGACCCGGTTGAATTTGCTGATCGAGAAGTCGAAGCCGCCGACCAGGCTCGTGATGGCGCCATCCATCGGGTCGACCGATACGAGAGCGGCCTGCGCATCGGGCAGTTGCGCGAGTGCCCAGGCGCCGCTCACCGTCGGCATCACGTAGATAACGTCGCCCGGCGCGAGTACGTCGCCGACCGTTTCAGGCGCCGGGCCGGTGGTGGCCTGGTCGATATAGGGCTTCGCCCAGGAGATGCCGAACCAGGGCAAGGAGATCGGCGTGCCATCCTGCAGCGCGACGGCAGCGCTGTCGTCCTCGTTCAATGCCGTGACGATCGCGACGGACAGGCCGCCCGGGTTGCCGTATTCCGCAAGCGCGAGCTTCAGTTTCTCCGGCCACTCGGCCCAGGGCCTTTGCAGCGCGGCGGCGTCCACTTCGACGTGCGTGATCGGGCCGCGGTAGCCGCGGCGCCGGCTGAATTCGAGCAACCCGTTCCGAAGTGCGTAATTGGCCGCGACCTGCAGCCGCGAATCGAGCGTGGTGACCACCTTGAAGCCCGCGGCGTAGGTCTCTTCGCCATACCGCGACAGCATTTCGCGGCGCACCATTTCGGCGACGTACGGCGCCTGCAGTTCCGTTGCCGTGCCGTAGAGCCGGGATTCCATCGGGAAGTCCAGCGCCCGCGCAAACTCGTCGCTGTCGATGTAGTCGAGTTCATGCATGCGGCGCAAGACATAATTTCGCCGCATCAATGCATTGGCAGGGCTGCGCACCGGGTTGTAATCCGACGGCGCCGGCAACACGCCCGCCAGTGTGGCGGCTTCCGCAATGTTGATCTCCTGCAAGCTCTTGCCGAAATAAACCTGTGCCGCCGCGGCGACACCATACGCGCGCTGACCAAAAAACATTTTGTTGACGAAGAGTGCCAGGATTTCCGGCTTGCTGAATTCACGCTCGATCCGCCAGGCCAGGAAAGCTTCCCGGAGTTTGCGCGTGAACAGCGTTTCGCGGGTGAGGAAGTAATCCCGGGCGAGCTGCTGCGTGATGGTGCTGCCGCCGCCCTCGCTGATGGAACCGGTGCGCAACAGGCCGATGCCGGCGCGCAGTATGCCGCGGTAATCAACGCCGTGATGGGCGAAAAAGCGACGATCCTCCGCGGCGATGAATGCGTCGACCACGAATTCGGGCAGGTCGTCATAGGTGACCAGGATACGCCGGCGTTCGCCGATCTCCTCGATCAGGCGCCCGTCCCGGCTGAAGATGCGCAACGGGATCTGCAGCGGGATTTCGCGAATGGCCTCGGCCGCGGGGAGTCGCGGCTCCACGTAATAATAAGCGCCGATGACGGCGGCGGCCGCCGCCAGCGTACCGATCAGCCCGGTGCCGACCAGGAGTATCAGCCACTTTATATAGCGCCGTGCGGAGCCCTGCCTGGGCCGGTCGTTTTGCCTGCTTCCATTCAACATGCTGACTGTCCGGGCTGTGCCATGCGCAGGTCGGGGATCGGCTGTGGAATCGTCACCGGGGGCAGTTGCCACAGAACGAAGTTCACTGACAGGCTGGCCCGGCCTGCGTTCGTGGAATGATAGCCAGCCAGCCGGCCCGTGTCAGCGGGGAATCAGTCATTTGCGGCCCTCACGCGAATTCGCGGCCGCCAATTGACAGTCGACGACACGAGCGAAAACTGCAATGATAGCCGCGAGCCCCCTTGGGCAGGGGCCATACTGAATCGCTGCCAGCGATCACCGACAAGGCGTGAAACCGGCGGAAAAAGCGATCAAGGGGGAATGGGGAATCTATTCGCAGAAGCCAACCAGTTCACGGAATGGGGATCGGCTGCGGCAGTACCATATCAATCGACGGATCGTGAACAAAGTCACGTTTTATTTAAGTTTTTGTTGATATATAGTTAGGTCGATTTGCTCAGGTCCAGACTATAATTGGCGCGCAAGCTGCCGACTTAAAAGGAAAAACCCGTGCTGTTCCGGAAAAAATCTCAACCCCTGCTGGGGCTCGATATCACGACGTCGTCGGTCAAGCTGATCGAACTGTCGCAAAGCGGCAAGCGCTACCGGGTCGAGTCCTATTCGGCAGAGCCGACGCCGCCCAGCTCGGTCAACGAAAAGGCGATCGTGGATGCCAAGGCAGTTGGCGAAGCCATCCGGCGGGCGGTGAAGCGCTCGGGCGCGAAAGCAACCGATGTCGCGGTTGCCATCAGCGGCGACGCGGCGATTACCAAGATCATCCAGATGCCGTCCAGCTTGTCGGAGCGCGATCTCGAGGGGCAGGTCGAGATTCAGGCCGACCAGTACATTCCCTTCCCGATGGAGGAAGTCAGTTTCGATTACGAAATCGTCGGCCCGAACAAAAACGACCCGGAGCTGATGGACGTATTGCTGGTCGCGACCCGCACCGACAACGTCGAACAACGGCAGGCGGCCGTACATGCCGCGGGACTGCGCGCGCAGATCGTCGACGTGGAAGCCTTCGCGCTGGAGAATGCCTGCCAGCTCCTGAGCCACCAGATTCCCGATGGCGGCATGGGACAGTCGGTTGCAATCGTGGATATCGGCGCGAGCAGCACGACCTTCAGCGTTCTGCAGGACCTCAGGGTCATCTACACACGCGACTTCGCGTTCGGCGGGCAGCAGCTTACCGAGGAAATCATGCGCACCTACGGGCTTAGCATGGAAGACGCGGGGCGCGCGAAGAAGCAGGGCGGCCTGCCGAGTAATTATCAACCGGAAGTACTGGAACCGTTCGTCGACGACATGACACAACAGGTCAGCCGCTCGCTGCAGTTCTATCTTGCATCCGGCGGCGGACGCGAACAGCCGGATATGATTCTCGTCTGCGGCGGATGCGCGAACATTCCCGGCATCGCGGACGTGATATCCAGTCGCGTGGGAATTCCGACGGAAATCGGCGACCCCTTAGGCCAGATGAAAATATCTTCCAAGGCAAAATCCCAGGGAGTGCACAAGGACTCGACCGCGCTTTTGACGGCCTGCGGCCTCGCACTCAGGAGCTTCGACTAGTATGCCACGCATTAATCTACTGCCATGGCGCGAAGAAGAGCGCAAAAAGAGGCAACGGGACTTTCTGGTCGCGATGGCCGGCGCTTTCGTCGCCGCCATCGTGGTACTCGGTCTGACGATGTTCGCTTATTCGCGCATGATCGATCATCAGAATTCGCGCAACGCACGTTTACAGGCGGAGATCGCGACCCTCGACAAGAGCATCAAGGAGATTGACGGCTTGGAAGCGCAGAAGGAGCGCCTGCTTGCCCGTATGGAAATCATCGAGCAATTGCAGAAAAGCCGCCCCGAGATCGTGCATTTGTTCGACGAGATCACCCGGCAACTCCCGGAAGGCGTGTACCTGACCGGCCTGGACCAGACCGGCGCGGCAGTCAAGGTGAATGGCGTCGCACAGTCGAGCACCCGTGTATCCGCGCTGATGCGCCAGATGGATGCCTCCGACTGGCTGTCTGACCCGAATCTGGAGGAAATCGAAGCGTTCCGGACAGGACCGGCACGGCAAAGCCGTTTCAGCGTGATGATGAAACAGGTAGGACAGGCGACGGATGAGGACATGGAGGATGCCGGATGAACGTCCTGGAGGAGCTCAGAAGTCTCGATGTCAACGACGTCGGACGCTGGCCGCTCGGCTTCCGTGCGGCGGTCATCGCGATCGTTTTCGTCGCCGTGTTGGGATTCGGCGTTTACATGACGATCTATAAAGACAGGGCGCCGCAACTCGAGCGCGCGCAGCAGGAAGAACAGACGCTGCGCGTCGCCTTCGAGAGCAAACAGCGAAAGGCCGCGAACTACGATGCGTACAAGGCACAGCTTGCGGAAATGGAGCAGTCATTCGGCACCATGCTGAGGCAGCTGCCGGGGGAGACGGAAATACCGAGCCTCATTGTGGATATTTCCCAAACCGGGCTGGCCGCAGGGCTGCAGGAAAAGCTGTTCCAGCCTCAGCCGGAAGTGCCGAAGGACTTTTACGCGGAGAAGCCGATACTCATCCGCCTGTCCGGCGGCTATCACGAGATCGCAAATTTCGTGAGTGGCGTGGCTGCGCTGCCGCGCATCGTCACGCTGCACAATATAAGGATCACACCGGACAATCCTGACACTTACGATGAGCTTTCCATCGAAGTGACCGCGAAAATATATCGCTATCTCGAGCAGGGAGCAGAGCAACAATGAAAGCTTCCTTCATAAGAACGCTGTTGCCGGCGATCGTTGCGGCCGGCCTCGCGTCGGCAGGTTGTTCCGGTGACATGGACGACCTCGATCAATACATCAACGAGGTCAAGGCACGCCCGGGCGGACGCATCGAACCGTTGCCCGAGATTACGCCCTACGAGGTATTTTCTTACGTTGCCGATACGGAAGGCTATCGCTCGCCGTTCGTGCCCGATACTCCGCAGGCCACTGCAAGCGGACCCGGCAACGGCACGCGGCCGGACCTGAATCGCAGCCGCGAGTTTCTGGAACAGTTTCCGCTCGATACCCTGGAGATGGTCGGCACGCTCGAACTCGGCGATGCGACCTACGGCCTCGTGCAGACCCAGGACGGGCTGATTCACCGCGTCGTTCCCGGCAATTACATTGGGCAGAACGACGGTCGAATCACAGCCATTACGGAATCGGAAATCGAAGTTGTTGAGATCATATCGGACGGGATCGGCGGGTACCTGGAAAGAGAAGCCGCTGTAGGTCTTGCGGACTGATGCCTGAATGGAACTGGGAGTATTTGGAATGACGCTCAAAATCAAGCCGTCGATCGGCACATCTTACCGACGGACGGCTAAACGACTGGTGACCGTGGCAGAGGCCGTGGTGCTCGTGTTTTTCAGCCTGGCCGCCAGCGCACAGGAAGGGAACCGGTTGCAGGATATCCAGGTGCAGAGTCTTCCGGGACAGCGCGTGGAACTGAAACTGATCACCAGCGGCACGGCTCCCGAACCTCTCGCGTTTACCATTGAGCAGCCGGCGCGTATTGCCCTGGATCTGCCGGAAACGTCTCTGGGCCTCACGTCGCGCCGCCGCGATGTCAATCTCGGGCCCCTGGACACCGTTCTGACAGCGGAGGCCAACGGCCGCACCCGTGTGGTGCTGAACCTGGGCGAGATGGTGCCGTACGAAACCCGTCGCAGTGGCAATACCATCACGGTGATCCTGGGCTCCGACAACGGCCTGGCGTCGACGACGACCCGCTTCGCCGGCGCTGAGGCGAACGAGCCGCGTTCTTATGCGACGAGCGGTGCCCGCTCGATCAGCAATGTCGACTTTCGTCGCACGCGCGATGGCGGCGGGCGCGTGGTCATAACGCTCAGCGACCCGTCGACCGCCGTGGACATCCGCCAGGAGGGCGGGCGTATCGTTGCCGTGTTCAAGGATACGACGCTTCCTGCGGAACTGATGCGCAGGCTGGACGTTACCGACTTCGCGACCCCGGTGACGACAGTCGATGCGATGCGCACCAATCTCGACAGCCGCGTCGTCATTTCCGCGGACGGCGAGTACGAGCAGCTCGCCTATCAGTCGGATAACGAGTTCACGATCGAAGTCAACCCGGCGCCGGACGACTCGGCACAGGCCAGCAGCCTGTTTTCCGAGAGCAAGGAATATGAAGGGCAGCGGCTGACGTTGAACTTCCAGGACATCGAAACCCGCGCGGTACTGCAGTTACTGGCAGAAACCTCGGGACGCAACATCGTTGTGTCCGACACCGTGCAGGGCAATGTGACGCTGCGCCTCCGAAACGTACCCTGGGACCAGGCGCTCGACATCGTCATGACCACGAAGGGTCTCGACATGCGGCAGAACGGCAACGTCATCATCGTTGCACCCGCCGAAGAGATCGCCGCTCGTGAGACGGCGGATCTCGAAGCCAAGAAAGCCATCATGGAACTCGAACCGCTCTATTCCGAGTTCATGCAAGTGAATTATGCGAAGGCGAGCCAGCTCGCCGACCTGATCAGCAGCACCGAAGGGCAGAATTCGCTGCTGTCCGATCGCGGCACGGTGTCGGTCGACGATCGTACCAACACGCTGCTGGTGCAGGACACGGCGGACAAGCTGCAGGAGATCCGCAGACTCGTGGAAACGCTGGACATACCGATTCGCCAGGTTCTGATCGAGTCGCGCATTGTCATCGTCAACGACGACCTGAGCCGCGATTTGGGCGTGCGTCTGGGCGTCACGGCATTCAACGAGAACTCGAGCGACGGCGTGACGGTCATCTCCGGCACCGGTACCGGTACCGATACGATGATCGGTTCGGCGCTGGATAACCTGGCCGATCCGGGCAACGGCACGATTTTCCCGATCGAGCTGCCAACGCTCGATAACCGCTACAACGTCAATGTGCCGATCGCGAACGCTGCCGGTCGATTTGCGCTGGCGGTGCTCGAGTCCGACTACCTCGTGGATCTCGAATTGACGGCGCTCGAAGCGGAAGGTCGCGGCGAAATCGTCTCGACGCCGCGGGTGATCACGGCAAACCAGACGGAAGCGCGGATCGAGCAGGGCGTCGAAATTCCGTACCAGGAATCGGCCTCTTCGGGCGCCACGACGACCCAGTTCAAGAAAGCCGTGCTGAGCTTGACGGTGACGCCGCAGATTACCCCGGACAACAACATCATCATGGATCTCCTGGTCAGCAACGACACCGTGGGCGACCTGGTCGCGAGCGCCACCGGCGGCTTCGTGCCGAGTATCGACACGCGGGTCGTGCAAACCCAGGTCCTGGTCGCCGACGGGCAGACCGTGGTGCTGGGCGGTATCTACGAAACGGAACGTCGTGAGACGATTACCAAGGTACCGCTGCTGGGCGACATACCGGGGGTCGGCAACCTGTTCAAATCGCGGCAGAACCTGACGAACAAGGCCGAACTGCTGATTTTCGTCACGCCGAAGATCCTGACGGAAGGTTCCACCATCTACTAGTCCGGCGCCACGCCGGACCGGTTGACAATCGTACGACCGCCAACCCGGGAGCCTGACTGCTCCCGGGTTGGCTCGACCGTCAAGCCCCGGTACTCTCGCAGGCAATGAAGCATCCCAGGAATCTGTTTCTGGTCGGCCCGATGGGTGCCGGCAAGTCCGCGGTGGGCCGGCACCTGGCCAGAATGCTGCATCTCGATTTCGTCGACAGCGATGAAGAAATAGAAAACCGCACCGGGGTCGACATCTCATTCATCTTCGAGAAAGAGGGTGAAGCGGGATTTCGCAGGCGCGAGGTCCGGGTGATCGATGAACTGTCGCAACTGGACGGCATCGTGCTTGCGACCGGCGGTGGCGCGATCGTCGACCCGGACAGCCGCAGCCGCCTCGGGGCGCGCGGCTTCGTCGTCTATCTCAATACCAGCGTGCGGCAGCAACTCGAGCGCACCGGACGCGGCCGCGAGCGGCCGTTGCTCGAGAACCGCGATAAAGCCCATGTCCTCGAAGAACTGATGAACGTGCGCGATCCCTTATACCGTGAAGTCGCGGATCTGATCATCGACACCGACGGGCGCCGCGTGCAGGCCGTTGCCCGGCAGATCCTGGAAGCGCTCTAGATCCGGCCACCAGCCTCTCGTCGGGGGCCCGTCGCGGGCGAGTTCCGGCTTCTCGTGTAACCTATCGTGTAACCTATCGGGTTTGGAAACCGGGGTCCGGATTTGCCGGTAGCGCACACCATCACCGTCGCCCTCGGCGATCGCAGCTATCCGATCGTCATCGGCCGCGGCCTCGTCGACGGCGGTGTCGACCTGGCTCCGTTTCTCGACGGGCCCGCATGCCTCATTGTCACGAATGACACCGTCGCTCCGCTTTATCTCGAGCGCCTCAGGCGATGCCTCCGCGAACACGATACCCGGTCGGTCAGCCTGCCGGACGGCGAGTCCTTCAAGACGATGGCTTCCGCAGAGTCGGTCATCGATGCGCTCGTGGCCATGCGCGCCGGACGCGATGCGGCAGTCATCGCGCTCGGCGGCGGCGTGGTGGGAGACATCGCGGGATTCGCGGCTGCCTGTTACATGCGCGGCGTCGGCTTCGTGCAGGTACCGACCACGCTGCTGGCCCAGGTCGATTCCTCGGTCGGTGGCAAGACCGGCGTCAATCACCCGGAAGGGAAAAACCTGATCGGCGCATTCCATCAACCGAGAATCGTGTTGATCGATGTCGATACGCTCCACACCTTGCCGGACCGTGAATTGCGCGCCGGACTGGCGGAGGTGATCAAGCACGCGGCCATTGCCGATGCTGATTTCTTCGCCTGGCTGGAAGACAACATCGACGGCTTGCTGCAACGGGATTCGTCGGCACTGGAACAAGCGATACGGCGCTCCTGCGAAATAAAGGCGGCCGTCGTTCAAGAAGACGAGCGCGAGCAGGGCAAGCGCGCCCTCCTGAATTTCGGCCATACGTTTGCGCACGCGATCGAGAACACGGCGGGCTACGGTGCGTGGCTCCATGGCGAGGCAGTGGCCGCCGGCATGATCATGGCAGCGGCATTGAGTGGTATCGAGCGGGCGCAGCAAGTGCGGCTGCAAAGGCTGCTCATCGCTGCCGGCTTACCCGTGTCCCCGCCGGCAGACTGCACGGCCAGGCTCGCTGCCGCGATGCAAATGGACAAGAAGGCGAAAGACGGCCGCTTGCGCTTCGTTTTGTTGCGGAGTATCGGCGAGGCCTACGTCAGCGAGGATTATCCGGAAGCGCGCCTGGACGAGATACTGGCCGGTCATGAGTGACGGAATCGGCATCGCGCCCGGTGCGCTCGCACCCTACGCCGCCGATGAAGCAACCGGCAAGGGCCGCAACTTTGATGAACCTGCCGCGGCGTACCGCGGCGAGTATCAGAGAGACCGCGACCGGATCATTCATTCGACCGCGTTTCGCCGCCTCGTTTACAAGACGCAGGTTTTTGTCAACCACGAAGGCGACCTGTACCGCACCCGCTTGACGCATTCACTCGAGGTGGCGCAGATCGCCCGCACCGTCGCGCGCGCGCTCAGCCTGAACGAAACGCTGGTCGAAGCCATCAGCCTTGCGCACGATCTCGGCCACACGCCGTTCGGGCATGCCGGCCAGGACATGCTGAACGCCTGCATGGCCGACTACGGCGGCTTCGAACACAATCTGCAGTCGTTGCGGGTGGTAGATCAGCTCGAACACAAATACGCGGACTTTCCCGGCCTCAATCTGACCTTCGAAACCCGCGAGGGCATACTCAAACATTGTTCCGCCCGCAATGCGCGCGAACTTGGGGACATCGGCTGCCGCTTTCTCGAACGACGCCAGCCGGGGCTTGAAGCACAGATCGCAAATCTCGCGGACGCCATCGCCTATAACAATCACGACGTCGACGACGGTTGCCGTGCCGGGTTATTGGAACTCGAACAGCTGCGCGGCCAGGCGTTATTCGGCAACCAGTACGAGATCGTGCGCGAACGCTACCCCGACCTCGACGACCGGCGGCTGCTCTACGAGATCATTCGGCGCATGATCGACCACCTGGTCACGGATCTGATCGAGAATACGAAGCGCTGCCTTGACGAACTCGAGCCGAATTCCATTGAGGATGTGAGGGCTCACGCGACACCGCTGGTGCGCTTCAGCGACGTGGTTTATGACGAGCACGTTCAACTGAAACGCTTCCTGAACGAGAACCTGTACCGGCACGAGAAAGTGCGCATCATGACCGACAAAGCGAAAGACCGGGTCCGTGACCTGTTTCAAATCTACCTGCGCGAGCCGCGCGAAATGGCGCCGGATTTTGCAGGGGCGGCGACCGCGCGTGGCTGCAGCGAGCAACAGCAGGCGCGCGTGGTGGCTGATTACATAGCCGGCATGACCGATCGCTATGCGATCGCGGAGCATCAACGATTGACGGCCGGCGCCACTGGCGGCCGCGCATAAATCACGTGCCGCGACCTGCTAGAATGCGCCGCCGGTGACAGACCTGGACCATGCCAATGAACGGAAATGCAATTCCGGTAACCGAGCGCCTGATCTTCGCCATGGACGTGCCGGATTGCGACCGGGCGCGGCGCCTGGCCGACGAACTCGGCGATGCCGTCACGTTCTACAAACTGGGACTCGAACTGATGATGAGCGGCGGTTACTTCGAACTGCTCGAATGGCTGCTCGCGCGTCACAAGAAGATATTCGCCGACCTCAAGTTCTTCGACATTCCGGCAACGGTGGGTTCTGCGGTGCGTCAACTTAAGGATCGCGGCGTGAGTTTCGTCACCGTGCACGGCAACCAGTCCATCATGGAGGCCGCCGCGGAACGCAAGGGCGAGCGACTCAAAGTGCTCGCCGTGACCGTGCTCACGAGCCTCGATCGCGGCGATCTCGATGATCTCGGATTCGCTTGCGACGTGGAAACGCTGGTGTTGTCCCGGGCGCGACGGGCGCTCGAGGCCGGCTGCGACGGTGTCATCTCGTCGGGACTGGAAGTCGCGGAACTGAGAAAGCACGTCGATGCCAGGCTGGTCGTGGTAACGCCCGGCATACGACCGGTAGAGAACAAACCGGCCGGCGATCAGAAGCGCGTCGTGAGCGTCACCGATGCATTCGACAACGGCGCGGATTACATCGTCGTCGGTCGTCCGATCCGGGATGCCAGGAGTCCGCGGGAAGCGGCCGAATCGATACAGGCGACCATCGCAGGCTGCTTCTGATGCCGCCGCGGGAAAAAAACGATCTCCTGATCCGCGCGCTGCTGCGCCAACCGGTGCCGCGCACGCCCGTGTGGATCATGCGCCAGGCCGGCCGTTACCTGCCGGAATACCGGCGCGTCCGTGAGCAGGCCGGCGACTTCATGAGTCTCTGCCGCAATCCCGAACTGGCCTGTGAGGTAACCCTGCAACCGCTCAGGCGCTTCGAGCTCGATGCCGCGATCCTGTTTTCGGACATCCTGACCGTTCCCGACGCGATGGGCCTGGGATTGTATTTCGAGGAAGGGGAAGGGCCGAGATTTCGCAACCCGGTGAAAACCGCCGCAGACATTCGGCGCCTTGCCGCGCCCGAGGTCGCCGAAAAACTGCAATATGTGTTCGATGCGGTCGCGCTGGTCCGCCGCGAGCTTGACGGGCGCGTACCGTTGATCGGTTTCGCCGGCAGCCCGTGGACGGTCGCGACTTACATGGTCGAGGGCGGCTCGAGCAGGGACTTCGCAACGATCAGGGGTCTCGCATCCGACGATCCCGCATTGCTGACGCGCCTGCTCGATGTCGTTGCAACGGCGAGTGCGGACTATCTCAACGCGCAGATAGAGTCCGGTGCACAGGCGGTCATGATCTTCGATACCTGGGGCGGCGTGCTTTCGCGACCGGACTATTGCCGCTTTTCGCTCGCAAGCCTGCAAAAAATCCTCGAAGACCTGCGGCGGGATTACGGGGGAACACGCATCCCGGTAATCCTTTTCACCAAGGGGGCCGGTCCGCTGCTGGCGGATTTGAGTGCAACAGGGTGCGACGCCGTGGGTGTCGACTGGATGACGGATCTCAAAACCGCGCGCGAGCTGACCGGCGACCGGGTCGCCCTGCAGGGCAACCTGGAGCCGGCGCTATTAAAGAAAACGCCGGACGAGATCGAAGCCGCCGTGGCCCGCGTTCTCGCAAGCTACGGCCGCGGCCCGGGCCACGTATTCAATCTCGGCCACGGCATCACACCCGACATCGACCCCGACCACGTACAAGCCATGGTCGCCGCCGTACACCGCCTGAGCCCCGCCTACCACAGATCCGGGGTCGGACCAAGGTACGGCATTGATAACTAAAGAAAATAGTTAAAAGTAATCGACAATCTGCCCTTAAATCGACCATTTTGCTGCCAAAATACGCCTTATTCCCAGCCGCTGAATGCGCGCAAATCGATGCCAAAATACTGCGATTAAGGGACGAAAAGCGCCTTTTATTTCGCTTGTTTCGCCGGCATTTCGCGGCTTTATGGAGGTCCGATCCCATCAATCGCGCAGGGCGCGGCGCAGGGTCTTGCCGACGTTTGTTTTCGGCAGTTCGTCGCGAAACTCGATTTGGTGGGGGATCTTGTAGCCGGTCAGGTTCTTTCTGCAGTAATTCAATACGTCGTCTTTCGTGAGCGACTTGTTGCTGCGGACGACGAACAGTTTGACGACCTCGCCCGACTTTTCGTCCGGTATGCCGATTGCGGCAACTTCCAGCACGCCCTCCATCTCCGCGACGATGCCTTCGATTTCGTTCGGGTACACGTTGAATCCCGAAACGAGGATCATGTCCTTCTTGCGGTCCTGGATATAAATGTATCCCTGGTCGTCCATGCGGCCGATATCGCCGGTCCTGAGCCAGCCGCCCGGCAACATGACATTGGCCGTTTCCTCCGGACTCTTCCAGTAACCTTCCATGACCTGCGGGCCGCGCACGCATATTTCGCCGGTCTCGCCGGGCGGGACGTCCTTGCCGCTGTCATCGCAGATCCGTACGTCCGTGGAAGGCAGGGGCAGACCGATGGCGCCGGTGAACTCGTCCGTATCCAGCGGATTCACAATCGCGCCGGGGGATGTTTCCGTCAGGCCGTATGCCTGGATGACCGGTTTCCCGGTCACGCGCTTCCATTTATTGGACACTGCTTCCTGAACTGCCATGCCGCCGCCGATGGTCAGGCGCAGGCCGCTGAAATCGAGATCGGCAAAGCCGGGTGTATTCAACAACGCCGCGAACAAGGTGTTGACCCCGGTGAAATAGGTGAATCGGTGGTGACCGAGCTCTTTGACAAAAGCCGGAAAGTCGCGGGGATTCGTGATGAGTACGCTTTCACCGCCGAGCAGCAGCATGCCGAGGCAGTTACTTTGCAGCGAAAAAATGTGATAGAGCGGCAACGCGGTGATGACGACGACCCGCTCGACCCCGTCGAAAATATCGAGTTGCCAGGCTC
>JBOHZD010000355.1:0-8722 GCA_050738315.1 Woeseiaceae bacterium
GCATAAACGAGACCGAGTTCGAGCTGATGCACCGCGGACAGCGGTTCAAGTTCGGCCGCGGAACGCTCCATTTTCTCGGCGGAGGCATAGTCGCCCACGGTATAAAAGTAGTCGCCGTATACGTTGACTATCTCGGCATCGCCACGACCCAATTCGTAAGCGCGGGCCAAGGCCGATTCTGCTTTCGCCCAGTCCCGCTCGGCAATCATATGGATAAATCCGAGTATGGAGTGAGCTTCGGCGTTGCTGTCATCGAGCCGGACCGCGGTCTCTGCGTGCGCCCTGGCAAGCAAGCCGATTTCCTTGAGCGAGCGCACCTGTGCGTAGTACGGCATGAAAGCGTAGACCGAGGCGATTCCCGAGTGCGTTTTCGATCGATCCGGCTCGCGTCTCAACGATTCCTCGAAGTAATCGATTGCCTTTTCCAGGTCCGGCCCGGTGCGGCGCGACAGGTAATATCGACCTTGCAGGTAGGCCTCGTAGGCCGCGAAATCGGTGCCCCGCTCGGACACCGCCGCGGGAAGAAAGCGATCCGAGGCGCCGATATGCAGCTGCAATTCCCTCAACACTCCCTCGGAAATGCGGTCCTGGATTACAAATATGTCCGTTAATTCCTCGTCGAAGACCTGCGACCAGACATTGAACCCGTCTGTCGCGCGCACCAGCTGCGCGCTGACGCGAATGCGGTTATTCGCGGTGCGCACACTGCCCTCCAACACATGCGAAACACCGATCGACTCGGCGAACTCGGCAAGACTCTGTCTGTCGGGATCAAACCTCGATGCGGACCGGCGACCGGCGACGCGCAGGTCGGAAATACCAATGAGCGCATTCATCAACTCGTCCGCCATGCCGGTTGCAAACCACGTCTGGCCACCCCCCGGACTCAGGTCCGCAAACGGCAAGACTGCAACCGAGATGGTCGCCGGCGTCGTGTCGCCTTCCCGGTCAAAGCGGCTCTCCCAGATGAAGTAGCCGAGGGCGATGGTCAGGAGCCCAATGGTCAGGTACTCCAGGTAGCGTGCCGGTACCCGGACCAGTGACGGGTCCGCCTGAATCTCTGCCTCGGACTTGAACCCCTGGCCCGTGAGTTCGTACATCCATGCCAGGATCACGACCACGACGAGACCGGCCGCAAGGACAACCAGCACGGCCGGGCCGACCCATCCCGGCAGCGCGATGAGATCGCCCAGCACCGTCACGAATTGCGCAATGAGCCAGGAGGCTGCCAGGTAGGCGAGTACAACGCGGATAACATTGCGCCGTTTTAACTCTGCCAGCACATTGGCCACTGCAGTTCAGTTCCGGGCCTGTCGGGCGTAGTGAGGCGACTTGGCCAAGCGGTGCTACAACGCCTCTCGCGCCGCCGCCGACGTCGATGCCTTGAACGGTCCCGCTAGCCGCCGGCGCACGCTCCACTCTTCCGCCGCATCGACATCCTGCAGAAAGTTGACCTGTTTGCCGGTGCGTACGGCGACGGGCACACCGTCCTTCAGCAAAAGGCGGTTACCTGGAAGCGCGGGCAGGCGCTGGCCCGGCGTGACGATACCGATCAGGTTCAGCGGGTCGGCGGCGGACAGCATGATTTCCTCGCCGTCTTTTCTTTTGCGTGCTTCACGCAGCGCGCCGACCGCTTCGGGCAGTGCGAACTGCTCGCCGCTCATCCCCTGCACGAAACGTCCGCCGCGAACTTCGCCGCGCGCTTCCATGCGGCGGAATGCATACAGCAGATCGCGCCATGGCGGCAGCAGCGGTTCGCGTTCGAGTACACGTCGGCAGATAACGCCGTAGCGGCGTAACAGTACCTGGGCGACGTGGGCGGCGTGTTCGTTGTCGAGCGGCCCGTTCCGCGCTCCGCTGCGACCGGCAGCGAAAACTTGCGCCCAGCGGCCGGCGTCTTCTACGTTCGGCAAGCGGGCGCGACGGCGCAGACGGCGGGTGTCGGCGCGACGGAACTGCGGGCCGATCAGGGCGCGCAGGCCCGCAAACGTGTCCGCCGTCACCAGGCCCCGCGCCACCAGCTCGGCGAGCGCCGTTTCCACATGACTGTGCAAAAGGCCGCTCGCCTCTTCGAGGTCAGCGAAGAACAGCGCGCCGTGTTCGCGAAGCGAATCAAGCACTGTTTGCGCATTGCTGCTCAACGGGTCCTCCTGAGCGTCGCGTGCCAGCGCGCGCCAATGCTTCATGTGCGGGCGCGCGACAAAAGCGATCGGCGTGTTGCGCACCGGTGCCGCGTGCCTGCCGCTACTGTCGCTCTGGGTATTGACCGGCGGCGGGTTCAGCCGCGTCCACACGAATCGACCCGCGTTGCACAGGCGGTCCAGCAGATCGGCGTTGTAATGGCTGATGCGCAACGGTAGAAGACTCGTTTCCCATGAAGCGGCAGCAGCCGGATATCCTTCCAGTTGTCCCAGCACGGCGGCGAGTGCTTCCGGCCCTTCTATTCGATCGCCCGAGATATGCTGCCAGTGCAGCAGAAAGCGGTAATAGGCCGCCGGAGTCACCGGCTCGATTTCGGCGCGCAGGCGTTTGAGCGTGTAGCGGTGGATGCGCGCGAGCAGCCCCCGCTCGCACCATTCAATAGCCGCGCCGCCGGTGTAATGCCCCTGCATCGCAAATCCTTCGGCTTCCAATGCGGCGAGCGCGGGCTGCAGGCCGTCCGCGTCGAGACCGAGCGGCAGAGCCAGCGCCTCCGCCGTCACGGGACCCAGCGCCTCGAGCCGCCCGCGCATGATTTCCCGGAGAGCCGTGTGCGAATCGGTAACCGCGGCATCAGGAATCGCATCGATTGCGGGAACGGTTTCGAGCCTCGGCCACCTTCGGTGAAACCAGTCCAGGCGTTCGGCGGCGACCCATAGCGTTTCTCCGCCCGGCGGGGTCAGGCGTGCGGCCCGCCGGTCGTTGACGAGCTCGCCGAACAGGTGCAACCAGCCGAAGTCCAGCCCGGATGTCCGCCCTTCCTCGGCCTCGCGCGCGGTGAGAAAGCTCGTTACGAGCAGCGCATCGTGCAGTTCGTCCGCCGTGCGCGGTTCGGGCCAGGCTTCGGTGCGAACCCTGGCAATCGCTTGCGTGTCCAGCCGCCCCAGCGCGGCCGCATCGTCCGCGCTCAGCACGCTGCGTTGGCGCACGGCCAGGGTGCGGCGTTCCTCGGCGGGCGCATCGTCGAGGAAGGCATAAGGGCGCGCGCCGAGAATTTCGAAAGCCAGCGGCGAGGGCGCGGCCAGATCGCGGCACACGATGCGGATCTCACCGCCCTCCAGTCGCCGCAGCAGCTTTTCCAGTCCGTCGATGTCCATTGTCTCGCGCAGACAGTCGTTCACGGTCTGCTGCACGATCGGGTGGTCGGGAATTTCGCGGTAGCCTGCACTCAAGTTTTCGGCGCAGGCGAGTTGGTCCGGAAACACGACCGCCAGCAAATCCTCCGCATCGGAGCGCTGAAACTGAGCCGGGGCGCGCTTGCCGTTGAAGTTGCGTTTCACCGCGAGCGCTACACTGGCGTTCCAGCGCCAGCGTGTGCCGAACA
Source organism: Woeseiaceae bacterium (assembly GCA_050738315.1). Taxonomy (GTDB): domain Bacteria; phylum Pseudomonadota; class Gammaproteobacteria; order Steroidobacterales; family Woeseiaceae; genus IDS-8. Next base: position 3,524 of record JBOHZD010000355.1, read on the forward strand.
TGGGCGCATCGAGCAGCGCCTGCGTCAGCACTTCGCGCACGGAGGCCGAGTTGAGATAGCGCGTAACGTCTTCCAGCGCGAAGCTGTGCGTGACGCCGAGCGACAGCACGATGGTGTTCTCGTCCGCCGCAGCCTGCAGCTCGAAATTGAAACTGCGGCAGAAACGTTTGCGCAGCGCGAGGCCCCAGGCGCGGTTGATGCGCGAGCCGTAGGGCGAATGAATGACCATGTGCTGGTCGCCCGACTCGTCAAAAAAGCGCTCGAAGACGATTGTGCCCTGCGTCGGCAGCACGGTCAGCGCGGCGCGCGAGGCGGCGCTGTAGTCGACGAGCTGGCGCGCCGCGGCCTCTTCCAGATGCAACTCGCCGCGCGCCCAGTCGAATGCCGATGGGTCTCCCGATTGCAGTTGCCGGTCCAATTCCGCGCGTAGGCGGCTGACGGCGCGTGAGAGCTCATCGCTCCGCCCCGGCGCCTCACCAAACCAGAATGGGATGTTGGGCGGCTGACCCTTGGCGTCTTCCGCGAACACTTTGCCCTGCGCGACCTTGCAGATGCGGTAGGAGGTGTTACCGAGCTGAAAGATGTCGCCGGGAATGCTCTCGAACGCGAAATCCTCGTTCAGCGTTCCGATCTTGAAGCCTTCCGGCAGCAGCACGACTTCGTAATCGAACTGGTCGGGAATCACGCCGCCGTTGGTCAGCGCGGTGAGGCGGGCGCCGCGCCGTGCACGCAACACGCCGTTGACCGCATCGTGGTGCAGGTAAGCGCCGCGCCGGCCGCGACGCGTGGTGTAACCGTCCGCCAGCATGCGCACCACGGTAGTGAATTCGTCTTTGCCAAGTTCGCGGTAAGGCCACGCGCGTCGCAGCTGTTCATACAGCGCATTCTCTTCCCACTCGCGTCCCGCCACTTCGGCAACGATCTGCTGGGCGAGCACGTCGAGCGGCCGTTGCGGGACAGAGAGCGTGTCCAGTTCGCCGCGTCGCACCGCATCCAGCAGTGCCACGCATTCCACCAGGTCGTCGCGGGAAAGAGGAAACAGCCGCCCTTTGGGCGTTGCATGCACGGCGTGGCCGGCGCGGCCGACGCGCTGCAGCAAGGCGCCGATAGCGCGCGGCGAGCCGAGCTGGCACACGAGATCCACGTCGCCGATATCAATGCCGAGTTCCAGCGACGACGTCGCCACCAGCGCCCGCAAGGTGCCGGCTTTCAGTCGTTGCTCGGCGTCCAGCCGGTGTTTTCTCGACAGGCTGCCATGATGCGACGTCACGCATTCCTCGCCGATGCGTTCGGCGAGATGGCGCGCGACTCGTTCGCACTGACGGCGGTTATTCGCGAAGATCAGCGTGGTGCGATGTGCAGACGCGAGTTCCGCAAGCTGATCGTACAGCTCCGCCCAGACCTCATTCGCCATGACCGCTTCGAGCGGCGAGCGCGGCAGCGCTAGCGCCAGGTCGCGTTCGCGCTGGTGGCCGGTGTCGATGATGGTGCAGTCGCCGTTCCCGGTGAGGAAACGTGCGACGGTTTCCATGGGCTTTTGCGTCGCCGATAGCCCGATGCGCACCGGCGGCGTGCCGCACAGCGCATCCAGCCGCGCGAGCGACAACGCCAGGTGCGCGCCGCGCTTGCTGCCGGCAACCGCGTGGATTTCATCGACGATGACCGTGCGCACCGTCGACAGGATGCCGCGCCCTGATTCCGACGTGAGCAGAATGAACAGCGATTCCGGCGTGGTGACGACGATATGCGGCGGCATGCGGCGCATCTTCGCGCGCTCGTGCTGCGGCGTGTCGCCGGTGCGCACTAGCGCTCGAATCTCGACGTCGGGTTTGCCCCATTGCAGCAGCTCATCGCGGATACCGGCCAGCGGCTCTTCGAGATTCTTCTGGATGTCATTGGACAGCGCCTTGAGCGGCGAGACGTACAGCACCCGTGCCTCGTCCGGCAAGCCGCGCAATTCGCCCTCGCGCACCAGCGCGTCGATGGCCGCGAGGAAAGCCGCCAGCGTCTTGCCCGACCCGGTGGGAGCGGCAAGCAGCGTATTCCCGCCCCGTCGAATCACGGGCCAGGCTTCGCGCTGTACCGGGGTTGGGCGCTCGAACTTGTGCTCGAACCAGGCGCGGACTGCAGGGTGGAAGGTATTCAAGGTCATGGCGTAAGGATAGCGCGTTCGAGGATCGTTTTTCCTCCGGAGACCCGCGTATCTTTGATATCAGGGTAGCATCATCCTGACGAGCGGCACCGGACCGCGCAACCGGGCCAGGTTAAAAAACAGAAAGGTTGGGACCCGTGACCACAGATCCGCAAAAACTGATCTCGGAATCGCCGATGAGCCGCATGCAGGTCATTGCAGTGGCGATGACCGTCGTGCTGAACGGCCTGGACGGTTTCGATGTGCTTGCTATCAGCTTCGCGTCGCCCGGGATCGCGGACGAATGGGGTATCGACCGCGCTGCGCTGGGCATCGTTCTGGCGATGGAGCTGATCGGAATGGGCGTCGGCTCCATCATTCTGGGCCGCGTCGCCGACCGACTCGGCCGGCGCCGGACGATGCTCGGCTGCCTGGTCGTGATGACCGTGGGCATGTTCATGGTCACGACCGTGAGTACCATTGCAGCGCTTTCGGTGTGGCGAGTCGTCACCGGACTCGGAATCGGCGGCATGCTGGCCTCCATTAATGCCGTCACGGCGGAATTCTCGAACTCACGCCGCAAACATCTGAGTGTGTCATTGACGACGATCGGTTATCCGATCGGCGCGGTCATCGGCGGCACGATCGCGGCGCAATTACTGCAAACGTATGACTGGCGTTCGGTTTTTTATCTCGGCACGGCGATGACGGTAATTTGCATTCCGCTCGTCGTTCTCCTGGTTCCGGAATCGGTTCACTGGCTGGCGCACAAGCGGCCTTCGGGCGCATTGCAGAGCATCAATAAAACGCTCGCGCGCATGGGGCACTCGGCATTGCAGGCGTTGCCGGACATCGAGACGGAAGAACGCAAGCGGTCCATGGTTGGTATCTTCTCGCCCGCACTCATCGCCACGACCCTCATCGTCACGCTCGCCTATTTCCTCCACATCACGACTTTTTATTTCGTGATCAAGTGGGTGCCGAAAATTGTTGTCGACATGGGATTCGCGGCGTCATCGGCAGTCGGCGTACTGGTCTGGGCCAACGTCGGCGGCGCGCTCGGCGGCGCGTTACTGGGATTCCTGACCTTCAGGTACAACATCAAGACGCTGACGATCGCCGTGCTGCTGATGTCGACCGTGATGGTGTCGGTCTTCGGCCAGAGCCCCGACAACCTGGCGACCCTCTCGCTGGTCGCGGGCACAGCCGGCTTCTTCACCAATGCCGGCGTCGTCGGCCTGTATGCGCTGTTCGCGCATTGCTATCCGACGCACGTCAGGGCCTCCGGCACGGGTTTCTCGATCGGGCTTGGCCGCGGCGGCGCGATGCTCTCGCCGATCATCGCCGGCCTTCTGTTCGAAGCGGATATCGGCCTCCCGGCCGTGGCGATCGTCATGGCGCTCGGTTCGTTGACGGCTCTGGTCGCCCTCGTTTTCCTGAAAATGGCGCCCGCCGAACACGAGTTCGACAGCGCAGAGCCGAGCGAGAGTTAGTCCGCGCCCTGCCCGGCCATGAATCTCCCTGCGCCCGGTCCGGTATTTCTTTCGCGCGATGCAAGGTGGCGGTTGCTGGCTGCCACCGGCGTCGCGCTTGTTGTTGTCACATACCTCGCCGAAGGTTGCTTCCCCGGACTTTTTGCGCGCGACCTGCCGCCTGCAGACCGGGTCGTGGTCTGGAAGGCCGACCGCCGGCTGACCTTGTATTCCCGTGACGATGCGATTGCAACCTATTCCATCTCGCTGGGGACGAATCCAGTTGGCCATAAGACATGGCAAGGTGATTCCCGTACTCCGGAGGGCCTTTACACACTCGACTATCGCAATCCCGACAGTCAGTTTTACCATGCAATTCATGTTTCCTATCCCGACGAGGACGACCTCGCTGCCGCGATTGAGGCGGATGTGCCGGCCGGCGGAGACATCATGATCCACGGTCTGCCGAACGGCCGCGGCTGGATCGGACCGCTCTACAAGTTACGGGACTGGACAGACGGTTGCATCTCCGTCACCAATCGCGAGATGGAGGAAATCTGGAGGGCCGTGCCCGACGGCACACCGATCGAAATCAATCCGTGAACCGGCACGCACGGAAAGCGGACACGGAGCGTCTCGCGATCGGCTTTATCCCGGTTTCCCGTCCACCCTCGGCCGCAACAGGATCGGAGTGTAGACCACGGCATAAATGAGGAAGGCCGCGCTCCACAGGAGCCCCGCACAAGCAACAATGTGCCGATAGTCGAACGGCAACAGCGATGGGCCGAAAACCCGGACCACGGCTGCCGCGATCAGTATCAGGTAGGCCCACGCAATCGGCCGGGCCGAAAGCCATAGGCACGAGACGCACAGCACGCGTGCGGCCTCGTTTCAGCGCATAAGTGCCAAGACCTATGCACACGACCAGCAGCACGAGTTTGGCCGTCAGCCAGCCGTTTGCGTATACGGCCGCCGGCAGGATTGTCAGCAGCATCAGTGCAGCGGCGAGCAGGATCGTATCAATTGCGTAACTCAGGTAGCGCAACGGCGCAGACATCGGCCAGCGGGCAACTAACTCTCAAGTTCCAGAAGCTAAGTAAGAAGCTCGGCTTGGGAATGGTTGGCGTACGTATCCCAGGACGGATAATAGTCATCACTCGCCTGGTTGCCCCACGATGTCCAGTTTGGACGTGTACCCCGGGCGAAAAGCTCTAAGTAAGCTTCCCGGCTGCAAGCCTCTATGATTTCATACAATTCATCAGGTTTTCGAGAGTGCTCACGCTTTCGGGTTTTAATGATGTTCACTTGCCGACGACCCGGGGCCAGTGTTCGTGCATCTTTGCCCCGCGTTCCAAACAAAACAAGTTCGGTTACATTGCGAAAATAGAAACCGACGCCCCGTCCATCCGGTCCACCGTCTTTGCGGATTTTGTGCCAGACAACATTCGTTTTGTAGGTAAACCCCCATGCCTGCATCACCTCCAAGCCTTCGGTCAGCAAAGCATTTGGCACCCAAAGGTAAAGATGGGCGGGCTCGGCAACAACCTCATCGACCGGAAGCGCACAAATGTCGTCCAGCGTCATTGTGTTATAGCG
>JBOHZD010000356.1:0-4667 GCA_050738315.1 Woeseiaceae bacterium
ACGTATAATAGCATCCCCGCCGCGCGCGGCCACAGGCCTCGCTCCACGCTCCCTTCGTCTAGCGGTCCAGGACGTCGCCCTCTCACGGCGAAAACAGGGGTTCGAGTCCCCTAGGGAGCGCCAATCACGGCAGTTTCGGCCGGCCGCACGTCGATGGTGCGCTCGAACAGCTCGTTACCCTCGGCATCGTAAGCGCGCCCGGTCAGCGCACTCGCCGTCGCTTCGAACCAGAAGAAACCCAGCGTCTGCCCGCGCATGAAATGCGCCGCATTCTCCGAAGTTTCCAGGGCACGCGGAATGGCACCGGCGCCCGATACGATGAATTCCGTTTGCTTGCACGACTCGGGCTGGGCGGCAAGCCACTGCAGATCGTGGTCATGACCGGCAAGGTAAAGATCGAAGCCGCCCGATCGGCAAATGGCCGCATGGAGCCACTCTCCGTTGCTCCCTGAAGCATCCCCGTGGGCGCCGTTCGAAAAGAGCGGGTGATGTCCGAATGCCAGGGTCCACGCCGCGCCAGTGGGTGCCGACAGCGTTCGCTTTATCCACGCCAGCTGATCGCCATCGCCTGATAGTGGATTCGTGTCCAGCGCCACGAATCGAACCGGTCCGACCTGAAACGAGTACCAGCGACCAGGCAACTTCCAGCGGTCGCTCGAGTACGCAATCTGCGATCGCGAAGATTCCGCTTCCTCGACATCGTGGTTGCCCAGCACCATGAAGAAGGGCACGTTCAGACCGCGGAACGGCTCTTCGAAGTTCGTCCGGAACTTCTTGTCGGACCTCGAATCGAGCCCATCGGGATAAAAGTTGTCTCCCAGGCCGATGACGAAATCGCATCCGTTGCGCTCGCAGACTCTTTCCATGCCACGGGCCACATCGACCTGCGATGCGCCGCCCGTGCCGAAGTCGCCGACCGCGATGAAGGTGGCAGTCTCACCGTCGACCGCGCCGATATTCATGTGAACCGGCGGCTCCCAGCCCGGATTCGGCCAGATCACGGTGAGCCCGGCGACCAATGCAAGGGTGAGCGCCAGTGCTATTACGTAATGACTGCGAGCGATCAATCCTGGTGCCGTCGAAATGATGTGGAAGAGCAATGGCAGCCAGCCTGCAGCCGCAGGCTGGCATCGCGAAAGTCAGAACAATATCCGAAACCCCACGGCGGATGACAGGTCGGTGTCTTCCGCTTCGAAATCATTGATGAACACGTCGGCCGCTGCGAACTCGTAAGTGATCTCCAGATCGAGGGCTGCATTGTCGGCAACGAAGTACTTCATGCCGAACCGCGGACCATAGACCAATGCGGATTCGTCCAGGTCGGCGAACTGGGATCGATGCCAGCCCAGCCCCAGGCCGAGGTAAGGGACGAGGTTGCCGCCGAGATCGAAGTGATATTCGCCCGCGATGCCGGCTTCCGACGACCGATAATCGGTGTCTTCCCCGGCCACGTCCTCCAGAACGGCATGACTGAGCATGGCTCTGACCACGATCCCGTCGCGCAAAAATACTCCGTATCCGGCCTGGAAGAAAATCGTGTCGCCGATCGGCCCTTCTAAGTCCGGCGAAATGTGCAACGACACCTCGTGGTGCCCTTCCCGGATCATGGGTTCCGCACCGGTGCCGTCTGCCGGTAGTGCTAAAGCGGCACCGGCTGCCAGGACGCATGGTTTCAGCATATTCGATCGATCCTCCCCGAATCTCGTGACGTGACGATGCGGATCATTTCGAACGCCGTTCGAAACGTAGGACGCGAATGAGCAGAGAATCAATCGCTGCTGCCGTGTGCAAGTGAATTGAGTCGGCGTGGAGCATAGCCGATCGCGTGCATCGAATCCCCCCTAGCGATGCAGCTTGCCTGCACATCGTCACGGCCGATCAGGAACCACTCGCGCTGGCTTTCGAAACCAACGGGCACAGCCTTCGCTTCGCTGAAGCACGACCGCCAGCCCTCCTGTCCCACCAGCAGCTTCCGCCCGGATGATCGCGCAAGCCACGCCGCTGCATCGGCAAACTCCGTCGCGATATCCGGCCGGCGATATCCGAACGTCGTTACGGGACGCGCAGCGTGAAGGATGAACTTCTCTTTGTAACGCACGATGCCCAGCCGTTCGTCCGGCTCGAGCAGGGATTCGACGCGCGCCATGAACGGGGCGCCGGACATCGCCGGATCGATGGCCGGCATGAGCCACCAGCCCGCCAGGAGCCAGTACGCTGCGAGCACGCCGGCAAATCCGGCGATCGCCCGGCGGATTCGCGTGGCGCACACGATCACGGCGAACACGACGAGCATCGCCGCGACCGGTAGCCACGGCTCGATGCCGTGTATTGCCTCGATCCGATCGCCGGCTTCCGGATCGATGAGCCGGAAGTACGACAGTGCGAGCGCCGGCAACGAGGTGGCGAGGATGGAGAGCGCGAATGCGAACCGGCGGACTCCGTGCCGGGCAATCAGCTCGCTGAGGTACGGCCCCGCCGCCAGCGCGGCGGCCGGCAGTGCCGGCAGCAGGTACACGGCCCGCTTCGCAGGACTCAACGTGAAGAACACGATGACGAGTACCACCCAGCCGAGCAGCAACAGGAGTCGGGCATCCTTCCGCCCGAGCTGCGCGGCCCAGTGCGGCACGAGCCACGGCAGAAGCACGCTGAGCGGGAGCCAGTACAACGGAATGACTTCCACGAGGTAGTACCACGGCGGTTTGATGTGGCCGCCGGGACTGACATAGCGTCCGGCAGTCTGACCGAACAGAATCTCGTCGCGATAGGCGAGATATACGGGACTTCCATTCTGGTGCACCGCAAGCAGCATGGGCGCGAGCCACACGCTGACGCCGAGCAGCAGCAGGACCGGCCCGGCCAGCGAGCGAAAGCTGCCGGTGCGGAACAGCTTCGGCCAGCCGCGCAGCCGCGCGTAGCCGTACGGGATGAAAACCAGCAACGGCAGAAAGCCGACACCCTTGGTGATGATGCCGAGTCCGGCTGCGATCCAGGCGATGCCGTACGAGAGCCAGGCGGGGCCGGAAAGCAGGTGGCGAAGCAGGCCGTAAAGGGCGAGCGTCGTCCAGAAGGTGAGCACGGCGTCGATCTGGCCACTGCGCGCGTGCAGCGGAAACTGGATGGTCGCCAGCAGAAGGAGCGCTGCTGCCAGCCCTGTCTCGCGCGTCCACAGACGCCGGCCGAGATCGTAAACGAGCAACAGCGTGAGCAGCCCGGCCATCAGCGACGGCAGCAGAAAGGAAAATCGCAATGACCCGCTCAGCGCGTAGCAAACGCCGATCAGCCACATGAACAGCGGCGGTTTGTCCGGATACAGCTCGCCGGCGCGCATGGGAAACAGCCACCGGCCGGATTCCACCATGTCGCGCGCTATCAGTGCGAAGCGCGGCTCGTCGGGCGGCCACGGGTCGCGCAGGCCGAGCCCGGCGGCGAGGATGAGCAGACCCAGGCCCAGGATCAGCAGCACATCGCGTGCAGCTGCGCTGCGCATGAACGGCGGGAACGGCAACGGTCAGCGCGGCTTGTCGCGGCGCTCGTGAAAGCGCAGCTGGATGTTGCGCAGATAGATGGCGGCGCCCGTCACCTGCCCGACGACGAATACCGGGTCCCTGCGGAATATCGCATAGCTCAGCAGAATCAGGCCGCCGCAGAGCGACAGATACCAGAAAGCCATCGGGATCACGCTGCGCTTCTGGCGTTCGCTGGACAGCCATTGCACGAGAAACCGGGCGCCGAACAGCGCCTGGCCGATAAATCCGACGGCCAGCCAGATATTCGCCGGTTTCACGTCCGCTCGTCCGTAGCCAGCGGCATCGAAGCGATCGCCCGGCGCATCAGCCATTTCACGCCGAACAGATCAACGATGCCGACCCACAGGCGATTGCGCACGCCGTACTTGGAGTATCCGTGCCGACGCGGGCGATGGTGGACGGGCACGGTGTGTACCCCCGCGCCGTAGCCGAGGAACAGCGCCGGAAGAAAACGGTGCATGTGATCGAACGGAGCGATGCGCAGAAATGTAACGCGGTCGAACACCTTCAAGCCGCAGCCGGTATCCGCGATATGGTCGTGAAGCACGAGGCTTCGCACGAAGTTGGCGAGGCGCGAGGACACTCGGCGCATCCAGGTGTCCCGGCGCCGTATCCGCTGCCCGGCGACCAGCCTGACGCCTCGCGCGAATGCGCGGCGATAGGCATCGAGTAGTATCGGAATGTCGGCCGGATCGTTCTGGCCGTCGCCATCGAGTGTAGCGACGATGTCGGCGGCAGCCGAAGTGACGCCGGTCAGAATCGCAGCGCTCTGGCCACGATTATCGACATGCCGGATGAGCCGCAGCGACAGGCGATGCGCGCCGCGCAAAGTCGCGAACCGCACGGCCGTATCGTCGATGCTGCCGTCGTCGACGAGGATGACCTCGGCGGCAAGGCGCCCGGCAAACGCTTCGCGAAGCTCGCGCATCAAGGGTTCGAGGTTGTCGCCCTCGTTGTAGACTGGAATGACGACCGAGATTTCGATCGGCGCTGTCCGTGCTTCGTCGATCATGGCAACCATGAGACGCAGATGGCCGCCGCAATCAATCGCCGTCCCGACGATTGATTTGCCCGGCGCTGCGACTCCCACAGGCATGCAAACCCGGACAATCAGGTGAATCCGCTCCAGCTTCCGGATCG
>JBOHZD010000357.1:0-3948 GCA_050738315.1 Woeseiaceae bacterium
GCCGAGCCGGCAAATCCCAGAAATACCAACACCGCACGATTCAGGCGCACAATATCCTCATCATCGAGCCGACCGATTTGCGTGCCGATCCTGGCTTTTGGCACGGTAGTGATTTTGTCGACCATCAGACAACAGGCAACGTTGAGGCCATTTCGTTCGTTCGGCTCTACCTTCAGACGAAACAATGGAGCAGGTGTGGGATCAGTGGTAAAGGCGCAGACGGTTATCGAAGCCGTGGCATCAAAGCGATCATCCTGCAGGCTAACGACGGGTCGAGGCTTGCCGGTGCAGGCGTCACCGCCGGAGACGGTCCAGATCTCGCCGCGCCTCACGTCGCATCCCGGTCAGAGATCTCATCGATGAACTCCTGGTTCTCCTGTTCGTGACGACTCTTGCCCACGGCGAAGGATTGCCGGTGGGCCTTGGATGCGAAGGATCTCGAACGTACATCCGGAACCCAGATCTGAATCGGTCGTAGACCTGCCGCGCGGAGCGCTGCACGGTGCTTTGCTACTCGGTCGGATGTGTCTGTTCGAGCCATCGTCATTTTCCTGTCTTGTTACATGTAACATGATGTTCCCGTTCCATGTTACATGCAACACCCGCGACAGCAATCTGCATCCGAGAAGGTCCTTGACGGCGTAACGGATGCATACGATTCGATGTGAAGTCGGTCACAGACTCCTTTTGCCGATTCCTTAAGCTGGCAAGTTACTCCATTCCGCCAGAGATTAGATTTGTGGCCAGGTTCGACACTTTGCTGAAACGGCTTCGCAATATCGGAGAGCTCAAGTCGCACGAGCGCATCCAGACATTTAACGGGTGCGAGACGATGACACCGACCCAGGCTTGCCGTTTCAGGGAGCTGCAAAACACGCGTTTCGAGGGCAAAGGCAACAGGCGCAAAACCAAGTCGCATTACTCGCTGAAAGAGGCAGCGCGCCTCCTGACGTCAGAAGTCGATGAGATCCTGCTGTCCGCCGCAGCCGGCAGATTGCAGTGCTTTGTGATGTCGGCAGGACTGCGGGGACATTGGCAAACTACCGGGCACGGCGAGGTGCGCCTGCCAGCAGAACCCGCCGCAATGCCGAGGTACCTGGCACTGTCTCCGGCCGATTGTCGGCAGATCGCGACCTACGGCAGTGTCAACGTCTACGACCTGGAATATCCTGCAGGCTCGGTACCTGACGGCGGCGCCGTCTCGACAGCAGCCCGTTTCATACTTCGCGAACCGATGTGGGTCGATCGGAAGCGCATCGTCCTGAAGCACCCGCTGCCGAAGTAACCATAAGCATCGCGAACGACCGGCCGCGGCGTCCCTGTCCTCGGTCTTTGCTCCCGCGCCTCTCCGGGAGAAAAGGATGCTCGCTTCTTAAACTGCCACCTTCCTCTCACGCATAAGCTCACGCACGCGATCCAGTAGCTCCGTTTGCTCGAGGCGGCTGTCGCGGGCCATAGCAACCAGGATCCTGTCCAGTTGTGCATCTTCGGCTGCGGTGAGGGCCTCAAGCGCGTACTGGCGGACTGCAAGCGCCGCCTCCGGGTCGCTGGCAAACGCAGCGAGAGCCCTACGAATGTCGGCGGCGGCCTGAGTTTGCTCGTTCACTTGTTGCGGCAACAGTGTGGCGGCCGCTCGGGCGGCAGCAATGACAACAGCTTCGTTGCGGGACGTCAAAGCAGCCGGCAGGAGTCCGAGCACCTGTGTATCGCCCAGGTCGGCGCGAGCCTGAAGTGCCGGCGGCGCCAGCGGGTGACTCAGGTCGCGCGTTAACATTCTCAGCTCGTCCTTAAAGGGTTCGTGACCGAGGAGGCCGAGCGCCCGAACTGCCGCCTGCTTCCAATCAGGGTCGTTGCTGTTTCTATAGATGTCGAGCAACTGGTCCGCGCTGTCGGCCTTCCTGATTGCGGCAATGGCTACGACGGCAGCTTCAAGATAGCGTTGGTCGGACATGTGTTCCAGCGCGTACGGGTAACCATCGTCGAAACCGTGACGACCGAGGAATGCGGCGACCTTGAGCTTGTAGTCAAGGTCGGTCTCCTCCGCCAGATGCGGCTGCAATGCGCGAGCGGCATCTTTTGTATCGATCTCCAGCAGCAGGGCCGTTGCCATCCGGCGCAAGACATGCTGGCGGGGATCGAGCATGGTCGACAAGGCCGAAACGAGTTCCGGCGAAGGGTGATCTTCACAGGCCCGCACGAAAGCCACCTGCTCGGAGGGCGTAAGCGCGCTGCCGAGAAGTGCACGCTGTATCGCCCACGGCTCGGCCGCTTTCGGCAGGATCCGATCAAAGGCTTCGATTTCCGCAGTGCCTTCGAGACCGAGCGACTTCTTGCGGCGCAAACGATCGAGCAACTGATCGGTTGCCACGTTGGCTGACGCAATCCGCGCCAACGCCTCCGCTGCCGATCGTTGCAGATATTGAGGGACATCGAGCGGCAACTTCGCGAGCAGGTCGGAAACGGTTTTGGTAGCAGCACCCGCTTGGTCTTCGTGAAGCCGGCCATGGACGTCGAGGCGGGCCGACAGTTCCACCAGCGTGTCGTACTGTGCGTCGAGCTTGACGAGGCGAACGGCGTCTTCGTTCGCGCGCACGGCGTCAGTGGCCGAAGCCAGTGCCCGGACAGCAGCCACTCGTGCCTTCAGTAGCGTTGTCGGCTTCTCCAGTGACGCGACCAGGGCCGCAACAGACGACTCCCGAGCCGGCTGGTTGTTCAGGTAGTCGGCGTCCAGGAGGTTGCCCAAGACGTTGGCCGCTGCTTCGCGAACGAATGCTTCGTTGGCCGCAACCTGGTGAGCAACCGCCTGGAATGCGGGCGTGTGCCGAGCCGCGATATCGCTGCGACGGTCAAGCGCCGCGAGCAGCGCAACGGCACCCCGACCCTCGGCCCCCCGCAAGTCACGCGCGAGGCGACTGACGATTTCAAGTCGGTCGTGCAGTTCCTGTTGAGCCAGGAGCGCCTCGCTCGCACTGAGAAGCGCGTCGGTCGGGCCGCTGACAGGCGGAAACAACTCGTCGGCGGTCGATCCTGAACGAATACCGTAATATCCGACGTTCGATCGACCGAGGATCAGCAGTCGCTGTTGGCCGCTCCGAATGTCCGTGGGGTCGAAAGCGTAGTTGTAGGGCTGCAGGTCCGTGCTCGTCATTAGCAACTCCGGACGCGAGTAGACACCTTTCAGAACGCGGATCGGCGTGAACGTGTATTGATAGATCGTCTGGGTGCCCTTTCCGCTATAAACCACTTGAACAGGGCTGACACTCTCGACTCGAACGGCCACCACGAGCGCGGCCGAGCGCAGCGATGGTTCGAGGTCGTAATCCGATATCCACGGGCTCTTGCCGTGCGCCGGCGGTGCAAGCATGAACGCACCGGCTAACATCGCGACGACCGCTAATGTAGACGCCACCGGGCAATGCTCCTCATGACTCCCACAGACACACGCTTATGAGAAAAGTCCAGGTTTCTGGTACATGGCCAATCTAGCTCGTCGCGTAGCGCCCGATTGTAAAGAGTTTGTAAAACTGCGGCGCCGGCTGACCTCGAACGGCAAATTGTCGACAGTGATCTAGTGTTGCTTATACACCGACGCTCATGAATGACTGCACGTCGTAACTCTCATGCGCCGTAACCTCCATCAACTGGTGCATGCGTTCTGTCCCAGGAGACGCAATCCCGGCGATAGCGCGGGCGTCAGCGTCCCGCCCCGTTGGTAGTACCAACCATTCGACATTCGACGCGGCGCCGCACGAGCGTCAAGACCGCATAAATCCTCCGCCCGTCGTGTTGTTGGTCGGCTTTCATGGGGACGCCACGCCGACGTGAGTTTGTCCCGTACTCGCCGTAACGACCCGGAGCGCGTCCTCGCCGGCGCTCACGTCCCGCCGCACGATTCGTCGAGCTGCAGCCGTTCCGGCCCGCCGACTTCGATCGTAGCGTTGGCTGGCG
>JBOHZD010000358.1:0-6135 GCA_050738315.1 Woeseiaceae bacterium
CACGGAGACTATGCCGAGATTACCGAACACGGCGGCATGATCGTGCACGGGCGATCCGATGCGGTATTGAACCCCGGCGGCGTTCGCATCGGCACCTCGGAGATCTACCGTCAGGTCGAGAAGCTCGAGGAAGTCCTGGAAAGCATCGCAATCGGCCAGGACTGGGAAGGCGACGTGCGGGTCGTGCTGTTCGTCGTATTGCGGCAAGGCATCTCGTTAACGGACGAACTCGAGGCAAGAATTCGCAAGGTCATCCGCGACAACACGACGCCGCGCCATGTGCCGGCGAAGATCATAGCAGTGCCCGACATCCCGCGAACGATCAGCGGCAAGCTCGTGGAACTCGCCGTCCGGTCGACGGTGCACGGCAGGCCGGTGAAGAACACCGATGCGCTGGCGAACCCGGATGCTCTGAAGCATTTTCGGGGATTGCCGGAACTGGAGACGGACTAAGTGGTCCATTTCACAATTACGATGACATTCGGCCGCCGATGCATCCCGGCTGGCTGCGTTACTCTTCCCTCAAATATTCCAGATATTCTCGGTCGTCGCGCCTTGCCGGCCGGGCGCCTCGACACCCGACTGTCATCGTAATTATGAAATGGACCACTAAGCCGATGTCGGCAACAGGCAGTCGCGGTTTGCTCGTCCACACTGGCGTCGTTCTGCCGGAATGGATCGACATCAACGGACATATGAACGTTGCTTACTACGTACTCGCTTTCGACAAGGCGGTGGATGATCTTCTGGCGCGACTCGGCGTCACGGACGAATACATACAATCGACCGGCGGCACCACCTTCGCGGTCGAATGCCACGTCACGTACCAGCAGGAGCTGACGGAAGCGGCGCCCTACCGGATCGAATCGCAGGTCCTTGCGTACGACGAAAAGCGCATCCATCAGTTCCAGCATCTATATCATGCCGAGGAGAATTTTCTCGCGGCAACGGCGGAATGGATGAACCTGCACGTCGACCTTGGCACCCGCAAAGTCAGCCCGTGGCCGGATTTCGTGCTGCGCGCGCTCGAAAGGTTCGTGGATGTGCAGACGGAGGCCGGGCTCCCGCGCGAAGCCGGCAGGAAAATGAACATTGAAAAGCCGGTCTGGTCCCGGCAGGCGCTGAATGCCGATCGCTGATTACCTGCTGGCAATCGACCAGGGCACGAGCAGCAGCCGTGCCGTCGTTTTCGATGCTCTTGCGCAACCGGTGGCGTCCGCCCAGCAGGAATTCGCGCAAGCGTATCCCCGGCCGGGCTGGGTCGAGCACGATCCGGAGGAGATCTGGCGCTCCGTGGTCCGGGTGACGCGGCAGGCGATCGCGGCGAGCGGCGTCGAGGCGAGCCGGTTCGCCGCGCTCGGGATCACGAATCAGCGCGAGACGACGCTGGTGTGGGAACGCGGCAGCGGCCGCTGCATCTACCCGGCGATCGTCTGGCAGGATCGCCGCACGGCCGAATACTGCCGTGAGCTGGAGGCCGCCGGGCTGCAATCGATCGTGACGGACAGGACCGGCCTCAGGCTGGACCCGTATTTCTCGGCCACCAAGCTCGTATGGATCCTCGATCACGTGCCCGGGGCGCGGCGGCTCGCCGATCAGGGGGAGCTGGCCTTCGGCACCGTGGATACCTTCCTGATGTGGCGGCTGAGCGGCGGCCGCGTGCACGTGACCGACGCGACCAATGCATCCCGGACGCTCCTGTTCAACATTCACACCCAACGCTGGGACGAGGAACTGTTGCGCGTCTTCGGTGTGACCGCATCGCTGTTGCCCGAAGTCAGGGATAGCACCGCCGATTTCGGCACGACGGAGGAGTCCGTGCTCGGAATCCCGGTGCCGATCTGTGGCGTGGCCGGTGACCAGCAGGCCGCCCTGGTCGCGCAGGCTGGTTTCGACGAGGGGATGACCAAATGTACGTTCGGCACCGGCTGCTTCGCCATCACCAATACCGGCGATGCTGCCATTCAGTCGAAGAACCAGCTCCTCACGACCGTCGCGTACCGGCTGAACGGCAAGCCGACGTATGCGATCGAGGGCAGTATCTTCGTTGCAGGCTCCGCGATCCAGTGGCTGCGCGACCAGCTCGGGCTGGTGAAACACGCCGCCGACACGGAAGCGATCGCGGCAGGAACGGGCATCGTCGAACACATCCATGTCGTGCCCGCCTTTGCCGGCCTCGGCGCGCCCTACTGGGATCCGGATGCGCGCGGCGCGATACTCGGTCTGAGCTGTGACAGCGGCCGGGCAGAGATCGTCACCGCGACGTTGCAATCCGTCGCCTACCAGGCGCGCGACCTCGTCCTCGCCATGGCGGAGGACGGCATTGCGCCCCGTGTCATCCGGGTCGACGGCGGCATGGCGGCGAACGAATGGTTGCTGCAATTCCTGGCCGACATCCTCGACTTGAGGATCGAACGTCCGCGCTACCTGGAATCGACCGTGCTGGGCGCCGCCATCCTCGCCGGGCTGCAAACCGGCATTTTCGCCGCCACCCGGGAGGTCGCCGGCCTGTGGCAATGCGACGCTTTCTTCGAACCGCGCCTGGACGCGGGACGCCGCGATGCCCTGTACGCCGGCTGGCAGGACGCCGTCACCCGCGTTCGTGGTTGAGAGCCGTACGGGGCTTCTCGCTTATACTCCGGCCCATGCGCAATTTCGTATCCGAGCTCAGGCGGCGCAACGTCTTGCGCGTTGCGACCGCTTACGCCCTGTCGGCGTGGATCATCATCGAGGCGGGCTCCGTGCTGCTGCCGACCTTCGGCGCTTCGGAACGATCCTTCCGCATCTACGTCATCTTCGTCGCTGCCGGTTTCGTCGTGGCGGTAATCCTCGCCTGGATCTACCAGGTCACGCCGGAAGGCGTAAAGCGCGACCGGGATGCCCCGCAGTCCGCGCCGGTCGATCGCCGCGCCCGCGTCAGAATGAATTACGTGATCATCGCTCTCCTGATCATTGCGCTGACGGTATCGCTCACCCTCAATGTCACGACCGTCGACAACGGGACTACGCAGTCCATTGCCGTGCTTCCCTTCACGAGCCGCAGCACCAACCCGGAAAACAGCCTGTTCGCGGACGGCATACACGACGATCTGCTGACACGGCTCGCCAACATCAAGGCGCTCAAGGTGATCTCACGGACATCGGTGATGGAATACCGCGATACCACGAAGAATATACGGCAGATCGCGGAGGAGCTGGGTGTGGAGTCGGTCCTCGAAGGCGCGGTACAGAGGATCGGCGACAACGTACGCATCAACCTGCAGTTGATCGACGCACGCACCGATGAGCACATCTGGGCCCAAACCTACGACCATCAGTTGACGATGCAGAACATATTCTCGGTGCAGAGCGAGATATCGGAGGCTGTCGCCAATGCGCTGCGGGCAACGTTGTCCCCGGAAGAACGGGTTCGCATCGCCGCGGTGCCCACCCGCGACTTGCGTGCCTATCGTCTTTACAAGGAAGCCAGGAACAATCTCTATCAACGTCGGCGCGATTCGATCCTGCAGGCGCGGGAGGAGTTCGCGGAAGCGATCGAACTCGATCCACACTACGCGGAAGCGCATGCCGGCCTCGCGGAAAGCATCATGCTGTTGATGATCAACCATAACGAGATCCCGGAGAATGCAGCGATGACCCTTGCGCGGGTGAGCGTGGAGCGTGCGCTGGAGTACGATCCCGACCTGGCGGATGCATACGCGATCCTCGGGCTGATGAAATACACGGACTGGTCGCGCACGCGCATGGGAACCGAGAACATCGAAGCGGAGGCGGCGTTTCGGCGGGCCATTGCGCTCAAACCGAACCATGTCAGCGCCTACATGTGGTTCGCATCGTTGCGGGACGCGGAGGAACGCTTTGACGAAGCGATCGATCTGTACCAGAAGGCGATAGAACTGGATCCGCTCGCCCGCATTCCGTATCTCAATCTGCCGACGGTTTACTCGAAGCTCGGGCAGCACCGCGCAGCGATGCAGTTGTGGCTCGAAGCGACCCGGATTCATGATGACTGGCCGTTACCCTATCAGTACATCGCCCTGGAGCTGTGGGGCCTGGGCCGGCTCGACGAGGCCTATGCCTGGTACATGAAGTCGCTGGAGTTCGGCGACGATCCGGGGCCGGCCGGCAGCCTCGACGCGGGCATATTCATCGACCTGGGTGACTTCGAAAGGGCCAGGCAAGTGCTGATCGATTTTCCCGAGTCGAACATGGAGTTCCCGCTCGTCCAGGGAACGCTCCTGCTGATCGATGGTCATTACGGAGAGGCTTCCGCTTCCTTTGCCGAGGTGATCGAAAGCCGCCGCTTGCCGGCAAAGTTCGTCTACCCGATCGCGTCCGATTCAGCCTTGCTCGCCGGTGATCTCGAGACGGCAAAGAAATACGCACTGGCCCAGGATCCGATCCTGGCGGGAGACACCGCGACGAAGGTAGATCGTTATACGACACGGAACGCCGTCAAGCTCGCCTACATCGATCAGCGCGAGGGCCGCGGCGAAGAGGCCGCCAGGCTGTTGCTGGCCACTCTCGCAGTCCTGCGCGAAACGCCGCGGCTGGGGACCTACGGCTTCGGCATTCGCGATGTGCAGATCTATGCCTTGCTGGGCCGGCCCGAAGATGCGATCGCAGCGTTCCGCGAGGCGATCGATGCGGGCTACCGCGGCTCTCTGCTGTTCGATACCTGGCCGCTCTCCATCGACCCGTACCTCGACAACGTCCGCGACGATCCGCGCTTCGCTGAAATGGTCCAGGAACTCGACAACGACCTCGAAGTCATGCGGTCCCGCTTGCTGCAAGCCGAGGCGGCGGGCAATCTGGACACATTGCGGAGCAGCGCCGAGACGATCTGACCGGGCGCTATGGAAACCGGAGTTGCCGGCGCCGCTCGAGACTGTCGCGCGGCCAGTATTTGCGGCTGTCGTAGTATTCCGGGACGGCGGGTGTGTCCTGAGGGAGTATCACCCACGGCTGCTTCGTCGAAGTGAATATATGAATGTCGGGCGGCAATAAATCGGGATCGGCCAGGGTGCCGACTCGAACAAAGCGGAGGACGTCTCCTGCGCCGCCGTAATTGCTCCAGAGTGCGATCCGGCATTCCCTGCAGCGCGCGATCTTCTGTCCCTTGCCGCTGTTCGAAGGCGTGTTCACCAACTCCGGCTCACCTTGCAGAAGGATGACGCGGTCTGCTTCGATCAACGCATTCAACGCAAACGCCGTGCCGGTTTCCCGCTGACACCAGCGGCAATGACAGCAGTGTACGTAGAGCGGCCTGCTGGTCATCTGATAGCGTACGGCGCCGCAAGTGCAAGCGCCTTCGACGGGAAAAACTTTGTCTCCGACCATTGAATCGCTCCCCATGAACGCATCGCTTGGGCATTTTTGGGTATTATTGCAGGAATCCTGCATGACAACGCACAACGATTTCCATTTCAAAACGAAGGACACTCCAAGTGGCAATTCGATTCGACGATCGCGTCGTGATCGTCACCGGCGCAGGGCACGGGCTCGGCAGATCGCATGCGCTGGAATTCGCGCGGCGTGGCGCCCGTGTGGTGGTGAACGATCTGGGCACGTCCCGGGACGGCTCGGGAGCATCGAGCGCTGCGGCGAATGAGGTCGTCACTCAAATCACCGACGATGGCGGAGACGCAATCGCCAATGGCGCCGACGTTGCGGACCATCCGCAAGTGGAGGCAATGGTCGAAGAAGCCGTCAGCCGCTGGGGCCGGGTCGACGTGCTGGTCAACAACGCCGGCATCCTCAGGGACAAGACCTTTGCGAAAATGGACCTGCGCGATTTCGATGCAGTCATGGACGTGCATTTGCGTGGCTCGGTCGTGTGCACGAAGGCGGTATGGGACACGATGCGCGGGCAGCAATACGGCCGCATCGTCATGACATCGTCGTCGAGCGGCCTCTACGGCAACTTCGGCCAGACGAACTACGGCAGCGCAAAAATGGCACTGGTCGGGTTCATGAATTCCCTGGCGCTGGAAGGACAGAAGTACGGCATCAGGGTCAACTCGCTGGCGCCGATCGCGGCCACACGCATGACGGAGGATCTGATGGCGCAGCAGGTTTTGTCGTTGTTGCAGCCCGAAGCCGTCACGCCGGCGGTCATATTTCTTGCGAGCGAAG
>JBOHZD010000359.1:0-3828 GCA_050738315.1 Woeseiaceae bacterium
CGCCGCCCGCACTTCAGCGAGCACCCGCCGCTCGGTCGCGGTATACGCCGCACGGGCAGCGGTGGCCTGGGCCTGTGCCGCCCCCGTGCCTGCCTGTTGCCGGTGGACCAGCGGGATGCTGACCCCGATCGAGAACCCGAGCAGGTCCTCAGTCCCCTCCTCGCGACCGACCACGCCGCCGAGCAGAAGATTGGGCACCAACCCCAGCCGCGCGGCGGTCACGTCTTGGCTGGCCGCGCGCGCCGCGAGGTCGGCCGCTTCGAGATCGGGCCGGCGCTGACGCGCCAGGGCCGATACCGCGACCGTGTCGAGACCGATCGACGGGAGCTCCGGGAGCGGCGCCGTCCGGGGAACTGCGGACGCGGGTAGGTCGAGCACACGGGCCAGATCGGCAGCCGCCGCCTCGAGATCGGCGCGCGCGCGGTCGGCAACCGAGCGCTGGCGGGCGGCCTCCAGCACGGTCGCGTTGTACGCTAGCCGATTGATCTCGCCGACGTCGAGCTGTTGCCGAGCGAAGGCTGCAAGCCGTTCCGCGAACGCTGCCGCCGAGTCCGTGAGCGCTGCACGGCGCTCGGCGAGGGCCAGTGTCACGTAAGCGTTTCGTGCCTCGAGCGCGGCCAGCCGGCGTGCGTTGCCGGTCAGTGCTTCCGCGGCGCGGACGCGTTTCCCGGCGGCGCCTGCCCGCACGAAGTTCTGCCCGGCAATCTCGATCTCCTGGGTGAAGACCCATCCGCGGTCAAACGTGGTCCCGCCCGGAGCGTCGCGACGCACGCGCCCGAACTCCAGCTCGGGGTTGGACGGGAACGGCCAGAAATCCTCGGCACGCTCGCCGCGCGGGGCCTGCACGGCACCTTCGGCCGCGAGCACCAGCGGGCTCACGGCGAGCGCGCGGTTCACCGTCTCATCCAGTGTGAGGGTGACCGTATCCTGCGGCGCTCCGGCGAGCGCCGCGCTCAACAGCAGCAGTAACATCAAACGGACCTCCGGCCCCGCGCAGGGGCGTTATCGGCCGAGGGGAACGACGCACGACATCCGCTCCGGATGGGAGCGGGTGACATGCGGCTCGGTTGTCGAGAGGTCCTAGGCTTTGGGGGGCGGGCTGTGGTGCCGGCGGTACCGTACGGGATGCGCGACGGTGTCGATGTTCTCCAGGTTCACCACGATGGCGGCGAAGGTGACGGCCACCGTGGTAGGCAGGGCCAGGCCGTGCGCGTGCGTGCAGTGGTCAGCGCTGGTCCCGTGCTGATGTTGCGACCCGTGCTGATGTTGAGGTGACGTCCCGGACCCGTCCTCGTGCCCGTGCTCGCTCGGAGCGGCAGACCGATGGGCCGCCGCTGCTGCTGCCGATTCGTGGTGCACGGTCCCGTCCCGCAGCTGACCCACGAGCGGCTCAACATTCGAGCCGACCGCCAGCGTTAGGAGCACGAGAAGCGTGAGGCAGCGAGTGCCGGTGTTCCGGGTGTGCATGGGCAATCATTCTAATGGGGGGGGTGTGACAGTGCAACGCAGAGCCCTGGCGGAACGTAAGGCTCCCCTCGTTCCGCCCTCCGCGACTCCTTGGGGCGGCGAGTCACCCGACCTGAACGGGGATTCCTACCACCAACGCTAGGGAGAGGACGAATCCACTGCCCAACAGACAGCCGGCCATCTTCCCAAGCGCGGTCGCTACCGGTTCCCGCGACACTTCGAACCCACGTGCCCGCAGCCACTCAGCCACGTTTCCCTCGAAGAAGCCCGCCACCGCGTCGGTACAATGCGGATTCGTCTTCGTTGGGGAGTGAAAGGTAGACGTCGACCGTTCCGAATGCATCGACTGTCTTCTGGCCGAGTGCGACCAGGCCCTCGTGGTTCTCAGCGCCGGTTCCGCTGATGTCGCTCTCCCGGCGGATGCGCGCCGCGAGCTTCGGTAGAGAAACCTCGTACTGACGGACATCGTCGTCCGTCAACGGCATCGGCTCAAAGTAGTCGACCTCCTGGGCCGCGCCGCAAAGGTCCCTGGCTGTCTCGCGGACGATCAGGTCGCCACGACCCGGCAGGTGCGCGGGCCGTGGGATCTCGGTGGCCTTGGATGTCTCCCGGAGGATGCCTTCCGATAGCAATGCCGCCAGATCCTCTCCCGGGAAGCTCTCCAGTTCCCGATGAAGAAAACACCGGGCTCTCGACCTGATCGAGGCGTGTCAGGGACGAAACCGAGCAGCGAATCAGTCAAGGACCACGTCCCAGTTCCTCAAATAGCGGAAAACGTCCTCGGCGTGGGTGGCGCGCTTGAACTTGACCTTGTTCGTTCCCGCCAGTTCGATACGCTTCCCGCGCTTGTCGTCCGGGAACGTGATCTTGAAGACGGCCCTCCGGATGGTGGCACCCCGCAGCCGCTTGCGAAGACGGTTGAGATCCAGGGTCTCCAGTATGTCCTTCGAGCGGATTGAGAACGAGGGGCCGTGCTTCTGCTTGAGCCTGAAGTCAAGCTCGACGAGGGCAGCGGTGTGGTCATCGTCCACCGGCATACTGAAGTCCTCTTCGGTCAGCTTCGCGAGGTCGATCCGTTGGGCGGCGTCCTTTGCTTCGAAGAAATCCGCGTTCCCGAGGCAGCATTGTGCGAAGCTTTTCCGGAGGGCGTCCTCTTCGGTCTGAAATCGGGCTTCGATCTCAACTTGTCCCGTTGCTTGGTTGTAACTGATGAAGTCCTGTGAAGCCGCTCATCGCCGTTGTGCCACTGCCGACCCTTGAGGTCCTCGTGCCGTTCTTGAAGGACCTCGTTCGCCTTCTCGAAGAGCAGCTCCGATACGAGCCCGTCGTGCTGGCCCTCGTAGAGAACCTCGCGCCAGCGGATTTTCCCCATGTAGACGGGGTTCTTGAGCATGTAAAGGACGACGCGCCGACCCCACTTCCAGCCGTTGCGGTTCCGGTGGCCGGCCTCGTTGAGCTGCTTGCAGATCGCGGACGCGCCCTCGTTCCCGAAGGCGTACATCTTGAACATCTTGCGGACGATGAGCGCCTCTTCCTCATGCAGAACAAGGCGCTTTTCCTCATCGAGCCTGAAGCCGTAGGGCACGCTACCACCTACCCAGTTCCCACCCTTCGCCTTCTTCTCCATCCCGACCCTGGTGCGCTCGACGATAGTGGCGTGCTCGACCTCGGCGAAGACCCCAGCATCTGGAGCATCATCTTTCCGGCGGCGTTGGCCGTATCGAACGGCTCGGTGATGCTCTTGAGGGCGATGCCGTACTTGGTGAGCTCGTCCACCATCTGGGCGAGCTCCCGCACCTTGCGCGAGAGGCGGTCGACGCGGAACACGAGGAGGGTGTCGAAGGCCTGGGACTCGGCGTCGTAGAGCATCCCCTCGAGGCCGGGCCGGTAGCGTGAACAGGTCGAGAAGTTGCTCCAGGACCTCTACGACGCGTTCTATGACGAAGGGGGTCGGGTTCTACCTGGGCCCGAGTACTTTCTTGGAAGCATCGTCGCGTGCGAGGCCGATGACGGCACGTTTCAGCTAATAGACGGCCAGCAACGAATGGCGACCCTCTACCTCATTCTCTGTGTCGTCCGCGACGTGTTCGCGGAGTCCCGGCTCCGAACGAAGCAAAGTCCTCGATTCGCAACTCGCCGACGCGGCCACCGATCCTCGGACCTACGAGGAAGTCGACCGATACAGAGTTGCGCTGCAATACGAAGACAGCGATGGCGTGCTTGAGAAGATCGCTAGCGCTGAGACACCCATAACCCAGATTCCAGAAACGACGGCGTCCGTGCGAAACATCATCTCCGCCTATCGGGACATCCGCGAGTTCCTATCAACCCGGATCCTGCACGGCCGATTGTCGAGTGTCA
>JBOHZD010000360.1:0-8439 GCA_050738315.1 Woeseiaceae bacterium
CGGCGTCAAGGTGCTGGACGGTTCTTTCGGCACGGCGACCTTCCAGGTGGGTGCGAACGTCGGCGAAACGATTTCCGTCAGCCTGACCACGGACGTCACCGCAAGCGCCATCGGCACCGTCAATACGATCACCGGCGCAGCGTTCAGCATGGCCGATACCACCGAAGCCAACTTCGTGAACGTATCGTTCACCGACGCCGACTCCAACGTGCTGGGTGACGTCGATGTGGCTGCCGGTTCGTCCGTGCAGGAATCGGTCGATGCGATCAACAACGCCAACATCGAGGGCATTTCGGCGTTCGTCAACGACGCAGGCCAGATCCAGATCCTGTCGGAAGCCGGTGCAGTCACCATGGCTGAGACGGTCGCCGCGGGCGCCAACACGCTCGGGCTGGACACGCTCGTAACCGCAGATGAAACCGCCGCTGCCGCGACCACGCTGTCCGGCATCAGTGTCGGCACGGTTGCGGGCTCCAACTTCACGATCGCCCGCATCGACTCGGCGCTGACCGACGTGAACGGCCTTCGCGGAACGCTCGGCGCAATCCAGAACCGCTTCGAGTCGACCATCGTCAACCTGCAAACGGTCAGCGAGAACCTGGCTGCCTCGCGCGGCCGCATTCAGGACGCGGACTTCGCGGCGGAGACAGCGGCGCTCACCAAGGCCCAGGTGCTGCAACAGGCCGGCGTCTCGGTGCTCTCCCAGGCCAACGCCCAGCCGCAGCTCGCCCTGAGCCTGCTGCAATAAGCGGTAAGCAGTAATCCCCGACCGGGCGACAGGGAAGTCGCCCGGGCCGGTTTCAAGGAAGACGATTGTGAATACTTTGACAGCGACCGGAACTTTTCATACAGCCCCGTTGACGACCGCGGTCGCCAGCCCGGGCCGCGAGCCGGCGGCAGATCGCGGCAAGGTCGCACCCGGCAGGGGCAAGGATTTGCCGGCTGATGACGGACGCGACCTCGAGCGGGTGGCTCATGAACTCGAAAAGAGAAGCCGGATGATCGGCCGGGCCCTGCATTTCGAAGTCGATCTCGACGGCGGGCAGGCCGCTATCCAGGTCCTCGACCGGGAGACCGGCGAGATGATTCGCCGGATTCCGCGGGAAAAACTCTCGCCCTTCCTGGCGGCAAACCGGAACTTTGACCTCCGGCTCTTCGACGACCGGGTCTGAGCCGTGCCGAAGCAGCGACACGCCGGTTTCTGGCACGGAACTTGTAGAGTGTTTGGCCAGAGGCGTCCGGTCACCCGCAGACAGGTGGCTCTCCACAGGCTCGGAATGGAACAATGCCCAGCGTAATCTCTTCAGGAATCGGCTCCGGACTGGACATCGCCGGGATCGTGCAGCAGCTCGTCGCGGCGGAAGGTCAGCCGGTGGAAGCGCGCATCGCACGGCAGGAAGCACGCACGCAGGCGCAACTGTCCGCATTCGGCAGCCTGCAGTCGGCGCTCGCGGAATTCCGCGACAAACTCGAAATCATGCAGGACCTGCAGAGCTTCCTGACCCGGAAAGCCGTCTCCGCCGACGAAGAGATTTTCACGGTGTCGGCCGATTCATCGGCCGTACCGGCGCGCTACTCGGTGGAAGTGGCACAGCTCGCGCAGGCACAGAAACTGACATCAGGCGCATTCGCGACCGCGGACACCGTGGTCGGCACCGGCACCCTGACGATTGCCGTCGGCGCCGGCTCGTTCGAAGTCGAGATCACCGCGGAAAACAACTCGCTCGCAGGCATACGCGATGCGATCAACAATGCAGGCGACAACGCCGGTGTCGCGGCGACGATTGTGAATGCCGAGGCGGGCAGTTACCTGATCCTGACGGCGGAAGATACCGGCAGCGATCAGGCGATGACCGTCACGCAGGCAGGAGGCGACGGAGGTTTGAGCACGCTGACCTACGATCCCTCGAACGGCTTGAATGCTTTGACGGAAGCCGCGGCGGCCCGGGATGCGCAGATCTTCATCGACGGCTTCGAGGTGCTGAGTAGCAGCAACACGATCAGCGGCGCGATCGACGGGATTACGCTCGATCTGTTACAGGCGTCTGCGGGCGCAGCCATCGATCTCCACGTCGACAATGACGAGGACGCCGTTCGTCAGACCATTACCGAATTCGTCGACGCCTGGAATCACCTGACCGAAACGATCGACTCGTTGACGGCCTATGATCCCACCTCGGAACTCGCGGGACCGCTGCTCGGCGACGCCACGGTGCGCGGTGTCCAGTCGAAGATTCGTCGCGAACTGAGTGCGGCAGTCGAATCGGTGGATTTGCCTTTCAGCATGTTGAGCGATATCGGTATAGAAACGGAGGTCGACGGCAAGCTGTCCGTTGACGATGCAAAGTTGTCCGCGGCACTCTCCACCGATTTCCAGAGACTCGGGCAGCTGTTTGCAAATCCGACCGACGGTTTTGCCACGCGCATGTTCGACGTCGCCAATGGTTTTCTGGACACGGATGGCGCGCTCGAGACGCGTACCTCCGGGCTGAACGCGCGCATCGACAGCTACGGTGAACAACGCGAGAAGCTGAACGACCGGCTGGTGGCCCTCGAGGCCCGCTTGTTCAGGCAATTCAATGCGCTGGACGCGCTGTTGGGCCAATTGTCCGCGACCAGCAATTATCTGACCCAGCAACTGGCCAACCTGCCCACCGTGGGCGACTCCCGGGATCGTGACTGACGGCGGCGTGTCAGGAGACTCGAATATGATGAATACCAACAGCACGCACGAGTACCAGCAAATGAACACGCGCTACGCGGTCGAGGCGGCAAGCCCGCACCGCTTGATTCAGCTCATGATGGAACGGGTGCTGACGAAGATTGCCATTGCGCGCGGCCACATGGAGCTCGATGCGGTGAGCGAAAAAGGTCGCCACATCGGCGATGCAATCGGTATCGTCGGTGGTCTCAGGGCCAGTCTCAACCACAAGGCCGACGCGCGTTTGTGCGGCAATTTCGACGCACTTTACGATTACATGTCGCGCCGGCTGCTCGAAGCCAACCTGCGCAACGATCCGGCGATACTGGACGAGGTGGCGGGATTGATGCGGGAGCTCAAGGAAGCCTGGGACGCCATCGGCGATTCGCCTGAAGTACGGGTCGGCAAAGTGCCTGCTGCATGACAGCGGGTCCGAGTCACGGCGAGCAGATCGCGGCGTTGCATCGACGCCTGGAGCAACTCGCTGCCGATGGCGAATGGCAGCAGATCGCCGACGCGGTGAAAGACCGGGACGCTCTGCTCGCAGAACTGCCCGCGGCGGAATGCAAACAAGCACTGCTTGCCGCAAGTCGATGCACGGAACGTCTGCAGATCCTGGCGCAGGCGGCAAAGTCACAGTGCGCGCAGGAACTCGCAAAACTCAAACGCGGCCGCCAGGCCGCGGCAAGCTATCGCTCCAACCGCTGACCCCCAGCCGACCCCTGTGCATGTTGTGTGACGGTGCTCACGAAACATCGCGCACGCTGTCGCTATCCTACGACAGCTCGAAATACACAATGATTGCTAATAAATCGGGGCACGGCTTTGGGGATGTTGGGCAATGAAACGAATCGCGCCAGCGTGCTGGTCATCGATGCCGATCCCGCGCGCGCCGAGTGTCTGAGTCATCGCCTTCGATTTCTGAATTACGAGCCGCTCGTCGCCGACAGCGACGGTAATATGCCGCTCCACTCCGCGACCGGGATTGCCGTGCTCTTAGGGGAGCTTGCGCGCGGACCGGGGAGCCGCAGCTTGCACAAATTGCTGCGCGACCGACCGCATCTTCCGGTGATCGTGATGTCACCGGACCATGCGACGGACAGGTTTGACGATTTGCTCGCAGCCCGTCGTACCTGGTACCTCGACCTGCCGGTCAG
The DNA here is from genome assembly GCA_050738315.1 of Woeseiaceae bacterium. Lineage (GTDB taxonomy): Bacteria > Pseudomonadota > Gammaproteobacteria > Steroidobacterales > Woeseiaceae > IDS-8. The sequence continues at coordinate 3,859 of JBOHZD010000360.1, forward strand.
GCGTGCGCAATTGTTGCAATTGCTGCGGCGCGCGGAGCGCTATCAGGGCCGGGAACGACGGCTGCGCCTGACCGGCAATTCCAGATCGGTGCGCGCCGTACGCCGGCTGATCGAGCAGGTGGCCGATTTCGATACCAACGTGCTTGTCACCGGCGAATCCGGCACCGGCAAGGAGCTGGTCGCGCGCACGATCCACGAGCTGTCGGATCGCTGCGACCGGCCCTTCGTGCCCGTCAATTGCGGCGCCATACCGCCGGATCTGCTGGAAAGCGAGCTTTTCGGGCATGAGAAAGGTGCGTTCTCGGGTGCGATCAGTGCGCGCACCGGCCGCTTCGAACTGGCCGAAGGCGGCACGCTGTTCCTGGACGAGATCGGCGACATGAGTCTGCCGATGCAGGTCAAGCTGTTACGTGTGTTGCAACAACGATGCTTCGAGCGGGTCGGCAGCAACCGCTCCATAACATGCAACGTCCGCATCGTCGCGGCGACGCATCGCGATCTGCCGACGGCGGTGAAGAACGGGGAATTTCGCGAAGATCTTTACTATCGGCTGAACGTATTTCCGATCGAATTGCCGCCATTGAAAAAGCGCCGCAGCGATCTGCCGCAGCTGCTCGATGAGCTGCTGATCCAGCACCAGGCAAACGGCAACAGCCGGCTGCGAGTTACGCCGGAAGCCCTCGCGGCGCTCGCCAATTACCCATGGCCCGGCAACATCCGCGAACTGAGCAATCTCGTGGAACGACTGGCAATCCTGTTTCCCTCCGGCGAAATCGGCCTTCGGGACCTGCCGCAAAAATACCGCGAGGCCGCGCCCGCGAATTCGGCGGACCCTGCTGTCGAAGGTTCGCAGTCAGCGAGCGCGTTGCTGCCCGACGGCGCGTCCGACCTGAAATCGCATCTGCAGCAGGTCGAAAGGGACCTCATTCGCCTGGCCATGAAGGACGCGGGCGGGGTGGTGGCGCAAGCGGCGCGCCTCCTGAAGATGCGGCGCACGACCCTGGTCGAGAAACTCGGCAAGTACGCCCTGGCCTGACGCCGATAGCGGGGCTCCGGGCACGCCCCAACGCCCCGTCTGAAACCACGCCGGTCGCGTCGACATTTTGACGCTTTGCACCCGCCCTTCGCGTAAGCCTTTGACTCAAAGCCGATTTCCGATCTGGCACGCAACTTGCTTTGTTGTCTCCGGACGGGAATCGGTCCGACGGAGAAGGATTTGGCCGCAACTGCAATCAACACGCAAGCGCTGGCAACCGCATTCAACGCATTCAATCGCCAGGCGGGCATGCTGGAGGCGGAATACCGGGCGCTGCAGACGACAGTAGGAAGTTTAAGCAGGCAGCTGCAGGCAGCGCAGTCCGCGCGACACCGGGAACTGCTCGACAAGGAACGCCTCGGTGACCGCCTGTCGAGGATGCTCGAAGTGCTCCCGGGTGCCGTGCTCGTGATCGATGGCGCCGGTATCGTGCGGGAGCACAACGCCAAAGCCATGGAATGGTTGAACCGGCCGTTACTCGGCTGTCCCTGGTCGGATATCGTGCGGCGGGAGTTCTCCCCGGGCGCCAGCGCGGAAGGAGAATTGAAGTTGCGCGACGGCCGCTGTTTGAGTCTCGCGCGCCGCGCGCTGGAAAATGAACCTGGCGAAATCCTGTTGTTGAGCGACGTGACTGAAACCCGTCGCATGGCGGATCTCCTGCATCGCCATGATCGCCTGTCGTCCATGGGTGAGATGACGGCCCGGCTCGCACACCAGATTCGCACGCCACTGACCACCGCTCTTCTCTATGCGTGCAGACTCGAGGACATGGACACCGGCGGCGAGGATTCTGTCGCCCGCAAAATCGTAGGCCGTCTCCAGGACATGGCCGGAATGGTGGATGACATGTTGCGCTACTCCGCGGGCGCAAAACGTTCGGGAGAGACTGTTGTCGTCGCGGAATTGTTCAAGGCAGTCGAAGAAGAAATCGCGCCGCGGTTACCCGCAACGTTCCGCCTGACGACCGAGATCGCCGTGCCCCGGTTGGCCATAACCGGCAATCGCGATGCCTTGAAAGGCGCGTTGTTGAATCTGGTCGACAATGGCGTACAGGCTTGCCGCGATCCCGGTCACATCGAACTGGCGGGGTGCCTCTGCAACGACCAGGTCTGCCTGACCGTGAGCGACAACGGGCGCGGTATCGCCGCTGAAACGCGCGCACGATTGTTCGAGCCGTTTTTTACGACGCGACCGCAAGGCACCGGTCTCGGGCTCGCGGTCGTGCGCTCCGTCGCGGAAGCACACGATGGCCAGGTCCTTTTCCACAGCAATGCCCTGGGCACCGTGTTCGCAATCTGCATTCCCGCACCGCGGGTCGAGGGCAATCGGCCCGGAGGAGGCGGTCATGTCTAGTCCCGGCGTGTTGATCGTCGAAGACGACGCGAATCTGCGCGGCGCGCTCAAGGAGACTTTGGGGGACGGCGACTACCCGGTATTTGCAGCGGACAGCGGCAGTGCCGCGTTGTCGATCCTCGATCGTGAACCGATCGGCCTCGTGGTCAGCGACATACAGATGTCGCCCATGAACGGTCGGGAACTCCTGTCGGAAATCCGCCGGCGGCATCCCGCCTTGCCGGCCGTCCTGATGACGGCCTACGGGACGATCGAAAACGCCGTGGACGCAATGCGCGACGGCGCGACGGACTACCTGGTCAAACCCTTCGCCGCCACGGCGCTGCTCGAACTGGTCGAGCGCTATTTGAAATCGCCCGCCGACAGAGGTCGTCCCGTCGCCGTCGACCCCGCAAGCGCCGAATTGCTGCGGGTTGCCGAGCGCGTGGCTGCGAGTACCGCGACCGTCATGATCAGCGGGGAAAGCGGCAGCGGCAAAGAAGTCATCGCGCGTTACCTGCATCGCTGCTCGAAGCGACGCACCGAGCCGTTTGTCGCCATCAATTGCGCGGCAATCCCGGAGAACATGCTCGAGGCAGTGTTGTTCGGCCATGAAAAGGGCGCGTTCACCGGCGCCGCCGCCGCGCACGCAGGCAAGTTCGAGCAAGCAAATGGCGGCACACTGCTGCTCGATGAAGTGTCCGAAATGGAATTGAGTCTGCAGGCGAAACTGTTGCGCGTGCTGCAGGAACGCGAAGTGGAGCGTATCGGCGGCAGCCGCACGATCCCGCTCGATGTACGAGTGCTCGCGACCACCAACCGCGATCTGCGACAGTATGTGCGTGATGGCAAGTTTCGCGAAGATCTTTACTACCGGCTCAATGTTTTCCCGTTGCATATTCCGGCACTTCGCGACCGCAAGGGAGACATCGTGCCGCTGGCGAACCAGGCCATCGCGAAGCATGCGGAGAATCTCGCCGGTTTGCCGGTGCTGTCCGATTGCGCCGCCGCCAAGCTGCTCGGCCACGCCTGGCCCGGCAACGTGCGCGAACTCGAGAACCTGGTTCAGCGCACGCTGATACTTCTGCAGGGCAAGACGGTCACCGCCGATCACCTCGTATTCGAAGATTCGAGTGCCAGCGCCCCGGCGCCGTCCGACCAACCGCTGCAGGACAATCTCAGGCAGCGCGAGTACCGCCTGATCATCGATGCCTTGCGCGCCGCTGGCGGCGACCGCGCCGCGGTGGCGGCAAAGCTCGGCATCAGTCCGCGCACCCTGCGTTACAAACTGGCTCGCATGCGCGACGAAGGAATCAACCCGTCGCAGGCACCGGCGACCTGACACCCGACTCTGCACCAGGACTATCCAGATGAATCCAATAAACCCGGAACAACTACTGAGCCAGATACGGTCCCTGAACGCCGAGCTGCAGGGCAAGGTGGAAACCGGATCCGCGCAAGCGAACGGCGCCGGTTTCGGCGATTTGTTGAAACAGTCGATCAGCGCGGTTAGCGCCACGCAACAACAGGCAGCGGTATTGAAGACCGGGTTCGAGAACGGTGCCAATGACGCAAACCTGGTCGAGGTGATGGTGGCCGCGCAGAAAGCTGATCTCACATTTCGTGCGATGACCGAAGTTCGCAACAAACTGATTACGGCGTATCAGGAAATCATGAACATGCCGGTGTGAGCCGCCTGATTCAAGGACATAAGCGTACATAATGGACAAGACTTCTATCATCGACGGCACGGCGACGCCCGCGCGGCAACTCAGTCTGGGAGGAGTATTGCGGATTCCCGCCGTACGCCAGGTTCTGCTGCTGATCGGCGTTGCCGCGAGCGTGGCAGGCGGCTTCGCAGTGGTGCTGTGGTCGCAGACACCGGCCTACACGGAGCTGTACAGCGAGCTCGAAGGCAACGATACCGCGCAAGTGGCCGAGGCGCTGCGTGCCGCGGACATCGACTTCAGGTTGAGCAAGGACACGGGCAGCGTGTCGGTGCCCGCAGCCCGGCTGCATGACGCGAGGCTGGAATTTGCCTCCCAGGGCTTGCCGCAGGGTACGTCGGGCGGCATGGAAATGCTGCAGGGCCAATCCAGCTTCGGCGTCAGCCAGTTCATGGAAAGCGCCCGCTACCAGCATGCGCTGGAGTCCGAACTGGCGCGGACGATCTCGCACCTCGGCGCGGTGGAGGACGCCCGCGTGCATCTCGC
>JBOHZD010000361.1:0-26048 GCA_050738315.1 Woeseiaceae bacterium
CTGGGACTCAGCCATTGCTGACGCTCACGCCGGGCGGCGGCAGGCGGTAGCCGGCGAACTGCCTGCGCAGCTCTGTTTTTTTGATCTTTCCGGTCGCGGTGTGTGGAATGTCATCGACGAACACGACGTCATCCGGCACCCACCAGGTCGCAACCTTGCCGTCGAACCAGGCGAGCAGTTCTTCCTTCGAAGGCTCGCTGCCTTCCGCCTTGACCACGATCAACAGCGGCCGTTCCAGCCACTTGTCGTGCGCGACGCCGATGACCGCCGCCTCCCGGACGGCGGGATGTCCGACGGCCGTATTCTCGAGTGCAATCGAACTGATCCATTCGCCGCCGGACTTGATGACGTCTTTGGTCCGGTCGGTGATCTGTACATAGCCTTCCGGATCGATGCACGCAACGTCGCCGGTGTCGAACCAGCCGTCCTTGTGCGATTCGCTCGTACCCTCCAGGCGAAAATAGTCGCTGCAGATCCATGGCCCGCGCACGTAGAGCGCGCCCGCGGCCTTGCCGTCCCAGGGCAATTCGAGGCCGTTGTCATCGACGACTTTGAGTTGCACGCCGAAGATCGCCCGTCCCGCTTTGGTCATGAGCTGCACGATTTCATCCGGCGAAAAAGACTCCATGCCGGCTTTCAGGGTGTTGCAGGTGCCGAGCGGGCTCATCTCCGTCATACCCCAGCCCTGCCGCACGACGACGTCGTGCGCGTCGCGGAACTCGCGGATCATCGATTCCGGCACGGCCGCGCCGCCAATGCAGGTCCGCTTGAGTTTGTTCAGGCGTTTTCCCGATTTGGCACAGTATTGCAGCAGGGCGGACCAGACGGTCGGCACGCCCAGCGCGAGCGTGACGTCCTCCGACTCCAGCAGCGCGTACAGCGCTTCACCGTCACCCATCTTGCAGCCGGGCAACACGAGTTTTGCCCCGACCATCGGGGCGGAATAGGGAATACCCCAGGCGTTGACGTGAAACAGCGGTACGACCGGCAAAATGCAATCCCGGTTCGAAAGGTTCAACACGTCCGGCGCGACGCCGGCATAGGCATGCAGGAGGGTCGAACGGTGGCTGTACAGGACGCCTTTCGGATCGCCGGTCGTGCCCGATGTATAACAGAGGCCGACGGCATCGTGTTCATCCAGTTCCGGCCACTCGTAGCGGTCGCTTGCGCTGCCGATCAGCGCTTCGTAGGAAATAGCATTTTTTAGCCCGGTGTCCGGAAGGTGTTGGTCGTCGCAAAGGACGACGTAACCTTCGATGTGCGGCAATTTCGATCCGATCTTTTCCAGCAGCGGCACGAACATCGGATCCGTCAACAACCAGCGATCCTCTGCATGGTTGATGATGTACACGATCTGTTCGGCAAACAGCCGCGGATTGATCGTGTGGCAGACGTACCCGGCGCCGCCGATGCCGTAATACGCCTCGAGATGCCGATAATCGTTCCATGCCAGGGTCGCGATGCGGTCTCCGCGGGACAGTCCCTTCCGATCGAGCGCATTGGCCAGTTGGCGCGAACGGCGGATGCAGTCGGCATAGGTGTACCGATGCAGCGGGTTGTCGTGGGTTACGGAGACGATTTCGCGGTTGCCGTAATTGCGCTCGGCGTGGCGCGCGATCGACGATATCAACAATGGCATATCCATCATCAGTCCGCGCATGGTTGTCCCCTGTACATGGCCGCTTGTTGAAACGTGACGCAATTTAACAGAACAATGAGGATCGACTGCAAGTGTTTCGATTCGCCGGCTCCGGTCAGGATTCCTTCCCGTTGAAGAAATACATTCCGAGCGTTTCCGCGACGCAGGCCGGCTTACGCTCGCCCTCGACCTCGATGGTGACTTCCGACACCAGGTGCAGCGCGCCGGCCCGTTGTCTCGCCTGTTTGACGACCGCGCGTCCGCGCACCCGGCTGCCGACCGGCACCATGGTATAAAAACGCACCTTGTTGCAGCCGAAGTTCAAAGCACGGGCAAGGTTTTCGACGCGCACGAACTGTCCTGTCAGCGCCGGGATCAAGGCCAACGTGAGGTATCCGTGCGCGATGGTCCTGCCGCCCGGCAATTCCCGCTGGGCGCGTTCGGTGTCGACATGAATCCACTGGTAGTCGCCGGTTGCTTCCGCAAACTGATTGATCCGGTTCTGATCGACGATGATCCAGTCGGACAAGCCGACTTCTATGCCTTCGAGCGCTTTTGCATCCTCGATCGATTTTATGACGTGCAATGCTGCTTCCTTGATTTGCCGTGCAGAGATCCGTACAAGAGATACACAGAACCCGACGGCAGGGCAAGTTTTCCGGCAGGTTTCTGCAGTGCGGTCGATTAGCCGCTGCACAGGGAAGAGAGTCTCCATGCCACAACCCAGCATCTTCGCCATCGTCCTGGCGGCAGGCTCAAGCAGACGTTTCGGGGCAACCAAGCAACTGCAGGAATACCACGGAGCGCCGCTCGTACGCCGCGCGGTCGATCTTGCGGAAGCAGTCTGCGGCGAGTGCAGTGTATTGGTGACGGGCCATGAGCGGCTCGCGGTGCTCGATGCCTGCAAGCCGCTTCGGGGCTTTTTCGTTCACAACTCCGATTATCCCTCGGGGATGGCGAGTTCCATTGCTGGCGGAGTCCGCACCGTGCATCATGCGGCAGACGCCATATTGCTGTTACTGGCCGACCAGCCACTGGTCACGACCGCGCACCTGGAGTCGCTGGTCAGTGACTGGACCGGCAGTCCGGATGCCGCCGTCGCCACGGCATTCGCGGGAACGGTGGGGCCGCCGGTCTTGCTACCGGCGCGCTACTTCGGAGAACTGACGGCCTTGCGAGGTGACCGGGGCGCGCGTGCGATCCTGACGGATGGAGGCACGACACTCAAGACAGTCCCGTTCGAGCCGGCGGCAATCGACGTTGACCGGCCGGAGGATTGGATCAGGCTGCCGTAACTGCGCTGCCGTGAGCCACGCAACGTTCGCAATTCACCCAACCGGAATGGCCGTCGGCGTAATGCTCCTTTTTCCAGATCGGCAAGCGTATTTTGACTTCGTCGATGATGTATCGGCAGGCCGCAAACGCTTCGTCGCGATGCGGTGACGATACGCCGACCCAGACCGCGCAGTCGCCGATCTCGAGCAGGCCGGTACGATGTACGCAAAGTGCATTTCCTACGTGAAACCGCGACTTTGCTTCGGCAATGATTCGGGCGCCTTCTTTCACGGCCAGTGGTTCGTACGCTTCATATTCGAGGCGCACGACCGCGTGCCCTTCATTTTCGTTGCGAATCCATCCTTCGAAGGCCGCATAGGCGCCGGCGGCGGGGTCTGCCAGTCGATGCCGCAACTCGTCAGGGCGAATCGCCGCACGCGTCATCTCGAGCATCTCAACCGCCTGCGACCGGGGGAAACAGCAACACGGTATCGCCGTCTTTCACCGTCGCATTCCAGTCAGCCAGTTCGTCGTTGATCGCGACCTTGCAATGTCCGAGAGGCTCCGCCGACCCGTGGCGATTCCGCAGCAATTCGAACACGTCGCGGGCCGTCCTGGCCGCCAGCGATACGGTTTCCTCGTCCAGCCCGGCGTGTTCGCGGAAGCTGGCGAAATAACGCACAGTAATCGTCCGGGTCATGACGCTGCCATCATGCCGGCCCGCGCCAGGTCTTCGGGCGTATTCACATTGTCCAGTGCCGACGGGTCCGGCAGCTGCAGCAAGCGGGTGTCGGAACGGATCAGGATCTTGCGGGGACAGATGATGCCCTGCGCGACAAAACCGTCAATGACGGTGCGTGCCTCGGGCCGGTAGATCGCGCACAGGGGCTCGGGCAAGTCATCGTAGTGGCTGCTGTAAGCAGTAAACGGCTGGCTGGCCGAGCGTTCCCGTAACAGAAATTCGATCGTCCGGTCGTCGACATTCGGCAGGTCGCACGCCAGCACGAGCCAGCTCACGTCAGGGAATGCGTCCATTGCCGAGAGGATGCCCGCCACCGGACCGATGTCGGAATACCGATCCGCAATTTGTTCGAAGCGCCCCCGCTCCGCATCATCCGTCTGATCCGGTCGCAGCGAAACAAAAACGCGTTCGACATGACGCCGTAAGAGCTCGACCGAGTAGTCGAGTTGCGTTCGGCCTCCGCGTTCGAGCAAGGCCTTGTCTCTGCCCATGCGCCGGCTCTGTCCACCGGCCAGAACGAGCCCCTGGATTTGATCATCCGCCGACACGCCGATAGTCCTCTTTGCCGCCGGTTTTCGAAATCAGCCGTGTTTCGGCGATGGTGATTTCATGCGACAGCGCCTTGCACATATCGTAGATCGTCAGTGCCGCGATACTGGCACCGGTCAATGCCTCCATCTCCACACCGGTGCGATGGTGGACCTTACACAGGCAGTCGACGATCGCACGATGACGCTCGTCGAGTTCGATGGTGATGCGGCAATCATCCAGGCCGATCGGGTGGCAGAACGGAATCAGCTCAGCGGTTTTCTTGGCTGCCATGATTCCAGCAACGATGGCCGTGGCGAAGACCGGTCCTTTGGCGGTCCGGATATCGCCTTCTGCAAAACGCAGCGCAAGCGACGGCGGAAACTGTACAACCGCGCGGGCATGCGCTTCGCGGTCGGTCGCCGTCTTGCGGCTCACGTCCACCATCATCGGCTGATTGTCGCTGTCGATATGGCTCAGCTTGTTCATGTCAGCCCCCGATCCGGTACATTTCGACCTTCTTCAGCACATGCGTTTCCGCTGCTTCGGGTTGCCGCAATTCGCTGTAACGGTCGGTTCGCTGCAACCATACCTTCATGAGGATTTCCGCGAGCTCCGCCTCGCTGGCGCCGGACCGCAATGGTTCCTTGAGATTCGTACCGGCCGTCGCGAACAGGCAGGTATAAAGAATGCCGTCCGCGGACAGGCGTGCCCGGCTGCAGGCGCCGCAAAACGGCTTGGTGACCGAAGAAATGAAACCGATTTCGCCCTGCCCGTCCTCGTATTCGTAGCGGTTCGCGACTTCGCCCGGATAACTGCGGCCGATCGCGCGAAGCGGCCAGCGCGCTGCTATTTTTTGCAGGAGTTCGCGTGAGGGTACGACCTGGTCCATGCGCCAGCCGTTGCGGTTGCCGACATCCATGAATTCGATCAGCCGCACGATGTTTCCGGTGCCGCGAAAACGCGCGAGCAGATCGAGCACGGTATGATCGTTGACACCTCGTTGCACGACCGTGTTGATCTTGACGGGTGCGAGGCCGGCACGTTCCGCCGCCTCGATGCCTTGCAGCACTTTCGACAAATCGCCGCGCTGACCGCTCATCTGCCTGAAAATGTCCTCGTCCAGGGAGTCGAGGCTGACGGTGACGCGGTGCAGACCTGCATCGGCCAGCGCGCCGGCCAGCGGCGCCAGCAAGGTGCCGTTGGTCGTGAGCGCCAGGTCGTCGACGCCCTGCAATCGGGCAAGACCGCGTACGAGCTCCGGTACGTTCCTGTCGAGCAGCGGTTCACCGCCCGTCAGGCGTAACTTGGTGACGCCGAGCCCGACCGCAACTTTCGCAATCGCCAGGATTTCTTCGTGACTGAGCCGTTCCCGCTTGCGCAGAAATTGATAATCCGCATTGAACTCCGCCTCCGGCATGCAATACGGGCAGCGAAAATTGCAGCGATCCAGCAGTGAGATTCGCAAGTCACGGAGCGGCCGCCCAAGCGTATCCAGCACGGCCGAATTCTCGGTGCGTGTAGATACTTCACGTTCAGGACAAGCGGTCATAGGGATATTTTTGCATGAATCGGCCGGCTCGGATATGCACAGGTATGCCATCGGTGCTCGAACGGTCTGTTGCGGGCGGCGGTGCGCGCCATCGTATCTGATTGTTGCGAGTCGTTTTTTCGACTTAAGTTCCATTGAAATTCGTCACCGCGCTGGTCGTTCCGGCTGGCGGCAGGCGGGTCGCGCGCTTCCGATGGTATCCTGTCATTGGACCCACGGGAGCGGGTTTGCTCGCCGGCCGGCGCAACAACGACACTGGGCTTGACGATGAATGTCGATTTTTCCACTGACGAACTCGCGTTCCGTGACGAGGTCAGGACGTTTCTTCAGGAAAAATATCCCTCCGATATCCGAGACAAACAAAACAACGCGATCGCACTGTCCAAAGAGGAGATGGTTCGCTGGCAGAAGATACTTTTCGGTGAGGGGTGGGCCGCGGTGAACTGGCCGGTCGAGTATGGCGGCACCGGCTGGTCGCCCATACAGAAATATATCTTCGCGAATGAACTGGCGGCCGCGAATGCGCCGGACATGGTGCCGTTTGGCGTCAAGATGGTGGCACCCGTTATTTACACGTTCGGCAGCGAAGCCCAGAAAAAACGGTTCCTGCCCGATATCCTGGAAAGCAACGTCTGGTGGTGCCAGGGATATTCGGAGCCCGGCGCGGGGTCGGACCTCGCGTCGCTCAAAACAAGGGCCGAGCGCCGAGGCGATCATTACGTGGTGAACGGCACCAAGACATGGACCACCCTCGGACATTTCGCCGACTGGATATTCTGCCTGGTGCGCACCAGCACGGACGTTCTGCGGCGGCAGGAAGGTATCAGCTTCCTGCTGATCGACATGAGCACGCAGGGCGTAACCGTGAAGCCGATCATCACGATCGAAGGAGACAGAGAGGTCAACGAGGTTCACCTCGAAGACGTCGAGGTACCAACGGAGAATCTCATCGGCGAAGAAGGCAAAGGCTGGACTTATGGCAAGCTTCTTTTGCAGCATGAGCGAACCAATATCGCCGGAGTCGCGCGCTCCAGATACCGCTTGAAGCGCCTCCGGCAAAGGGCGGCGATGCCGGTTCACGGCCGACGTCCGTTGTACGAGGATCGCAATTTTCTACGCAAGCTTGCCGCCGTCGAAATAGACCTGAAAGCACTTGAATTTACGGAACTCAGGACGCTTGCAGCCGTCGCCGTTGGCAAAGCGCCGGGTCCGGAATCGTCAATTCTGAAAATAAAAGGCACCGAGATACAGCAGGCGCTCGACGAGTTGTCCTTCGAGGCGGCCGGTTATTACGCGCTGCCGTATGTGCCCGAACAATACCGGCTCGACTTTCCTGAGGATTTGCGCATCGGCTTCGGCGCGGAAACGAAATCGTCCTTGCGTTATTTCAATAACCGCAAAGCATCGATTTACGGCGGTTCAAATGAAATTCAGAAGAACATAATCGCAAAACAGGTACTCGGATTGTAGGTCGTCTGCCTGCGAGCAAACACTATGGATTTTTCGATATCGGAAGAGCAATCGATGCTCGCTGACAGCGTCGCGCGGTTTATCGACAACGACTACCGTTTCGATACGCGGCAGAAAATCGCTGCAAGCGAGTACGGTTACAGTGTCGACCTGTGGCAGACCTTTGCCGAACTCGGTTGGACCGCAGTGCCGTTCGACGAAGCGGACGGGGGTTTCAACGGGGGCCCCGTCGAGCTGACGTTGATGATGGAACAATTCGGCCGCGGACTCGTACTCGAACCCTACCTTGCCACGGTCGTGCTCGCCGGTGGCCTGCTGCAGCGGCTGGCCAGCCCGGTACAAAAAGAGCGCTGGCTCCGGCCTGTCATTGTGGGCGACCTGCAGGCGGCGCTCGCGTTCGCCGAACCGCAAGGCAGGTTCGATGTCGCCGATATCGCCACGAGCGCGAAGGCCGACAGCAACGGATTTATCCTGAACGGCAGCAAGACACTCGTTTTGAATGGTGGTGGTGCCGAACTGCTACTCATCCCTGCGCGCACCAGCGGCGACCGCCAGGATCGGCAGGGCATCACCTTTTTTGCAGTCGCCGGTGATGCAGACGGTGTCGAACGGCGGCCCTATCGGACCGTCGACGCGCACCGTGCGGCAGAAGTCCGGTTGCGACAGGTCCGGGTCGATGCAGGGAGCGTACTCGGAGACATCGGAGCGGGTTTCGATGCGTTACAGTCGACGATCGATGCGGCTACACTCGCCGTTTCGGCCGAAGCCGTCGGCATCATCAAGTCCTTGCATGAGAAGACGGTCGACTATGCGAAGAGCCGCATCCAGTTCGGCGTGCCGATCGGCAGCTTTCAGGCATTGCAGCACCGGATGGTCGACATGCTAATGATCTGCGAACAGACCCGGTCACTGTTGTTGCGGGCAACCATGATGGCCGCGTCCGGAGGCGTCGAGGCACAACAGGCGATCAGCGCGTTAAAGTATCAGGTCGGTACTGGCGGCCGCCTCGTTGCTCAGGAAGCAGTGCAGATTCACGGCGGGATGGGAGTGACCTGGGAACTGGACATCGCCCATTACTTCAAGCGCCTTTCGGCGATCGAGGTACTCTTCGGAAACTCCGACTATCATCTGGACAGGTATCTCGAATTGTCAAGGCAGGATGGGTAACACATGGCACGCGTAAAGCCGTCCGGTGTCATTACCATCACGACGGATTTCGGTCACAAAGGCCCGTTTGCCGCGGTGATGAAAGGCGTCATTCTGCAGCGCTTCAGGGACGCCTGCATTATCGATCTGGCACACGACATTCCGGCGCACTGGCCGCCCGAGGCGGGATTCTGGATCAGCCGGTCCTATCGGTATTTTCCGGTGGGCACCGTGCACGTTGCAATCGTCGACCCCGGCGTCGGCACGGAACGCGAAATCATCATGGTCGAATTCGACGGTCATATCTTCATGGCGCCGGACAACGGACTATTGGCTGCCATGCTCAATGCCGCAACGGGTGCCGCCGTGTATCGTCTGCAATCTGATTTGCTAAGATCGCTCGGTATACCGGCGCCGAGCCTCACGTTTCACGGTCGCGATATCTTTGCGCCGGTCGCGGCCGAATTTGCGGCGGGGCGCCTGCTGCCTTCCGACCTGGGCGTGCGCACGGATCGATGGATTCCGCCCTGGCTGGACGATCCGGAGGTTGCACCCGGCCGGGTTGCCGGCGTGATCGTGACCGTCGACGCTTTCGGCAACCTGATCAGCAATATCGACCGCACTTTGCTCGAACCCTTCAATGCACCGGTCGCCGAGCTCGCGGGCCACCGCTTCGAGTTGAAAGCCACGTACGGCCGCGTCCAACCCGGCGAGTACCTCGCGCTGATCAATTCATTCGATGTCCTCGAAATCGCTCGTGCCGAAAGCAGCGCCGCCGATGGCCTCGGCTCCGACCGCGGCGCCCCCATCGTCGTCCGCGACTCGTCCTGATCCTTTTCAATGCCGCTCTGCTTCTTATCTTCGGCTATTTTCGGCGGTATTTTCGGCGGCGGGGTCTTATTTCGGGACACCCACCAATTCCGGTATTTTCGGGGTATTTTCGGGGTATTTTCGGGACACCCACCTGGTCTTATTTCGGGGTCTTATTTCGGGACACCCACCAATTCCGGGCGGGTCTTATTTCGGGACACCCACCATCACAATCAAGGACACTCATGATTTAACCCGTCAAACCGGGCAGAAATGAAACTCGCCTGAGATACGTTCGTTCGATCTAATGCGTCGACATTCGGAAGGGAACCTGGCATGACTATCGCGAGACGCCAACTGATCAGTCCGGAACACACACGCTATTATCACTGCACAACTCGATGCGTTAGGCGCGCGTTCCTTTGCGGTAAGGATCGCTACACAGGCAGGGATTTTTCGCATCGACGGCTTTGGATTGAGAATCGGCTTTCTCTGCTCGCTTCCGTATTCGGAATCGACTTACTGGCTTATGCCGTGATGAGCAATCATTATCATGTTGTTTTAAGACTTTCTGAAAATCGTGCCCGTAAGTGGTCCGATGACGAGGTGATCGCGCGTTGGGGCAGTGTTTTTTCTGTTGCGGAACACATCGATCATAGTGACGATTTAGAAAAATGGCGGCGGCGTCTCTGCAGCATCAGTTGGTTCATGCGATGCATCAACGAGCCGTTGGCGCGCATGGCCAATAGGGAAGATGATTGCAGTGGACGTTTCTGGGAAGGCCGGTTCAAATCGCAGGCATTGCTCGATGACACCGCGCTTTTCAAGTGCATGGCTTACGTAGACTTGAACCCCATCAGGGCCGGAGCCGCGACAGCTGCTGCGGAATCAGACCACACGTCGATCAAGGCTCGGCTCGAGGGGCGCGATTGCCACCTTGTACCCTTCAGGGACAACGTTACTAAAGAGAGCCAATCCATCGACATGAAATATCAGGATTACCTTGAACTCGTAAATTGGACGGGAGGCATCATCCGTGATGACAAACGTGGATACATTCCAGACGCCATGCCACCTGTCATGCAACGATTTAACGTGAGCCGTGACAATTGGGCATTAGAGATCAAACACTACGGAAGGTGGTACTACCGCGCTGTTGGGGCTCTTAAAGAACTTGAGCGATACAGGCAGCATCTGGGGCAACGTTGGCTCAAAGGTGCAGCGAGAATGGCTTCGAATCCGCATAACCAAGTCGAGTGATCGCTTGAGTCGTGTCAGCTCGACCTGGATCGCTCCCGAATCATCCTTAACCCTTCCGGCCAAACCTGCGCCGGTTCAGTCCGCCCGCCAACTCGGCAGATCTGACTCGGCCGGTCAGGGTGATTTCTTGGATTTGGCACATTCGTACATCGATGCGATCGGATAATCCGCAGCAAGTTTAAGCTATTGGGTGTCCCGAAAAAGGCCCCCAAGGATTGATGGGTGTACCGAATTAAACCGCCCCCGAATTAAACCCGCAAGGCTCCCAAAGATTGATGGATGTCCCGAATTAAGCTCCGAATTAAGCTAAGCCGAATTAAGCCAAGTTTGATGCATGTCCCGAATTGAGCCTGTCCCGAATTGAGCCCCGAATTGAGCTCCCCGAATTGAGCCCCGAATTGAGCTCCGTCCCGAATTGAGCTCCGAATTGAGCTGAGCCGAATTGAGGGGTTGTTAAGTAAG
Organism: Woeseiaceae bacterium; assembly: GCA_050738315.1. Lineage (GTDB taxonomy): Bacteria > Pseudomonadota > Gammaproteobacteria > Steroidobacterales > Woeseiaceae > IDS-8. The sequence goes on from JBOHZD010000361.1 coordinate 10,885, forward strand.
GGGTCGAATTAAGGGGTTTGCTTTTCAATTTTGCTCCAGGTGTCGCGGAGGGTGACGATGCGGTTGAAGACCGGGACACCGGCCGGGTGGTCGATGGAGTCGGTGCAGAAATAGCCGAGCCTCTCGAACTGGCAGCTGAAATCGTGGGTGGCGCCACCGAGGGACGGCTCGACCCGGGCGGTGACAGTCTCGAGCGAAGCGGGATTCAGGTACGTGGTCACGTCCTCCGCCCTGCCGGGGTCGGGATCCGTGAACAACCGATCGTAGAGTCGGGTCTCGGCCGCCAGCGCGTGCCGGGCCGAAACCCAGTGCAGGGTGCCCTTCACTTTGCGGTCGCTGCTGCCGGTCCCGCTTCGGGTATCCGGATCGTAACTGCAGTGCAATTCGACGACTTCGCCGGCCCCATTTTTTACGACTTCATCGCAGCGAATGATGTACGCGTATCGCAACCGCACTTCGCCACCCGGCCGCAGCCGAAAAAACTTGCGCGGCGCGTCCTCCATGAAGTCGTCGCGTTCGATGAAAATCTCCCGGCTGAACGGCAATTGCCGGTCTCCGAGCTCCGGACGGTTCGGATGGTTGGCCGCCGTCATCTGCTCGGTCCGGCCTTCAGGATAATTCGTGACCACCAGTTTGAGCGGCCGGGCCACTGCCATGCGCCGGAGCGCATTGTGATCGAGGTACTCGCGAACACAGTTCTCCAGCAGCGCCATCTCGATCAGATTCTCTTTCTTGGTCACGCCGATCCGCTTGCAAAAATCGCGCAACGCCGCGGGAGGATAGCCGCGACGCCGCATGCCGGCGAGCGTCGGCATGCGCGGGTCGTCCCAACCATCCACGATTCCATCCCGGACCAGCGTGTTGAGCTTACGTTTGCTCGTCACGGCAAACGCCAGGTTGAGGCGGGAAAATTCGATCTGCCGCGGCCGGTGCGGAGGCTTCAACTGGTCCAGGAACCAGTCATACAACGGCCGATGATCTTCGAATTCCAAGGTGCACAGCGAATGTGTAATCCCTTCGAACGCGTCAGACAAGCCGTGTGCGAAATCGTACATCGGATAAATGCACCACTTGTCACCTGTATGTTGATGCCTCACATGTCGAATTCGGTAGAGCGTCGGATCGCGCAGGTTGATGTTCGGCGACTGCATGTCGATCCTGGCACGCAATACATGTGCACCATCGGCGAACTCGCCGTCCCGCATGCGGCGAAACAGGTCGAGGTTTTCGGCCGCACTGCGATCTCGATGGGGACTGTTGCGGCCCGGCTCCGTCAACGTCCCCCGGTACTCCCGGATCTGCTCGGCGCTCAGGCTGTCGACATAGGCACTGCCGAGTTCGATCAGTTTTTCCGCCGCCTCGTACAAGCGATCGAAATAATCCGACGCGTGTGTGAGCCGGTCTCCCCATGCGAACCCGAGCCAGCGGACGTCGTTCTTGATCGCGTTAACGTACTCCTCGCTCTCCTTGCCCGGATTCGTGTCGTCGAAGCGAAGATAGGTGCGACCGCCGTTTTCAGCGGCAACACCGAAGTTCAGGCAAATGGATTTCGCATGGCCCACGTGAAGGTAGCCGTTTGGCTCCGGCGGAAAGCGGGTCACCACGGCGCCCCCGTGTTTGCCGCTCGCGATGTCGTCGCTGATGATCTGGCGGATGAAATCCTTGGGTGTCGGGTCGTTCATCGGGACAGCCGGGCTACAACTCGCGGCAATCCTGGCACAAACCCTGAATTTCGACCATTTGCCGCACGGCCGTAAAACCGAGATCGGCTGCTTTTTGACCCACCAGCGCATTGATGTCGTCGTCGTCCAGTTCGGCCACCGAACGGCACTGCCGGCAAATCAGAAACTGGCCGATATGCGAGTTGCCGGGATCCGGGCAGCCGACAAAAGCGTTGAGCGAATCGAGGCGATGGACCAGGTCCGCTTCAATCAGGAACTCCAGCGCGCGATACACCGTCGGTGGCGCCGCCCGCTTGCCCTGCGCATTGAGCCTGTCCAGGATTTCGTACGCTCCGACCGGCTGGTGACTGGTCCATACCAGCTCGAGCACCAGCCGCCGCGATCCGGTAAATCGCAAGCCCTTGTCGCGGCAGACGCGTTCCGCGGCCACGAGTGCCGCCGTGACGCAATCGTCGTGGTCGTGCTGGCGGGGAGGAAAGCGATTGGACGCAACGGGACGGTTCATTGCTGAATTCTGCTCCATAGCGCGCAATTGTACATGAACGCCGCCGCGGCTTTCGCGTCCGGGTCTCTGCACCGTTGACGATTCGGGTACAATGGCGCGCCGTCAGAGTCCGAGAAGCGACAGCGAAACAGGAAATGCCAGACATTCGACTACCCGACGAATCGGTCCGTCACTTCGACGGTGAAGTCACAGGAGCGGAAATTGCCGCCAGCCTTGGCAAGAGCATGGCCCGCGATGCCCTGGCGATCCGCGTCGGCGGCGAGTTGCGGGATCTGACGCGCGCCGTTGCCGGCGATGCCAGTATCGAGATCATCACCCGGGATTCACCGGACGGCCTCGAACTGTTGCGGCACGACGCCGCGCACGTGCTCGCCGAGGCCGTCAAGGAACTGTGGCCGGACACCCAGGTGACCATCGGCCCGGCGATCGAAAACGGCTTCTACTACGATTTTGCCCGTGAAGAACCCTTCACTGTCGAGGACCTGGCGGTCATCGAGGAGCGCATGAAGGAAATCGTCGACCGCGACGAGCCGATCGAGCGCGAGGTCTGGGAACGCGACCAGGCGATCGAATTCTTCCGCAGCCAGGGCGAGGAATACAAGGCACAGATCATCGAGGATATTCCCGCGAACGAAACGCTCACCGTGTATCGCCAGGGGAATTTCATCGATCTCTGCCGCGGGCCGCATCTGCCCTCGACCGGGAAGCTGGGCAAGGCATTTCACCTCACGCGCGTTTCGGGCGCCTATTGGCGCGGCGATGCCCGGAACGCGATGCTGCAGCGCATCTATGGCACGGCCTGGGCCACCGAAAAGCAGTTGCGCCAGTATCTTACGCAACTCGAGGAGGCCGAAAAACGCGATCACCGGCGTCTCGGCCGGACCATGGACCTGTTTCATTTCCAGGAAGAGGCGCCCGGCGCTCTCTTCTGGCATCCGAAAGGCTGGGAACTGTTCCAGAAGCTGGTGAACTACCTGCGACAACGGCAGAACGAAGCCGGTTATCAGGAAATCAATACACCGGAACTGATGGACCGTTCGCTGTGGGAAGCGTCGGGCCACTGGGAGTCGTTCGGCGAAAATATGTACACCACCGAAACGGAGGACGGCCGCTGTTACGCCATCAAACCGATGAACTGCCCCGGCCACGTGCAGGTTTTCAAGCAGGGCATCACCAGTTACCGGGAGCTGCCGTATCGGCTGGCGGAATTCGGTAAATTGCACCGTTACGAGCCGTCGGGCGCCTTGCACGGCATGCTGCGCGTCAGGGCCTTCACGCAGGACGACGCGCACGTTTTTTGCACCTCCGAACAGGTCGCCGCGGAGTCGATTGCGGCCTGCGACCTGATCTTGAGCATCTACAGCGACCTCGGGTTCGACGATGTTCGTATCAAATTTGCCGACCGCCCGGAAGTGCGGGTCGGCGCGGACGAGGTCTGGGACGAGGCCGAGGCCGCCTTGCTCGAGGCGCTGCAGGCGACCGGGTTAGACTACAGCCACAACCCCGGCGAAGGCGCGTTCTACGGACCGAAACTGGAATTCGTCCTGCGCGACGCGATCGGGCGCGACTGGCAGTGCGGCACGCTGCAGGTTGACCTGAATATGCCGGGTAGACTGGGTGCAACCTACATCGGCGAAGACGGCCGCAAGCATACCCCAGTCATGCTGCACCGGGCGATTTTCGGTTCCCTGGAGCGCTTCATCGGCATCCTGCTGGAGCACCACGCGGGTCATCTGCCGCTGTGGCTCGCACCGACGCAGGCAAAAGTCCTGACCATCACGTCGGAGGCCGACGATTATGCTTTGAACGTCGTCAACAGGCTCCGTGACGCCGGCATCAATGCGGACGCCGATCTCCGTAACGAAAAGATTTCGTACAAGGTGCGCGAACACAGCGTGGCCAAGGTGCCGGTACTGATGGCCGTCGGCCAGCGCGAAGTCGACGAACAGACCGTCGCCGTGCGCCGGCTCGGCTCGAAACAACAGAGGATCGTGACGCTGGACGAGGCAATTTCCCAGTTGAGCGACGAAATACGCTCGCGCGGCCGGGACGCCGCATGAGACCCGCCATTTCGCGTTGGCAACGACGATCGTGCAAACGTGACGCGCTCTGCAACCCGACTGTGCAGTGCGTCACAAATCGGGCAACTTTGACGCCTCGTTCGCCACCCCGGGTTTCCGGCAGGGATATACTCCGGGGGCGCGAGGCTATGAACCGTCATTCGACATACCGCGAGGGAGGACGGACGTGACGCTGGAACACTTCAAAACTCAGGTCCTGTTACTGCACAGCCAGCAGAGCACCCTCGACGTCCTCTCCGCCGGATTCGGCGAGCGGTATGCCGTCCACGTGGCAACGAGCGGTACCGAGGCCCTGAACACGCTCGGGGAAACGCCGATTCACGTCATCGTGTCGGCGCAGGATCTGCCCGGCATGAGCGGTCTCGAAGCGCTGCGCGAGGCGAAGAAGCGTTCACCCGATACGATCGGCATCCTGCTGGCCGGCAGCGACCGCGACGACGGACTCGAAGCACTGGTCGGCGACAAGGAGGTGTTCCAGATCGTGCGCGGTGCGATCAGTCCCGAAGCGCTGCGCAACCTGATCGATACCGCCACCAAACAAGTGCGACTGCTGGCCATCTCGGAATCCGCCAACGACCAGGCCGCCAATGTCGACGAACCGGCGGGCGAACACATCGTGATGGAAACCTCCGAAAACGGGGCATCGATCATCAGTGACGGCACGGGTACGCTGCCCGTTCTCCGGTCTCACAAGGTTCATATTTCACCGCACGCCGGCGGTCGCAACGTCGACGTGCTGGTTCTGACGCAGGACCAGGAGTTCCTCGCGACGATCAAGGATTCCGCCCGCGGCTTGCACAACGTGCATTACGCGAATACCCCGGCCCAGGCGGAAACGCTGGTCGGCGATCACAAGGTCGGGGTGCTGGTCACCGATGCGGCAATGGTCGGTTCCAACATCGAAGCCATCACGCAACGCCTGCGCGCAAAAGTACCGCGCCTGGTCGCGGTTGTTGCCGGCCGTCGCGATGACGGCGAACTCCTGATGGACCTCATCAACCGCGGTCATGTCTATCGCTTCCTCTTGAAACCGGTTTCGCCCGGCCGGGCCCGGCTGGCCATCGAAGCGTCCGTCAAGCATCACATGGAAGGCTCGGACGCCGCGTTCAAGCGAAAAGCTCAAGGTGCCGCACCGCCTGAAGCCGCCGTCAAGCCGGCGGTCAAACCGGCGGCCAAACCGCTGGACAAGCCGCGCGCCGCGCCGCCGATGCCTGCCGCGCCGCGTGCCAGGCCACCTGCGAAAGCGCCCGAGCACAAACCGCCAACGCCTGCGGCCGACAAGGCCGGGAAGACAGAACCGACCTTCCGCGACAGCGGCCGCTTCACCGCAACGATGACCGGGCTGGCTGCGACCATCGGCAAATCGCTCGGCGGCAGCGCCGATGCAGGTTCGGACGGCAGCGGGACTTCCCTACCCGCCTACCTCAACCCAAAAATACTGGCGGCAGTGGCCGCGACGGTCATCGTCGTCGGCGGCGCCGCATGGTGGCTCTCGAATTCAACGACGACACCCCGGACTCCGACTCGCACGGCGCCCGTGGCCGACACCGTCGACACCGCGGAGCCCGCGCCTTCCGTGGTCGAGACCGACATCCCGCAGACGGAACAGGCAGTCGACGAAGCGACGGTTGACGCGACCGCGACCGGTGCGGCGAGCACCGCGACACCGCCGCCGGTGTACCAGGCACTGCTGGACGAAGCACGCATCGCGCGAGACTCAGGCGAGATCATCACGCCGCCTGAAAGCAACGCGATCCAGCTCTACATGGCCGCGCGCACGATGGCGCCCGCAGAACCGGTGATCGCGCAGGAACTGGAACAGGTTATCAATCAGGCGCTTGTGCTGGCGGAAACCGCATTGCTCGAGCAGCGCACGGAAGACGCCGCGACGGCTTTGCGCATGGTTCGCATGGCGAATCCCGACAATCCGCGCCTGCCGTTCCTCGATGCGCAGGTGACCGAGCTTCAGTTCCGCGCGCAACTCGACGGCACGCGGGCCGCGATACGCGAAGGCCGCTTCGAAGACGCAGGAACCGCCCTGGCGGCAGCAGAGGCGCTCGCCGGTGACGACAAGTCGCAGATCCTGCTGCTGGCGGAGGAACTGGCGACGGCACGCAGCGCACAGCGGGTCGGCGACGTGCTGGCGCTCGCAAACCAGCGCATGGGCGAGAATGCTCTCATCGAACCGGCGAACGACAACGCGCGCTACTACTATGAGCTCGCGTTGAGCACGGACCCGAACAACACGGCAGCGCTTCAGGGACTGACGATCGTTGCGAGCACGCTGGTGCTGCGCGCGCGCGATGCCATCGCCGCCGGTCAATTGGATGAAGCGGCGAGCCTGCTTGAGGATGTACGCGAACTGGACCCGGCGAGCAGCGAATTGGCCGCTTCGGCAGAAGCTCTGGAGGCGGCGCAGATCGAGGCAGAGCGGCAGGCCGAACTCGAGAACGAGGCCGCGAAAGCGGCGCTCGCCGGCGCTGGCGGATCCGGCGCAGGTAGCGCGGCACTGGTACCGGGCGCCGGTTCCGCGGGCGGCACAGAGGGCATGGGTGCGGCGTTGACTGCAAACAGTCCCGCGGCAGGCAACGGTACCGAACCGTTCGCCACCGGGTCCGCGAGCGAGCCGCAACAGGAGCCCGGTGAATTCGTGCCGATCAGTTCGTTGAAACGCACCAACTATGTGGTCCCTGAGTATCCGCGGACAGCCCAGCGCAGGAACATTACCGGCTGGGTCGATGTGAGTTTCACGGTGACCGAACGCGGCAACGTCGTCGACGTCGGCATCATGAATTCGAATCCCGGCGATGTATTCAACGAAACCGCTACCGACGCGATTTCCCAGTGGCGCTTCGAGCCCTCCGTCGAAAACGGGGTGGCGGTCACGAAACGCGTCGCGGTGCGGCTGTCGTTCGACCTGCAATAACGGTTCGCGACATTGCGCGGGTGAGCGCGTTCGGGACGGCGCTTCGCGCAACCTGACGCAGCGGCCGGTGCACTCGTCGTATTACGCGCTGCCCTTCCGTTCGGCGACCATTTCCGCGACGATCGACAGCGCGATCGACGCGGGCCCGTCCGCGCCGATATCGAAGCCCGCGGGGCCGTGCAGCCGATGCGCGAGACCTGTCGCCTGCGGACCCAGCTCCGCGAGCAGCCGCGCACGCCGATTCGGCGGCCCCAGCAATCCGATGTAAGGAATGCGACAGTCCGCGAGTTGCGCCAGGTATTTGCGGTCCGTGTCCAGATGGTGACTCATCACGATGACGGCATCGTATCGATCCAGCGGGAGCCGTTCCGCAACGCTCTCGGCCGGTTCGCACAAAATTAGTTCCGCGCCCGCAAACTTTCCGTTCGCGATATAGGCAGGGCGATGGTCCTGCACGGTCACGCGCCAGCCGAGTTCGTCGGCAAACCGGACCACCGGCTCTGCATCGAGCCCGGCGCCTAGCACCAGTATTCGAGGCGGCGGGACGAGGCGCGCGAACAGGACTTGCAGGTCCTGGCCGGCAATATCCACGGTCCGCGCGACAGATCGTCCATCGCGTTCTGCCCGCGCCGCGGCCCGCTCGAACTGCCCGCGGCAGTCGTCCGGAATACCGAAGGCGGCCCAGTCACTTTCGATACCGACGAGCGTTGCGCCGGGTGCGAGTACCGGATGCAGCGACTCGATCACCGTCGCGGCCATACCCGGCCGGTCCCCCGACAGGAACTTCGCCATTGCCGTAAACGGCTGGTAGTCCCGTTCCTGCGACAACGGTTGCAGGAAGATGCGCATCAGTCCGTCGCAGCCGACGCCCAAGCCCCACAACCCCTCATCGTTCCTGCCCAGGTCGTAGGTGACGGCCCCGGGTGTGCCTGATGCGAGCACGGCCTCCGCCCGCAGCGCCAGGTCGCCCTCGAGGCAACCGCCCGACAACATGCCCTGGAACCTGCCGCCCCCCGCGATCAGCATGCGCGCGCCCGCCTTGCTGTAGGTCGAGCCCGCGGTTTCGTACACGCTCGCGAGCACCAGCGGTTCGGCCCGCGCGCGCCATTCGGCGAACGACTCCAGCAATGCCTTGATCGTCATGAAGCCATCCGGAACTTCTCTCGCGGCTGCCGGCGTGACGATGCGGGCTGACGCTGCAATACGCTGCACAACGCGCTCAGACTGTCGACGTTGTGGGCCGGCAGAAACAGATCGACATAGGGCAGCATCTTGCGAATGCCGGAGGCTTTAGGCTCGAACCCGGCATAGCGCAGCACCGGATTCAACCAGATGAGCTGCCGGCTGGAACGCGCGAGCCGCTGCATCTGGAATTCGAGGTTCGATTCGGAATCCCGTTCGAGTCCGTCGGAGAGCAATATGACGACGGCGTTGTGAGCCAGCACCCGGCGGCTCCAGTCGACGTTAAAGCGTTCCAGGCAATCTGCAATTCGCGTGCCGCCGTCCCAGTCCGCGACATCGGCTGAAATGAGGGACAGTGCCTGATCGCAATCCCGGTCGATCAGTCGACGACTGATCGGGGTGAGCCGGGTTGCGAAAACGAAGGCATGGAGAACCGGGTTCTGCGCGCGAAGCGCATGGGCGAAGTGCAGAAAAACCCTGGAATAACGGCTCATCGAGCCGGAAATATCGCAGATCAGCACCAGCGCCGGCGGCCTTTCAGACCTGCGCTTTTTGGCCAGCTGGATGAGTTGGCCATTGTTCTGCGTCATCAGCCGCAACGATCGGCGCAAGTCGTAACGATGGCCATAGCTGTATGGCTCGTAACGTCGCGTTGCCAGGTTTCTCATGGGTACGATTTTCATTCGCAGGAGTTCTTTTGCCTCGGACAATTCGACGGGCGTCATGTGCTCGAAGTCCTTCGTGCGCAATACCTCGCGTCGCGACCACGTCCATGAGCGGTCGGCGTCCATGCGGCTCTCCTCTTCCCCGAGATCTCCGGAATCCGACAAGCGTTCCGGTAACCGTCCGTCGGCGGCGGGACCTTGCGGTTCGGCCACCGTTTCGGGCAACAGCCGCGCAATCAGTCGCTCCAACAACCGTGGATCGCGGAAATACAGGTGAAATGCCTGATCAAACAATCGAAAATGAGCAGGCTCGGAGACCAGCACCGCGCGCAGCGCCCAGTAGAGCTCGTCGCGTTCCTGCAATCCCGCCATACCCGCTGCGACCAGCGCATCGATCACCCGTCCCGGCCCGATCGGCAGTCCGGCGCTTCGCAGCGTGCGACAAAAGTGCAACATGTTTTCCGCGAGCCGGCCGGGCTCGCGCGGGTCTGCAGTGTGCCTGCCGGTTCCGTGCACGCGTCAGCCTCCCGCCCGGATCTCCGCCAGGATTTGTGCCGCCTCACTGCCCCGTACTTTCGCAATGTCGTCCTGATATTTGAGCAACAGTCCGAGCGTATCCGTGACGATGTCGGGTGTCAGCAGCGCGACATCCAGTTGTGTCAGCGCATTCGCCCAATCGATCGTCTCTGCGACACCGGGCCGCTTGAACAGGTCGCGGTCGCGAAGTTCTTGCACGAACAGAATGAGCTGGCGGCGCAGTTCGCCGCCGATGTGCGGTGCCTTGAGAGCGACAATCCGCGATTCCGTTGCGAAATCGGGGTAATCGACCCAGTGGTACAGGCAACGGCGCCGCAAGGCGTCATGCACCTCACGCGTTCGGTTCGATGTAATGACGACGATCGGCGGTTCGCTCGCTTTCACGGTTCCGAGCTCCGGGATACTGAGCTGAAAATCCGATAACAGTTCGAGCAGGAACGCTTCGAAAGGCTCGTCGGCGCGATCGATCTCGTCGATCAGCAACACCGGCGGTCCACCTTCGTGATTTTCGAGCGCGGAGAGCAGCGGCCGCTCGATGAGATATTCCCGGCTATACAGACTGGCGCCGATGCTGCTGCTTTCACCGCCGGCCTCCGCCAGCCGGATCGCCACCATCTGCCGCGGGTAGTTCCATTCGTAGGCGGCACTTGCGAGATCGAGCCCTTCGTAACACTGCAGGCGGATCAGGTCCCTTTGCAGTGTGTGTGCCAGCACTTTGGCAATCTCGGTTTTGCCGACGCCCGCTTCTCCCTCGAGCAACAGCGGGCGGCCCATGTGCAGTGCGAGATAGACGATGGTCGCCAGTTCGCGGCCGGCAACGTAGTTGCCGCTCGAGAGCAGTGCCTCTGCCTGGCGGATGTCCTCCGGCAGGGGCCCTGGCCGTGCCGAATCAGCCACCTGCAGCGGCGACCGCGCGTTTCGCCATCACCTGCACCAGGTGTGCCCTGTATTCGGGGCTGGCATGCAGGTCGCTGTTGAGATCGGCGGCGTCGACCTTCACGCCATCCAGCGCGGCGACTGAAAAACCCGCCTCCAGTGCCTCCTCGAACGCCGTCGCCCGAAATGCAGAGGGGCCGGCGCCGGTGACCGCGACTCGTACGCCGGCATCGGTTTCCGCCACCATGACGCCCACGATGGCATACCGCGAGGCGGGGTTGGGAAACTTGGCGTATGCCGCACGTTTCGGTATTGCAAATCGCACCGCTTGCAGAATTTCGCCCGCCTCGAGCGCGGTGTCGAACATCCCCAGGAAATATTCGTCAGCCGGGATTTCCCGGCGATCGGTTTTGATGACCGCAGCGAACGCGAGGACGGCCGCCGGGTAATCCGCAGCAGGATCGCTGTTCGCGACCGAACCGCCCAGCGTGCCGCGGTTGCGCACCTGCGGATCGCCGATCTTGCCTGCCAGCACAGCAAGTGCAGGAATCGCCGCACGCACGTCCTCACTCGCGGCGATGTCGGCGTGCCTGACCATGGCCCCGATCTCGAGCGCGGACTTGCCGACGGAAATACCGCGCAACGCATCGATACGCCCGAGATCGACCAGGTCCGACGGCCGGGCCAGGCGCAGTTTCATCGTCGGCAACAATGTCATTCCGCCGGCCAGCAGCTTTGCGTCTTCATTACCGTTCAAAATGTTCCGCGCTTCGTCGACCGTTCGCGGAGAGTGATAATTGAACTCGTACATGCAGAATCCCTCAAGACACGTTCTTGGCGGTCAAACCGCGGCCGCCTGGATCGCTTTCCATACACGTTCGGGCGTTGCGGGAATCGGCACGTCGGTCACGTGAAGTTCCGAAAGCGCATCGACGACGGCATTGATGACGGCCGGTGTCGCGCCGATCGTGCCGGCTTCGCCGCATCCCTTGACGCCAAGAGCGTTATGCGCGCACAAGGTCGTGTTCGTTGTCACCTCGAAATCGGGAACGTTATCGGCTCTCGGCAGGCAGTAATCCATGAGGGAGCCGGTCAGGAGCTGCCCGGACTCGGGATCGTAAATGCACTGCTCATAGAGCGCCTGGCCGATGCCCTGGGTCACGCCGCCGTGCACCTGCCCTTCGACGATCATCGGGTTGATGATCCTGCCGAAATCGTCGGCGGCCACGAACTTGACGACTTCGACCACACCCGTGTCCGCATCGACCTCGACTTCGCAGACATGACAGCCGGAAGGATAAGTGAAATTCTTCGGATCGTAGAATGCCGTCTCTTCAAGTCCCGGTTCGAGCACGTCCAGCGGATAGTTGTGCGGTACATAGGCCGAGAGCGCCACTTCGCCGAAACTGACGGAGCGGTCGGTACCGGCAACAGTCAGCCGCCCGTCCTTGAACTCGACGTCCTCCTCGGACGCTTCGAGCAGATGCCCCGCGATTTTTCGCGCTTTCGTTCTGATTTTCTCGAGCGCCGCGATCAGTGCCATGCCGCCGACAGCCATTGACCGGGAACCGTAGGTTCCCATGCCGAAGGGAATTTTGCCGGTGTCTCCGTGCACCACTTCGACATTGGCGATGTCGACGCCAAGCGCCTCGGTCACGAGTTGGGCAAAGGTCGTTTCATGCCCCTGACCGTGACTGTGGGACCCGGTCAATACAGTGACCGAACCGGTGGGATTGACCCGGATCGTTCCGGCCTCGTACAGGCCGGCGCGCGCACCGAGCTGCCCGGCCACATTGGACGGAGCGAGGCCGCAGGCTTCGATATAGGTCGAGAAACCGATGCCGCGAAGCCTGGCCCTGGTTTTCGACTCCTCGCGCCGTTGCTCGAACCCGCTGTAATCGGCAAGCTCCAGCGCTTTGTCGAGGCACGCACCATAGTCGCCGCTGTCGTATTCCAGCGCCACCGGCGTCTGGTAAGGGAAACTGTCCTTCGAAATAAAGTTTCGGCGCCGCAATTCGATCGGATCGATTCCCAGCTCGCGTGCCGCACGATCGACCAGGCGCTCCAGCAAATAGCTTGCTTCCGGCCGGCCGGCGCCGCGATAGGCATCCACCGGAACGCTGTGCGTGAACATGCCGCGGACTTCGCAATGAATGGCCGGTGTCTTGTAGGTCCCGGCCAGCAGCGTGCCGTACAGGTACGTCGGTATCGACGGCCCGAACGTCGACAGGTAAGCGCCCAGGTTTGCGCGGGTGCTGACCTTCAGCGCGAGAAAATCGCCGGCCTCGTTCAGCGCCAGTTCCGCATGCGTTATATGGTCCCTGCCGTGCGCATCGCTCATGAACGATTCGCTTCGGTCCGCGGTCCACTTGACCGGCCGGTTCATTCTCTTGGACGCCCAGGTAACGATCGCCTCTTCGGCATAGTGAAAGATCTTCGAACCGAAGCCGCCGCCCACGTCCGGGGCAACGACCCGCAGTTTGTGCTCGGGGATATGCAATACGTACGCGCCCATCAGCAGGCGTATGACGTGCGGGTTCTGGCTGGTCGTGTAAAGCGTGTACTCGTCCTTGCCGCTGTCGTAGTCACCGATCGCCGCTCTCGTTTCCATCGCATTGGGAATGAGCCTGGTATTGACGACGTCGATTTTCACGATGTGGGCGGCTCCGGAAAGCGCTTTTACAACCGCAGCGGCGTCTCCGATTTCCCAATCGAAACAGACATTACCCGGAGCGTCTTGCCAGACGAGCGGTGCATCGCCGGCGCTCGCTGCCGCCAGGTTTGTAACGGCCGGCAATTCCTCGTAGTCGACGTCGATCAATTCGGCAGCATCGCGCGCGATGGCGCGCGACGTCGCCAGCACCACGGCAACCTGATCGCCGACATAACGGACGATCTCCTCCGCCAGCGGTGGATGACCCGGCTCGACCATGGGTGTTCCGTCCTTGCTCGTAATGCCCCAGCCGCAGGGCAAACCGCCGACGCCGTCGGCCGTCATGTCGCTGCCCGTCAGCACGGCGACAACGCCATGGAAAGCTTCCGCCGCCTTGCTGTCGATGCTTCGAATCCGCGCATGCGGCAACGGCGATCGAACGATATGAGCATAAAGCTGGCCGGGACGGTTGATATCGTCCGTGTACCGACCGGTACCGGTAATGAATCGATGGTCCTCCTTGCGGCGAACGGAAGCGCCGATCCCGTTCTTCGTCATTGCCGATACCTCATCCTTCATCCCGCACGCATGGATCTGGCGCCCGCTTTCACGGCTCTGACAATATTCTGATAGCCGGTACACCGGCACAGGTTGCCTTCGAGCCACGCACGAATTTCTCGCTCGTCGGGATCCGGGTTCTGCTGCACGAGATCGAGTGCGCTCATGATCATGCCGGGCGTGCAAAAGCCGCATTGCAACCCGTGATGTTCGCGAAATGCTTCCTGCATCGGATGCAGCTTGCCGTTCTGCGCGACTCCTTCGATCGTCAGGACATTGGCCCCCTCTGCCTGTACCGCAAGCATGGTGCAACTCTTGACCGAACGTCCGTTGAGGTGAATCACGCACGCGCCGCACTGGCTGGTATCGCAACCGACATGCGTGCCGGTGCGTCGCAGGTTTTCGCGGATCATTTCCACCAGCAGCGTGCGCGGCTCGACCTCCGCCGACACCGGCTCGCCGTTCAGTACGAATGACACTTTCACAGTCATGAATCCCCTGTCTTCGATGTACCGAAACTTCCGCTGTTCAGCGTAGCAGAAACCACCCGATCAGCAACACGGCCAGCACGGCGCCGAGGGCGATCCAGCGACGTGACAGGGCAGTACTCCGCGGCGCTGCTGCAGTCGCGGCAGCGACCTTCACCGCAGCGGAATCCACCTCCCGCGCGAAATTGCCGAAAAAATCATCGGCGGTTTTTCGGGTCGCTCCGAGCACCAGGCGGGAGCCGACCTGGGCCAGTTTTCCCCCGACGTTGAAGGCGGCGCTGTAGCTGAGCAGCGTTCCATCGGCCTGCGCCAACAGCCGGACGTCCGCGCTGCCGCGGCCGAATCCGGCCGCGCCCGCCTTGCTCTCGCCCGTGAGGGTGTAGCTCTCGGGCGGATTGAGATTCTCGAGCTTCAGATGGGTATCGAATTTCGCCTTGACGGGACCGATGGACGCCGCCACCTTGCCGCTGAATTCGTTATCGGCCACTTTTTCCAGCGATTCGCAACCCGGAATGCATTTCTGCAGAACATCCGCATCATTCAGCGCCGCCCACACGGTCTCCCGGTCCGTTGCGATTCGGTACTCGCCCTTGATCTCCAACGCTGCGACACCTCGGTTTTGTCGTTCGGGACCACCATAGCACACGGTCCCACGGTGCATTGGGGAGTCAGCGGGCGGTGAGTCTTATTTGTGAACGCAGGGGCGCCACCCGGGGATGTTCCAGTCGCTCGGACAGGGGAACTCGCCGGGTGGAAAACCCCCCGGGTAGCGCCCTTGCTCCGACCCGTGCCGGCAATCTGTACGCGGTCGCCCGCATGGCGGGCCTACAGATGCAGAATTCGAGGACACCGCACACCGACGCCCGGACGGTGGGCAGAGGCCCGATTCGAGTGCAGCGCGCACCGACACCCGAACGGTAGGAGCGGAGGCTGGAGTGGGGAGGCCTTTTCAGGATCGTGCGAAACAGGATGTTTCGCCCGAAGCCTA
Source organism: Woeseiaceae bacterium (assembly GCA_050738315.1). Classification (GTDB taxonomy): domain Bacteria; phylum Pseudomonadota; class Gammaproteobacteria; order Steroidobacterales; family Woeseiaceae; genus IDS-8. The sequence goes on from JBOHZD010000361.1 coordinate 26,026, forward strand.
CAGGGACGTGTTCACGGCGGTCC
>JBOHZD010000362.1:0-21727 GCA_050738315.1 Woeseiaceae bacterium
TCAACGTATACGGCGACTACTTTTATACCGTGGGCGACTATGCCTCCGCCGAGAAAATGGAGCGTTCCGCGGCCGAACTTGAACCGCTGTCCGCGGTGCATCAGCTCGAACTCGGTCTCGTTTATGCTTTTCGCGGGCAATATACCAAAGCAATCCAGCAGGCCGAACTCGCAGTCAAACTGGGCGGCGATTTGCAGAACGCCTGGTGGCAGCTTTGCCGGTCATACATCTTCTCTGGCGACGTCGAGTCCGCGAGTCGCGTATTGCAGGAGAATGAAGGTGGTCTCGGAGCGCGGTATGCCGCGCGAGTGCGTGCTCTGCTGGCCGCGCGGGAAGAAGACAATGCCGTTCTACGATCGATTGCGGCCGGCGAGGAAAGGGCGTTCCAGGAAATCGGAGGATCGCCGACGATTATTGCGTACTTTTTTGCACTGGCCGGGGATGACGTGAATGCAGCAGCGTATGTCGAGCGCGCGTTTGATTCGGATGACCCCATCCTCGTCTCGCCAATGTACTTCTTCCTGCCAGACGACTGGAGGGGACTCACTAAACTGCAGGCTGCATTGAGCAAGCCCGGGCTCAGGGAAGTGTACGAGCTACGCCGAAGCTACATTGCGGCCGGTACTGGCCGGGTATTTTGACTACGGCCAATACCAACGCTCGAACAACAGCACTGCCGTGCGGGTCGCGGTGCTTCGGCTCGTAGCGGGGAACCACGCCAGGTCGCGGCCGGCGCCGTCGTTTGATTGGGCGGAGCGACTGTGCACTCCGCGCAGCCCGAGCTTCTTCACTCGTTCGCCGATCGGTTGGCATCTTGCTCGCGGGACGATCCTGCCATTGTTGTCCAGCGGATAGGATTTCGGTAGCCCCGCGCCGCGGACACCTGCGGACGTGTGTATGTCGCAGACATCCTGGGCGCGCGGCAGAACCGCGCCGACCAGTACCGGACCGGAATTCGTGCGCAGGTCTTCGGGTTCGTAAGGCCAACGGGCGATGAACGCGCGGAGATTCAGGCGCGCCGTCGACTTGTCTTCGTTCAGGTAGAGAACGGGAAAACTGTCCGGAGGATTCCAGCGCCCGCCGTATTTCGTCGCATACGAAGGATCGAGCGGATCGCTCCAGGCGCGATCCGCGATGCGCCACCAGGTCCAGCGGTCGGGAATGCGCTCGCGTCGGAGCGGCATTGTCAGTGCTGTGCTTGCTCGAAGTGGAACATGTCGCGGCACGCATAGAGAAGAGTGCGCGTTTCTCCGGCCGCCAGCAGGTCGAGCAGTGACCGGTTTTCCAGTTCGGTAACGGGGCGACGCACAACCGCGGGAATGCGATCCCTTTTCAGATAATGCACCAGCAGATCGGTGGCCGCGGCAAGATCGGCAATGGCCTCCGTGCGCTCTGCAGGCACGCCATGGTCCAGCCATTTGCTCAAGGCCTGGCGGCTGACACCGAAATGGCGTGCAGCCTCGGACTGACTGAGATCCCAGACCGTCAGCACCCGTGCGAACGATTGTCCAGCCCGGTGACGATCCAGGGATTCAGCAAACTCATCCAGCCAGCCGCGCTCGTTTCGCTGATTCGCCGCCAGTCTGGCGGCGGCGTCACGCGGATCGAGATCGGTGATGTCAGACAGATTGAATGCAGGCCTGCTCATGCTGCAACCTTATCGCAACCGCAACCATTTGTCAACCTGACTGGTTACGCGCGGAGGTTGGGGTGGGGAGGGCATTTCAGGAACGCCGTAAATACATCCATGTAGGCTTCGGGCTCGACATCCCTGTCTCGCACGATCCTGAAAAGCCCTCCCCGCTCCAGCCTCCGCTCCCACCGTTCCGGGTGTCGGTGCGCGGTGTGGTCGAATCCTGCATCTGTAGGAGTCCGCCATGCGGGCGACCGAAGGCGCAAATAACCTCGACGGTCGGCGTCGCCCGATTGTCACTAACGCGTCGGCTGCGCCACATTCAACAGCAAACCTATGACGTCCAGGTTTTGCGCGAGGGTCGGGTAATCGACCCGTCCTCCGTCGAGCCCCTTGATTGCCTGGTAGATGATCTCGACATAGCCTTCAATCCAGCCCAGTCCGTGATGCGGCCAGTGACCGGAACCGAGATCGCTGCGATTCCGCGTGATGTAACGCCGCTCCGTTCCCAGGCCGATCTCGAGCTGATCCTGTTCGAGAAACTTCCAACAGGCATATTTCCGCGAACCGATGACGTTGATCTCGAAGTGGTTCGGCGCGCCGTGCACGGTTTTGGAGATACTGCAGAGTGCGCGCGTGCCGCTTGGGAACGTCAGCTGCAGATGCACGTGACTGTCGCGGTGCGGCGCCGGCGCATTCGCATAAGAAAGCCAGAGTGCAAGGTTGTCGGGCAGCTCCCCGGCGAGAAACAGCGCGGCGTCGGCCCAGTGGCTGCCGATGTCGATCAGCGCGTCCGAGGGGCCGCTGAGTTCGGGGTTGTTCTTCCAGCTTTGGGTCGTGTCGCCCGTGAGGGCGCTGTTTGCGGTTGAGGATTGCCAGTAGCGGCCCTCGATGGAAATGATTTCTCCGAATTCGCCGGCATCGATCATCGCCTTCAGCGTCTGAACACCCCACATCTGCCGGTAGCCGTGGCAGACAGCCACCGGCGTCTTCACCCCGCGCAAACTTTCGATCTGCGCCGCCGATACTGCGGCAGGCTTTTCGCACACGATGAGGCTGAAGCCTGCCTTTTCGCCCGCGAGGATCGACGGCGCATGCAGTGCGTGTGGATTGGCGATGAAGAGTACCGGGTTGACGGCGTCTTCGGTGTGGACGGGCTCGCCTCTTTGCAGACGTCTTACCGGAAGCAGGGACACATCCGGTTTCGCGATCGCGATAACGGCGAGGCTTTCCATGATGGCTGTGGCGGCCCTGCCGGAACCGAGGATGAACGGTGTGATTTGCATCAGCAGATTTATACACGATCGCGTGTTGCGAACTCAACGATGCGGTCGGCGTGCCGGAGGTGTCGGTCCCTGCCGGCCTCGGCGCCGATGGCATGCCGGCGCTCAACCTGTCGGTCGTCGGCTTCCCCGGCGATGACGCGCGCGTTCTCGCACTGGCGCATGCGTATGAGCGGCAGTCACTCCGCTTCGAGGCGCCACCGCCTGCCGAAGCGCGGAAGCTGTAAGCCATGATCTGTTAACGCGACGCCACCGCCGCGCGAGCAGCAGCCGCGATGCGTCGCTCGAGCTCGTCCAGGTCCTCGCCGTCACCGACGAAACTGTCGACCCAGAACTTTCGATCCAGGCCGCCGTCGACGAGGCGCGCTTCAACCCGCAACCGCCCTCCGTCGTCCAGCAGTCGTGCTTCGAGCAGGACGTCGGCCTCGAGGGCGTGCGCCACCTCCCGCAGTGAACCGCGAGTACCGGCGAACCTCAGGGAGCTGGTGCTCGACACGACCCCGAGGCTGCCTTCCCGGACCAGCTCCGCGGTCACGCCCTCCGTAAGGCGGGTGGCGAGGATGCGCCCGGCGGGATCGGCCGAATACGGGGTGAACGGCAAGACGGCGACGGTCACGCCCGGCTCGCCGGGCAGGCTTCCCGGCCCAATGAGCCACGCGGCGAACACGATCGCGAGCAACACCGCCAGTGCGGCTGCGGAGCCCGCCGCCCATTTCCGCAAGTGGACGCGCGGTGCATTCTCGAGAGATGCGGCCGTCGGCGAATCGAAGGGGCCTGCGAGCGCTGCCCGCATCTTGCCGCTCCTTGAGTTCAGCTCGAAAAGTGGCGCGTACTTTCCTTTCGCAACGCTGATGACCACGTCGTCCTCGACGCCTTCGCTGCGGTAGTACTCTTCGATCTTCGCGCGCAGCCGACCGGCCTCGACCCGGACGATGGAGTCGATACGGGGATCGTACTCGTGGTCCCTGTCGAAGACTTCGATCCCGATGACGTACTCCTTGAGGCGAGCCTGCTCCCCCGCCAGCGATTGCTCGACAATGAACTGCAGGAAGCGGCTCAAGCGGTTGGAGCTCCTGAAGACGCGGCTCGCCAGCAGCCGCTCGAGCTGGCGTCGTACTTCATCGGGAGCCGGCGTCATGCCGGCAGTGTCGCATACGGCTTCCGGCCCGGATAGCAGCGGTGTGATCGGTCGCACAGCGTCGTTCGCGTTGGATTGCCTTGATGAAGCCTGCCCCGATGCCGGCGGCAGGGCAGGTTAGTAACGGTTACACATCACGGTGACTGACTGCCGCATGCGCGGCCCGGCATCGACACTGCCCTCCGGACACGATGGTCCTGGTCAACGAGGAGAACCGCCATGCCTGGAAAACACCCGATTCTGAAAGCTCTCGGCACGCTCACCTTGGCTCTCGCGCTGTCGCACGCGGCATACGCCGGCCCGCCGCTGATTTGCCATCCGTTGGTCGTCGGCGAGGGGAGGCTCCTTCCGTGGGGCGATGAGCCTGGCTGGTTTGCTCCGGATCCGGAGTACGACATCGACCGCCTCCGGGACGATACCCTTCGGCTCCTGTCTGACGATGCGCCCGTTCTCTCCAGGATGGAGAACCTGCGTCGCGCGACGCTCTACGCACACGCCGCGGATGATCCGCGGATCGCGATCGACCTTCTGAAGGCCGTGCTCGAAAGGATGCAGGCGACCGCGAAGAGCGACGCAGCGACGGCGCTCGCTCCGTTTGACGCAGGCTACCTCATCGAGTCGTACCGCCAGGTCGGCCTGGTGGCCGAGTGGGGGATGTCGGAGGCGTTCAGGCCCTCCACGATCAGGGCCCTCGCCGAGGATCTCGAGCCTTTCGACGGCTACCGGCTCGTGCAGCAGGCGATCGAGCTCACCGCGAATGCGCGAGCGGAGATGGAGTTTGCCGCGTCTCTCATGACGCCCGACTCCGCGGTGGCGGCGAAGCACCGTGTGCGTGCTTCCGAAGGAGCGAAGCCGGGATCCGTGCTGGCCGCGAACCTCGCGAGGTAAGCCTGCCCCGATAGCGACAAGATACCTTCGCTCTGCTGCACTATGTGCTGGCGATACGCGTAAGCCGTGCATGGTCGACCGGAGGAGTGCGTCAGGGCGGTCGTTACGAGGTTCCTGTAGTATCGGCGCCAACAAGCTGCGGGCTGCGCCGGGCAAGCGGTCGATACTCGCTGCGCTCGTGCGTGGCGATGCAATACGTTGACATGACGAGCGCCGGAGACCTGTCGCGCTGCGTCGTTTGATGGGGGATTCCGTGTCGAGCACTTGCCGATGAGCCTCAAGACCCGCCTGGTGGCGATGAACTTTCTGCAGTATTTCATCTGGGGTTCATGGCTGATCACGATCGGCGCTTACTGGTTCCAGACCAAACACTGGTCCGGTGCGCAGTTTGGAGCCATCTATTCCACCATCGGCATCGCGGCCATATTCACGCCGTCGATCGCCGGCATCATCGCCGATAAATGGATACACGCGGAACGCCTGTACGGTGTCCTGCATCTGCTCGGCGCGGCAACTTTGCTAATTGTGCCGATGGTCGATGACCCGAACGTATTGTTCTGGGTCATGCTGCTCAACATGTGCTTCTACATGCCGACGATTTCGCTGGCGATCGCCGTGTCCTATTCGGCCCTGAAGGACGACGGCAAGGACATTGTCAGGGATTATCCGCCCATCCGCGTATGGGGCACGATCGGTTTCATTGTTGCCATGTGGGCGGTGAGCCTGCTGCATCTCGAAACGACCGCAGGCCAGTTCTATGTGGCATCGGGCGCGGCGCTGTTGCTCGGGCTTTATGCATTCACGCTGCCCAAATGCCCGCCTCGCGGCATTCGGACCGGCAGTTCGCTGGTCGATATGCTGGGCCTCAGGGCATTCACGTTGTTCAGGCAGCGAAAGATGGCTCTTTTCTTCATCTTCGCCATGCTGCTCGGCGCCGCGCTGCAACTGACCAATGCCTACGGCGATACCTTTCTGCACGACTTCGGCGATGTGGAAGAATTCCAGGGCACGCTGGCCGTGAAGTATCCCGCGATCATCATGTCGATCTCGCAGATTTCCGAGACCCTGTTCATCCTGGCGATCCCGTTCTTCCTGGGCCGTTTCGGCATCAAGAAGGTCATGCTCATCAGCCTCACCGCGTGGGTGCTGCGCTTCGGGCTGTTCGCCTACGGCGACCCGGGCACGGGCCTGTGGATGATCGTGCTGTCCTGCATCGTCTACGGCATGGCGTTCGATTTCTACAACATCTCCGGCTCCATCTTCGTCGAGACGCAAAGCGACCCGACGATCCGCGCCAGCGCGCAGGGCCTGTTCATGATGATGACCAACGGCTTCGGCGCCATGCTGGGGAGCGTACTGAGCGGACAGATGATTCATCACTTCTTTACCGACACGGCCGGCAACATCGACTGGCACGGTGTCTGGCTGAGCTTCGCTGCCTACGCGCTGGTCGTGGCAATCCTGTTTGCAATCCTGTTCAAGCACAAGCACGATCCGGTCGCCGCTCGCGTGCATGCGGATATGGTTGCGCCATGAGGAACAGGACGGGACCCCCCTTGTCGCCCGCCCGGGGATTCTTTGAGGTCGGCGCTACCAGGAGCCGGTCAGTCAGCGATCGATCTGCACCAGCTTCCTGCGGCCGGACGTGCCGCTCTTTATGGACACCTGGGACTTGCGGACGCCAAAACGTTCAGCGACGAGCTTCACCAGCTCGGTGTTGGCCTTGCCGTCCACCGGCGGTGACTCGATCTCAGCGTACCAGTCGCCGTCGGCCGATTGCTCCAGCCGGCTCGCCCTCGCGTTCGGCTTGACCTTGACGCGGATTCTTTTCATTTCACGGCGGCCGCCGCAGGCGAGATGCCGGCAGCCGTCTGGACCAGTGCCAGCAACCCGTGCAACAACTCGAGCGGGCTCGGCGGGCAGCCCGGGATATGCAGGTCGACCGGCACCACCTTCGAGACGCCGCCCGTGACGGCATAGCTGCCGGTAAAAATACCGCCGTCCCGGGCGCAGTTCCCGACCGCGACGACCCACTTCGGGTTCGGTGTCGCCGCGTAGGTCCGCTCCAGGGCTTCCCGCATGTTCTTCGTCACCGGGCCGGTGACGAGCAGCACGTCGGCATGGCGCGGCGAGGCGACGAATCGCAGGCCGAATCGCTCCAGGTCGTAGAACGCGTTGTGCAGGGCATGCATCTCCAGTTCGCAGCCGTTGCAGGAGCCGGCGTCGACGGCGCGGATCGCAAGGCTGCGGCCGAGCCGCTGACGTGCGACACGATCGACCGCGGCCGCAAGCTCCGCGAGCGCCTCGGGTGCGGGCAGCGGCGGCGGCTCGGTGAGCGGGGCCTGCAGGACGCTGTTGAAGAGGAGTTTGCGCATTGCGATCGGGCCTCAGAGATCGTGACCGGAGTAGGAACAGTTGAAGGATTTGTTGCAGAGGGGGAAATCCGCGACGATGTTGCCTTCGATCGCCGCCTCGAGGAGCGGCCATTGGAACCAGGACGGATCGCGCAGGTGACAACGTTCGACTCGCATGCCGTCCCCGAGCTTAAGCCACACCAGGATGTCGCCGCGGAAGCCTTCGACCAGCGCCATGCCCTCGCCTTGCTGCGGCGGCAATGCCGAGTACCGCGCGCCCGCCGGCATGCGCTCGAGTATCTGCTCGATGAGCGAGAGGCTCTGTTCGATTTCGCGAATGCGAATCCATACCCGGGCGTTGACATCGCCGGCGTCGAGCACGGGAATTTCGAACTCGAGTTCTCCGTACGGCGGATAGCCCGGAGCACGGCGCGCATCGAAATCGCGCCCCGAAGCGCGGCCGACATAACCGCCCGCCGCGTACTGCTTCGCGAGTTCGTGTTTCAGGATGCCGCTGCCGACGGTACGATCCTGCAAGGACGCCGTATTTTCGTAAAGCACGGCGAGAGCGGGCAGCCGCGCCTGGATCTCTTCCACGAGCAGTCGGATGGGCCGTTCGTCGTCGAGGTCGACCGCAACGCCTCCGGGGACAATGCAATCGCGCATGAGCCGATGACTGAATGAAGTATCTGCCGCGCGCAGCACCCGCTCGCGCAGGATGCCGCAGTGGGCGTGCATCAGCGCAAAGGAAGCGTCGTTGCAGATTGCGCCGAAGTCTCCCAGGTGATTCGCCAGGCGTTCGAGTTCCGCCATGAGCGCACGCAGCCATTGCGCGCGCGGCGAAGCTTCGGCACCTGTGGCCGCTTCGGCGGCGCGCGCGAAAGCGAAGGCATACGCCACAGTGCTGTCACCCGAGCAGCGGCCGGCGAGCTTCACCGCACGCTCGAGATCGGAACCCCGCATCAGTGCTTCGATGCCCTTGTGGGCGTAGCCGAGCCGCTCCTCCAGCCGGACGATCGTCTCGCCGTTCGCGCTGAAGCGAAAGTGACCCGGTTCGATGATGCCCGCGTGTACCGGGCCGACCGGTATCTCATGAAGGCTTTCTCCTTCGGCGGCGAGGAAACGGTAAGGCGAGCCTGTGACCGGTGCGTCGGCCAGAGCCCCAAGCGGCGCGCGCACACCCCAGCGGCCGTGATCGAGCCACGGCCGGTCGTCGGCGAGGCCGCCCGATTCGAGTCCGTACAGGTCGCGGATCGCGCGCTCCAGTCGCAACGCCGGCGGGTGCCGTTGCGCCAGGGACGTGAACCGCCCGTCCCGGCATTCGATACTGACGACCGAAAGGGCGCCTTCATCGAGCAGTGCCGCGTGGACCGCCGCGCCGTCGGACCACAGCCCGAGCAGGCCCAGCCGGCCTGCAGCAAGCTCCTCTGCAACGGCCTGCCAGCCGGTCTCGTCGACTCTTACGCGCGGCCACGGCCGATGTTCCGGGACCTGGGCATATCTTGCGGTCAGTTCGTGGAGCATGGATGTCACGGTGGCGTTACCCGAGCAGACTCGCAACATGCCGGAACCATGCGACGAGCGGCGCCGGCAGGTAAATGCCGGCGATCAGGACGAACGCAAGGTGCGCGAACATGGGAATATACGAGGCTTGCGCCGGCGCCGTGCTACCTCGCGGCTCGCCGAACGCGAGGCTATTCATGCGCAGCAACAACGCGCCGAAAGCAACCAACAGGCCGAGAACGAGCAGGATGGCGAGTGCGGGTTCGCGCGCGAACGTCGAACTCACGATCAGGAACTCGCTCATGAAAATGCCGAGCGGTGGCAATCCGGCGATCGCGACGATGCCGATCACGAGGCCCCAGCCGAGCCAGGGATGCGTCACCGTCAGGCCGCTGATGTCGGAGATTTTCTGCGAGCCTTTGACCTGCGCGATATGGCCGACGGCAAAGAAGATTGCAGACTTCGTCAGGCTGTGCAGCACCATGTGCAACAGCCCGGCGAAGTTGGCGAGCGGCCCGCCCATGCCGAAGGCAAAAGCCATGATGCCCATGTGCTCGATCGACGAGTAAGCGAACAGCCGTTTCACGTCGAGACGACGGTATAGCATGAAGCCGGCGAAGATCACGGACGAGAGGCCCATCGTGACGAGCAGGGGTCCCGGCGCAATCGCGCCCGCGTTACCGGCGAGCAGCATTTTAAAACGCAGCAGCGCATACAGTGCGACATTCAGCAGCAAGCCGGACAGCACTGCCGAGATCGGAGTAGGACCCTCGGCGTGCGCGTCGGGCAGCCACGCATGCAGCGGCGCGAGGCCCACTTTCGTGCCGTACCCCAGCAGCAGGAACACGAACGCGACGTTCAACAGCGACGGATCGAATGCTGCCACGTGTTCGATCAGGATCGTCCAGACCATGGCATCCGAACCCTCGCCGACGATCGGGCGCGCAGCCATGTAGACGAGGATCGTACCGAACAGCGCGAGCGCGATACCCACGCTGCCCAGGATGAAATATTTCCACGCGGCCTCGAGGGCCTCGTGGGTGCGGTAGATGCCGACCATCAGCACGGTCGTCAGCGTGGCCAGCTCGATGGCCACCCACATCAAGCCGATGTTGTTCGCGAGGAGCGCCAGATTCATCGCGAAGATCAGCACCTGGTACATGGAGTGGTAGAAGCGCAGGTACACCGGCGTCAGTTTGCCGCTCGCAAGTTCGTGGGCGATGTAGTTCGCGCTGAACACGCTCGTGGTGAATGCGACGAAAGTGTTCAGGACGATGAACACGATGTTGAGGTCGTCGACCAGGAGATAATTACCGGGCGGCGGCCGCTCGACAAGGAACAACGATGCCGCTGCCAACAACGTCAGGAACGACGCGAGGGTGCTGAGCCGCGACGTCAGCCGGTAACCGGGCAACAGCGCGAGGAGCAGCGCCGCGACGATCGGAATCAGGAGGACCAGGGCAACGGAATCCGGCATGAACGCACTCACAGCCGTTCCCCGCGATAGCGGTCGAGCACCTGAACGTCCACGGTGTCGAAGCGCTCGCGAATCCGGAACAGAAAGATCCCGATGACGATGAAAGCGATCAGGATCGAGAACGCCACACTGATCTCGACCACGAGCGGCATGCCCTTTGCGCCGGTCGCTGCGAGGACCAGGCCGTTTTCGAGCGACATGAATCCGACCACCTGGCTGACCGCATTGCGCCTCGTCACCATGAGTAGCAATCCAAGCAGAATGACGGCCAGTGCGAACGCGAGATCCTCGCGCGCCAGGGGATCGGCGCCGCCGGTAACCCTGAGCATCACGACCATCGACAAGGCCACCAAAGCGATCCCCACCAGCATTGTCAGGCCGATACCGACCACGGTTTCAATTTCGCGATGGATACCGAGTCGCTGAATGACACGGTGCAACACCACCGGAATGACGATGGCCTTGAACCCGAGCGCGATGGCAGCCGTCACATAAAGGTGCGGCGCATCCTGTATGTAGGCCTGCCACGCGACCGAGCATGCCAGCACGAATGCGTGCAGCGCGAACGTGTTGAGCAGCGCGTACAGCCGGTCCTGATAGAGCTGCACGAAACTGATCAACACGAGGCTCGCGGCGAGCAGATGCGCTACGTCGTAGACCAGGCCGCGCATCACAAGCTCCTCGACAGAAACAGGAGCAGCGTAGCGAGCAGGCCGAGCATGAGCGCTGCGCCCAGGAAATCCGGCACGCGGAACACTCGCATTTTCGCGATCGCGGTTTCGAAAACGGCCAGCAGGACTCCGCCGACCGCCAGCTTGCCGATATAGCTCGCCGCGCCGACGGTGTAAGCGGCAACGCCTGCACCCGAGGCCGCAAGTCCCCAGGGCACGAACAGGCAGGCGAGCAATGACATGTAGAGCAGCAGTTTCATCGAGGCTGCAAGCTCGATCATGGCAAGGTGGCGCCCCGAGTATTCGAGCACCATCGCTTCGTGCATCATCGTCAACTCGAGATGGGTGGCCGGATTGTCGACCGGGATACGCGCGTTCTCGGCAATGGCGACCATGATCAATGCAACCAGGGCCAGGCCGACCGAGACGCTGAGCCCTGCCTGTGGGGACGCCATGAAAGCGGCGACGGTCGACAACTGCGTCGAGCCCGCGACGAGCGCGAGCGGAAATACGATCAACAGCATGGCCGGTTCGGCCAGCGAGGCGATCATCGCCTCGCGACTGGAACCGATACCGCCAAAGCTCGTACCGACGTCCAGCCCGGCAAGCGCCAGGAAAAATCGCGCGCTGCCGAGCAGGGCGACGATGGCGATGAGGTCCGCTGTCCAGCTGAACAGGAGCCCCGTGGCGAAGGTGGGCACGAGGCTCGCCGCGACCCAGATGACGGCAAACACGAGATACGGTACCGCCCGGAAAAGCCAGGAGGCATGATCGGCGAGGACCGCTTCCTTGCGTAGCAGGCGATAAAGATCGCGGTATGGCTGCAGAACGCCGGCGCCCTGCCTGCGCTGCAGCCGGGCCCGGACTTTGCGGACGAATCCCGTGAGCAGCGGCGCCGCGATCAGCACCAGCGCCATTTGTAGCAACTGCACGGCAAGGGCGGTCGCTAAAGCCATATCGCGATCACCAGCAGCAACACGACCAGGGCAAGGAACACGAGGCTCAGATACTGCCGGATCGTCAGGAACTGAAAGCGGTTCAGCTGCGCCGCGGAGAAGTTCACGGCACCGGCAACGGGCGCGTAGAGCGCATCCCAGACCAGGTCCCGTAAAACGACGTGCATCCGGGCCGGCCGGAGATCGCCGGGCGGCGGCATCTCGACCCGCTCGCGGGCCTGGAACACGAGCGTCCCGAAAACACGGCGAATCGGTTGCGCGAAGCTGCCGGCCGTGTACTGGGCGCGCGGACTCGGGTCGGGGAAGCCGCAGTCCCACGCAGGACCGCGGCGCAGCGCGCGGGACGCGAAGCGATGGACGAACCAGGCCGCGAGGGACGCCGAGAGCGCAATGAAGAGGAAAACCAGCAGGCCGTTGTAAGAGCTCCGCGCCTCGGCGATCGGCACGATCGAGAGCCACGCCACGTCGGCCTGCAATGGCATCTGCTCTTTGACCAGTGACAGCGTCACGGGTGACAGGCTGTCGATCACGAAGCCTGGAAGAATCCCCACCAGCAGACACAGGCCCGCGAGAATGAACATCGCCGCGAGTGAAAATCGATCGACATCGTAGGCGTTTGCGGCGGCGGGGGAACGTGGGCGCCCGAGAAATGTGATGCCGAATGCCTTGACGAAACAGGCGGCGGCGAGCGCGGCTGACAGGGCAAGCAGGCCACCGACCGCCGGCACCATGAACTTCAATCCCCACTGCGGGAGATCGGGGCTCTGCAGAACCGCCTGGAAGGTGAGCCATTCCGATGCAAAACCGTTCAACGGCGGCAGGGCGGAAATCGCGACACAGCCGACCAGGAACGCCAGGCTGGTGTAAGGCATGCCGCGGATGAGGCCGCCCAGATGGTCCATATTGCGCTGACGCGTTGACGTCAGGACGGCACCGGCGCCGAAGAACAGCAGGCTCTTGAATAAGGAGTGGTTGAGAACGTGCAGTAATGCAGCGGTCAGGGCGAGCGCCGCGGCCGACGCCATGCCGTTTGCTTCGAACGCAAGCGCCAGCCCCAGACCGATGAAGACGACGCCTATGTTTTCGACGGTGGAATAGGCGAGTAGCCGTTTCAGATCGTCCTGCATCAGCGCATAGAGCACGCCGAGGGCCGCCGTCGCGCCGCCCAGGAACAGCACGACCATGCTCTGCCACCAGGTCGTGTCAGAAAGCAGGTCGAAGACCACGCGGACGAAAGCATAGACCGCAACCTTGGTCATCACGCCGCTCATGAGCGCGGACACGTGACTTGGAGCTGCCGGATGCGCGAGCGGCAGCCACACATGCAACGGCACCAGGCCGGCCTTCGAGCCTGCGCCGAGCAACACGAGCATGAGTACGAGCGCGGTCACCGCCGGCGTCTGGGAACTCGCGCGGATCGCTGCGAAACCGTATTCGCCCTCGGGTCCCGCCAGCAATCCGAATGCGAGCAGCAGCGCGAGCGTGCCGAAGCTCGCCATGACGAGGTAGACATAGCCGGCGTGCACGTTGTCCCTGACGCGATGGTGCGCCATGACCAGCGCCCACGAAGTCAGCGACATGAATTCCCAGCAGAGCAGGAAGGTAAATGCATCGTCCGCGAGCACGACGAGATTCATTCCGGCAAGAAATGCGGGATAGAACGGCAGGACCCGTTCCGGCGACGGTTCGTGGCGCCCGTAACCCAGGGCGTACAGGCTTGCACTCGCGCCGCCGAGGTTGAGAACGAGGAGGAAGAATGCGGCGAGGGCGTCCAGGCGAAAGTGTGCGCCAAGCCAGGGCAGGCCCAGAGGTAAAGTCAGCGTCGCGGGCGACAGGCTTTCGGTCAACAGGTGTGTGAGCGCGGCCGCGAATGCCATCGACGACGCGATGATGCTCGCGGCATAGACGAACGTCGAAGCGGGCCGCCGTCCGCCGGTGATCACCGTAATCAATGCCGCGCCGAGCAGGATCGCCACGCTGCACAACACTGCTTCGCCGCCGGACAAGAAGTTCATGCGCGTAGCCGCACCCCTCGTCCGCCATCCTTGCTCTCTTCCCCCTCGCCGATGAGCGCAATCCCCGCGGCATTGAGGCCGTTGATGACTTTCATCAGCGATTCGACGTTGCCGCGAATGACGCCGTCACTCGCTTCCATGCGCTGGATGGTCGGTACCGACAAGCCCACTGCTTCAGCGAGGCTGCGCTGGTCGAATCCCAACAAGGCCCTGGCGGCCCGGAGCTGTGCGGCGGTGATCACGACGTCTGCACCCATTGGGCGGAGGCCGGCGCGCCAGCGGTCCTTGCCATCAAATCTGACATGGTGCGCATGATAAACGATATATGAAACATGGATCCAGGGTTGCCACGCCCACCAGAGCGAGGGCTCTTTCGACCTGCCGAAAAACGTTCCACAAAAACCGACAACGGCGAGCCCGAACATTTATAGTAAAAACAGCTTGCAGGCGGATACCGACGACCTGCCGAATCGGAGCAGCCATGTCCGTAGCCGCCGAAAGAGAGTCGGGCCTGCCCGAACCGGAAAATCGACGCATCGTTGCCGCGGACGGATACGAACTCGCTGCGAGCTTTTTCGATGCCGGTGACGCGAACACCATCGTAATGATCAACTCGGCGACCGCCGTACCGCGCCGCTTCTATCGGCGCTTCGCAAGCACCATCCAGCAGTACGGCTGGCATGCCGTGACCTACGACTATCGCGGCATCGGCGATTCGAAGCCGGAATCGCTTCGCGGTTTCGACGCTGCGCTGCGCGACTGGGCATTTCTCGACATGACGGCCATGGTCGCCTGGAGCGAGCGGGAATTCGCACCCGCGAGGTTGTTCGTCGTCGGGCACAGTTTCGGCGGACAAACCCCCGGCATGATCGAGAACGCGCATTGCATCGATGCGATGGTCGGCGTTTCCGCACAGAGCGGCTACTGGGCCGTGCAAGGCGGGGGAGAACCGATCAAGGTGCGCTTCATCGTAACGGTGCTGATACCGCTGCTTTCCCGGCTGTTCGGCTACTTCCCGTGGAGCCTCGTGACGCGTGGAGAAGACCTGCCGAAAGGCGTCGCGCTCGAGTGGGCGCGCTGGTGCCGTAACCCGGACTATCTCCTGGGCGACGAATCGTTACCGCTCGAGCGCTACCAGTCTTTTACGGCGCCCGTGCTTGCCTACAGTATCGCCGACGATGTCTGGGGCTCCCGCCGCGCCGTCGACGACATGATGCGCGCCTACCGCAACGTCACACGGCGCCACATCGCGCCGGCCGATTACGGCCTCGAACGGCTGCAGCACATGGGCTTCTTCCGGGACGGCGCGGAGCCCCTCTGGCGCGAAGCCATCGGGTGGCTCGACGCAGCGGTGCCGCATGCAAAATGAAAGGAGCGGCACGGCGCATGCGGACTCTGCTCAATCCAGGACGGGCAAGTCCCAGGCGACACGCAAACGGTCATATTGCGGACGCGGCAGCAGCACAAAGAGCGGATGAGCGTCGGGCCGCAGCCATGTCAGCAGCTTTTGCATTGCCGGTTCCGCCATGGCGGTACAGCCGGCAGTCGCCGAATCGGCAGACTTCCACAAATGCGCAAAGATGCAACTGCCCGCGTCCGTCTCCCCTCCGGAATTGTGTTCGATCACGAAGCCGATCCTGTAGCGCTGGTCGCCGTCGACGTGCAGGTCACGGCGCATGGGTTCGGTGGAGCCCGCGATTGCGTCAGCGCCGACTTCCGTGGCATCGACAATGCGGTTGTACAGCGGAGACGTGCTGACGTCGATGCAATAGTCGTCGGCATCCATCGCCACGTAAGGCAATGTGGTGTCCGCCGCATCCGCGTAACCGAATGCGATGCCGATGGCGAAAGCGCCCGCGGGGCTGCGGCCGTCGCCTTCGCGCTTCTCCCGGCCGGACTGCGGTGGATGCAAACCGACGCCCCACGCGGAACCTGCGCGACCGACCACGACCGGCACTGCGGGGTAGACCGTTTCCCAGCCGCGCTCCGTGCGCGCAAAGCTCTGCAACATGCCGCGGCTGGAGTCCCAACCGGCCGTCGTGACCAGCACAAGCTGGCGCGCATCGAGCCGGAACGCTGCCGTGTCCGCCGCAGTTCCGTCGCGATCGGCAAACGATGCCGGCGGCAGCCACGCCGCGACGACCAGCAGCAAGACGCCGATAGGACGCCCGCTCATGGTTCGAGCATGTTCTGGATCCGCTCGAGGTTCGCCGCGTAACGGTCCAGGCGGCCGTCGCCGTTTTCGCTCAATATCACGAACAGCATGTCGAGCAGATGGCGCAGCGCGGATTGATAGAGCAGCGGTTCGATGTGCGAACGTTCGTCGTGGGCGGATACGAGCAACGACTGGTCCGCGTGTGCGCGCAGCGGATTTGCGGTGTGGCGCGTGACCGAGATGACCTTGCCGCGGCGTTCGCGAAACTGCCGGCCGATCTGGCACAGCGCCGGTTGCTGCCCGTATTCCGAGAACACCATCAATACGTCGGCGTCTGTTGCCGCGGCGATGCTCGCCGTCATCAGCACCGGGTCGAAGTGGTGGACCGTCAGTATGTCGACCAGCGACAGCCGCATCGCAAACGCGCGCGCCGGAATGCCATCCTCGCCCAGGCCGATGATGAAGACCTTGCCGGCCTTGCCGATTGCCTCGGCGATCGCGTCGACTTTTGTCGATGGATTGATCAGCCGGGTTTCCTGTTCGGCCTGTGCCTTGCAATACCACAGGCTTTCGGCGAGGGCGGAATGCGGATCTTCGGATTCCGGCTCGACAGGGCCGCTCCGTTCGCCACCGTCGCCGCGCGCAAGCGATTCGCCGATCGAGTACTTGAGATCGGGATATCCCTTGAATCCCAGTTTCTGGCTGAATTTGACGACGCTCGACTGGCTTACCTTGAGCGCGTTCGCCAGTTGTTGCGATGAATAGTCGCGCAGCAGGTGCGACTCTTCGAGGATGAAGTCTGCGATGCGCCGCTCGATGGCCGACATCTGGTCGCGTTCGGCACGTATTTTTAGCAGCGGCGACATCGCAGTTGTCGGCCGCCGTCAGGCGATCGGCTCCAGCCCGCGAATCTCGCGTATGCCGAGACCGGGCGCGTCGGTGACGCTGATCTCGGCCTCGTTGAAGATGACGCCGCCGTCGATCGGGTTGAACGCGCACAGCGACGGACCGTCCAGGTCGATCTTGGTAATGGCCTTGGATTTGGCGACCGCCACGTGTACCGCCGCGGCGACGCTGATGCTCGTTTCCAGCATGCAGCCGATCATACATTCGATCTGGTACATCTCCGCGATGTCGGCGATGCGGATGGCGTTGGAAATGCCGCCGGTCTTCATCAATTTGATGTTGATGATGTCGGCGGCACGCATGCGAATCAACTCGACGACTTCGGTCGGCCCGAACACGCTTTCGTCGGCCATGATCGGCGTGTGCACGCGTTCGGTCACGTATTTCATGGCGTTCAGGTCCTGCGCCTTGACCGGCTGCTCGACCAGTTCCAGGCGGACGCCGGCGTCTTCCAGCGTCTGCAGCGCATACACCGCCTGCTTCGCAGTCCAGCCCTGGTTCGCGTCGAGACGCAGCAACGCGCGGCCCTCGACGGCGGCGTAGATCGCCTTGACTCTGTCGATGTCGACGCCGATGTCCTTGCCGACCTTGATCTTCAGCGATTCGAAACCGCGTTCGACAGCGGCGATCGAGTCCGTCACCATCTTGTCGATGTAATCGACGCTGATCGTGATATCGGTGGTGATGAGCGGATCGCCGCCTCCGAGCAGCCGGTACAGCGGCGCGTTGTAGAGTTGCCCCCAGAGATCGTAGACCGCGATCTCGACCGCGGCCTTCGCGCTGGAGTTCTTCTCCATCGCGCCCTGGATCAATTGGGTCACGTGGTTGAGGTTCGCGACGTCCTGTCCCACGACGCGCGGCCAGATGTAATGGCGGATCGCTTCGATGATCGAGCCATGGGTATCCCCGGTGATGACCGCGGTGGCCGGCGCCTCGCCGTAGCCGACGTGACCGGTATCGGTGTTGACCATCACCACGATGTCCTCGACCTTGTCGATGGTCCGTAGCGCGGTCTTGAAAGGGGTTTTGAGCGGCACGCGCAACGTGCCGAACTTGATGTCGGTGATTTTCATGGCGAACGCGATGCTTCCTTGGCTGAATCGGGACGAATCCGCACGATGCTGGTCATGCGATCGACATAGCGTTCGGTTTCGTCCAAACGCAACGGCATAAGCGGCGTCACCGAAACGGAATTGAGACGGACGCGCGTCATGGAACCCTCCTCGGTCAGGTAGCCGATGCCGCTGGTATCGTGGATGACCCAGGGCTCGCCGTCGATCCGGCCGATCATCATCATCACGTGACCCGGGATGTAGACGAGATCGCCGACTTCGAGCGTGCGGACGGCGTTCATGCGCGCTCCGTCGTCCTCGGTGTCGCTGAAGATGCGTGTGTGGAGGGCCGGACTCACACTTTGATCGGAGGTATTGCGCGGCAGCAGCACGCCCATGCTGCGATAAACCTCGGAGACGAAACCGCTGCAGTCGCGCGCGTTGTAGGAATGGCCCCAGCCGTAACGCTCACCGAGAAACTTGAACCCCTGCCGGATGATGTTGGCGCGGGTCAGTGCGAGGTAGTCGGGCGCCGTATCGGCGTTCTTCTGCAGCAACACGGGCGCCAGGCGCAAATCGCCTTCCTGCCCGCGCAGCGGTAGCTCGATTACGTACGACGTGTAAGGATGCTGACCGTTGACCGGCCTGTCGGCCGCCGGCTCGTTCAGGACGGGCACACGGACGCCCATGTCGAGTTGCAGTTCGGATAACGCAGTTTGTTCCGGGGTAAAAACCGTTTCCACGGTCGCGCCCGTGACGATTCGGAAAGGTGTCTTTGCGTGGTAAGCCAATACCTGTTTCGCCGTCCCTTCCGCCACGTAACGCTTCTCGATCCAGGCCGCATAGCGGGGAGACACCACGAACCACCAGTGCCCGTCGAGGCTCTCGTGGGTAATGACGACTGGCGTACCGGGGAACAAGGCGCTTTCCTGAAAGCGATCGATGTCCGTGTCGCCCGCCGATCTGAATACGCGGAGCGAAGTCGGAAAGGTGCGCAGGCTGGCCCGGTGGACGACGAGCCCATAGCGCGCCGCCTGCCGGTTCGGCACCGCGGCGAGGTTGCGGTTTTCGACGATCCGGTCCAGCGTTTCGTCCGTCACCGGCCTACCGTCCGCGTCGTAATAAACACTCGCGGGCGGGTCGGCGAGGCTCCCGATCCAGGTCGCAACCTGCTTCCGGGTCAACGTGCGCGGCAGCGCGCGCAGATCGTACATCGACGAATCGAGTTCCAGGAGCCTCCTGTTCTGCGCTTCGATCGCCGCATCGTCGAGCACGACGCGATCCGGGTCATCGAGCTGCGCGATCCAGAAGTCCGGGGTCAGTTGCGCCTGTTCGACGCCGACGACACCGTGCGCCGGGATCGATGCTGCGTCATGGGCAGACAGAGTCGGCGCCGCGAGTACGAAAACCGCAGCGGCGAAGACGCAGAAGCGCGTTGATGTCATGTACGTCGTCCTACCTCTATGTCGTCATCAGCTTCGACAAGATCGAGGCAACCAGCAGACCGAAGCCGGTACCGAGTATATAGCCCAGCAGCGCCAGCAGGATGCCGACCGGCACCAGCGAGCGCGAATAGCTCGCAGCCAGCAGCGGCGTAGCCGCGACGCCGCCGATGTGCGCGAGCGATGCAATGCCACACAGGAACAGATCGAAGTGGAACAGCCGCGCCGCGAGGATCAGCAAGCCGGCGTGGATCGCGATGACCGTGGCGCCGACCAGCAGATACAGCGGCGCGTCGCCGATGCCTTCGAAATTGCTTTGCGAGGCGAGCACGGCAACGACGGCGATCAGCATGGCGCCGGAAATCTTGCCGGCGCCCGGGTAACGCGAGAGCGGCGTGTGTGCCGCGACGAGTCCGAAGCCGGTCGCCAGCAGAATCGTCCAGGTGGTCGCGGAGATCATGTGAGACGTCGTCAGGAACGTCGCAAGCCATGCCGAGAAGCCGGCGGCCGCGAGCGCCAGGCCGAGCCAGATCAATACGCTTTCCGGTGTCGTCGGCGCAGGTGCGTTCGTCTCGACAACCTTCAGATCGGCGCTCGATTGCGCCCCGGTGAAGCGGTTGAAGGCCGGCGCCAGGCGCGCGACCGAGAACAGAATGGCGACCCATACCGAGTAACCCAGGGCATCGGTGAGCAGCGACATCGCCAGCAACGAATCGGACATGTCGATCGCCTGTTTGACCGCGATCATGTTTGCGGTGCCGCCGACCCAGCTGCCGGAGAGCGCGGCCAGCGGCTGCCAGGCATCGCCCGGGAGCCAGTTGCGATAGATCAGGCCGGTCGCCAGGAACGCAACGAACAGGCTCACGGTGACGCTGAAGAAAACCGCCAGCACGCGTGGGCCGAGCCGGAAAATCGCGCGCAGGTCGCAATTGATCATGAGCAGGAACAGGAGCGCCGGAACACCGCGCGCGATCAGCATCGATTGCGCCTCGCGGATCGGCCCGTTGACCTGCCACAAACCGGTCACCGCCAGTGCGGTGACCAACAGGTAAGTCAGGACGATCGGCGGCGTCACGGCAAAAAAGCGCCAGGCGCAATGCCGTTCCAGGGCCGGAAACAGCCCGGCGCAGAGGAGCATCAGCGCCAGGTAGGGCCAGACCGTCTGGATCATGCAATCCCCTTCGATTCACTGAATTGACCGATTCCGTAGCGCCCGCGGGGGCCCTGATCGCACCATCGCCAGCCGTTTGAGAATATATGATTCGTGTGGATGGCCGGCGAAGCATAAACTATTGACCGCCGCTTGCAAACCATGTTAAACAAGCGCCACGGCTTTTCTGGTTGGGGGACCCATCACTTTGTACACGGCAGCGGAATCCTGTTCAGCCAGGCGTCCGGACGCCCGGCAGGGCCTCGCTGCCACCGGCATCCTGGCGCTGCTGGTGGCCGCGCTGGCCGGTTCCCAACCGGCGCTCGCCGACGAAAGAGAGGTGCTTGCCGGCGTGATCGCTAGCATCGACGCCGGCCAATTCAAGGTCGCCGAAACCGCAATTGCCGACGCGCTGGCTGAAACCGGCCTGCGCGACGAAACCCGCTCGGCGCTCCTGTTCCAACGCGAGCGCGTGCGGCGCATCCTGATGGATTTCTCACTCGACGCGGACGCCGCAAGAGCGCGCGTGCGTGAGCGGATTCCCGATTTGACCGAGGCAGAGTTCGCGCACTGGGATGCCGCGGGCTTCCTCGAACACCAGGTGATCGATGGCCGACTCAGGTATTTCAACCGCTCGCCATCCAATCTTTTTCGCTTGAGCGCTGAGGCCCGCGCGCGCAGGGCCGAGCAGACGCCGTTCGAGGAAGGGCCGATGGAGACGCCGAACGCCCATCATCGTGCGGTGCGCCAGGCTGCGCTCGACGAACAGCGGACGAGCGTCCTGCCGCAGCGCGTGCGCGTGACCCAGTCGCTGACCGTCGATGCCGATGCCGTGCCTGCCGGCGAGACGGTGCGTGCCTGGATTCCTTATCCTCGCAGCGTGCCGGGCCAGCAGCAGGGTCTCCGGTTTCTCGGCAGCGAACCCGCAGAACACAGCATCGCGCCCGAAGCCGTCATGCAACGCACCGTTTACGTGGAAAAGCCGGCAGAAGCAGGCAAGCCGACGGTTTTCTCGATCGATTATGAATTGACACTCTTCAACCAGTACCACGAGATCGATGCCGATCGTGCGGTGCCTGCGGAAATCACCGCGGAACTCGCGCC
>JBOHZD010000363.1:0-11705 GCA_050738315.1 Woeseiaceae bacterium
CCAGGGAAGCGGGCGGAATCTCGCCGTTCGCAATCACGGTCCAGTGCGCATCCAATTTACCGCCAAGCGCCTCGGCATAGCTGCGAGCGGTGTCGGCAGCCGCCGTATCCTGCGTCTGTCCCGCAGCATCGCGCAGCCAGAGGTTGCTGAGAGCGACGGCCGGCGCCAGGTTGGTGTACTTCCAGTCCTCGTGCCGGCTCGTCGGGAACCCCGTTTCCACGAATCGGGACAGTGCGTCTTGTCGCAGTGGTGTCAGGTCATCGCTCGGCAAGCGGCTGACCGCCCGTTCGAGCAGGCCCGTATCGATGATCGCGGAGATCATGCGCTGGCCGCCTCTCGCACCCAGTCGTAACCCTTTGCTTCGAGTTGCATGGCGAGGTTCTTGTCTCCGGAGCGGATAATGCGGCCCTTCGACAGCACGTGCACGAAATCCGGGACGACGTAATCGAGCAGGCGCTGGTAATGGGTCACGAGCACGATCGCGCGTTCGGGATCGCGCAGTGCATTGACACCCTTCGCGACTGCTTTCAAGGCGTCGATATCGAGACCCGAGTCGGTTTCGTCGAGAATGGCCAGCCGCGGTTCGAGCACTGCCATCTGCAGGATCTCGTTGCGCTTTTTTTCGCCGCCGGAAAAGCCTTCGTTGACGCCGCGATTGAGCAGGGCTGGATCCATGTCGAGCAGCGCCATTTTCTCGCGTGCGAGCTTCAGGAACTCGAAAGCATCCACCTCGGGTTGTCGCAGCTGCTTGCGTTGGGCATTGAGCGCGGCTTTCAGGAGATAGGCGTTGTTGACGCCCGGGATTTCGACCGGATACTGAAAGCCGAGAAACACGCCGATGCGCGCGCGTTCCTCCGGCGTGAGTGCGAGCAGATTCCGGCCCAGGTATTGCACGGATCCTTCGGTCACCACGTAGTCGTCATGTCCGGCGATTACCTGCGCGAGCGTGCTCTTGCCCGAGCCGTTCGGCCCCATGATGGCATGCACTTCGCCGGCGTTGACCGCCAGGGAAACGCCGGTGAGAATTTCCGTGCCGCCGACGCTGGCCTTCAGGTTGCTGATTTCAAGCATGGCTTGCATGGTTATCCGACGGCTCCTTCCAGACTGACGTTCAAAAGATTCTGTGCTTCAACAGCGAATTCCATCGGCAACTCCTTGAAGACCTCCTTACAGAAACCGTTGACGATCATGTTGACCGCATCCTCTTCCGAAATGCCGCGCTGACGGCAATAGAAGAGCTGATCCGCGGAAATTTTCGAGGTGGTCGCCTCATGCTCGATCCTGGCCGTGGGGTTCCGCGCTTCGATATAGGGAAAAGTATGCGCGCCACATTCCTTGCTCAGCAGCAGCGAGTCGCACTGAGTGTGATTCCTGGCGTTGGCGGCCTGCGGCATGACGCGAACAAGGCCGCGATAGGAGTTCTGCGCGCGCCCCGCGGAAATACCTTTCGAAACGATCGTGCTGCGCGTATTGCGGCCGATATGGATCATTTTCGTGCCCGTATCCGCCTGCTGCATGTTGTTCGCGACCGCGACGGAATAGAACTCACCGACGGAATTCGCGCCGCGCAAGATGCAGCTCGGATACTTCCAGGTGATCGCCGAGCCGGTTTCCACCTGTGTCCAGGAAATCTTCGAATCGGCCCCGCGGCAGTCGCCGCGTTTCGTGACGAAATTGTAGATTCCACCGACGCCGTTTTCGTCGCCCGGATACCAGTTCTGCACGGTGGAATACTTGATCTGCGCGCCTTTGAGAGCGACCAGTTCCACCACCGCCGCGTGCAACTGGTTTTCGTCCCGCATCGGCGCCGTGCAGCCTTCGAGGTAACTGACGTAGCTGCCTTCGTCCGCAACGATCAGGGTACGCTCGAACTGACCGGTATTCGCGGCATTGATGCGAAAGTAGGTCGACAGTTCCATCGGGCAGCGCACGCCCGTGGGCACGTATACGAACGAGCCATCGCTGAACACGGCGGAATTGAGCGTCGCAAAGTAGTTGTCGCGATAGGGCACGACGGAACCGAGATACTTCCTGACGATCTCGGGATGATTCTGCACCGCGTCGGCGAACGAACAGAAAATGACACCGGCTTGCTGCAGCTTTTCCTTGAAAGTCGTCGCTACCGAGACGCTGTCGAAAACGGCATCCACCGCGACGCCGGCGAGACGCGCCCGTTCGTGCAACGGAATGCCCAGCTTGTCATAGGTTTCGAGCAGCTTGGGGTCGACTTCGTCCAGGCTTTTCGGACGATCGTCGTCCGATTTGGGCGCGGAGTAATAGGAAATGTCCGTGTAACTGATCTTCGGGTAATGGACGTGCGCCCACTCAGGCTCCGTCATCGTGAGCCAGTGCCGATACGCTTTGAGGCGCCACTCGAGCATGAACTCCGGTTCCTTCTTGCGCGCGGAAATCGCGCGAACGACGCCTTCGTCCAGGCCCGGCGGCAGGCTGTCCGCAGCGATGTCGGTCACAAAGCCGTGCTTGTAGCGGCGTTTGGCGAGTGCCTCGATGTCTTTTGCGGTCGTTGACATAAACTATCTCTTGCGAACGAAGCTGATTGGCGTGTCAGCAAACTGAAACCGCGGGACCGGGCTGTTTGCGCGCAGCAGGTCGCTCAGGCTGATTTCATCGAGCGCGCGGCGTATCGCGACATTGATGCGCTGCCAGGCGCTGCCGACGTTGCAAATGGCCGCAATATCGCAGTGGCTGTCGTGGCTGCTGCATTCGGTGATCGAGACCGGGCCCTCGAGCGCGTCGATCACGTCCGCCGCGCTGATCTGTGCCGCGTCCCGCGCCAGCCGATAGCCGCCGTGGGAGCCGCGCGTTGACGTGACGAGCCCGGCTTTTGCCAAAGTTTTCAGGAGCTTGCTGACTGTCGGGACGGCGAGGCCGGTTGCCGCGGCGACTTCGGCCGCGCTCACGAAACCGCTCCGTCCGCCGGCCAGTTCCGCCAGCACCACCGTCCCGTAGTCGGTCAATTTGCTGATCCGCAACACCTGGACTCTCCCGTCTCTAAAAGGGGACCATTTTAGTCCTGATTGGTTCGGGAAACCAGCGTCAGAAAGCCTTGCGCGGCAGCAACGCGAAAAATTTTGCTATCCTTCCCGGCTCCGACAATCATAACCGGGCTGTATTTTTGGAGACTGCCAGATGAACCTGAACGGACTGAATTCAGTGGCGAAGGCCATGGTCGCGAATGGCAAGGGCATACTCGCCGCGGACGAAAGCGCACCGACGATCAAGAAAAGATTCGACACCATCGACGTCGAATCGACGGAGGAGAATCGGCGGCGCTATCGGGAAATGCTGTTTACGGCGCGAGGTGTGGCCGACTACATCGGCGGCGTCATCCTGTTTGACGAGACCCTTCGCCAGTCGACGTCCGATGGCGTGCCGTTTGCGACCTATCTGAACGACCGCGGCATGGTGGCGGGTATCAAGGTGGACCAGGGCGCCAGGCCGCTGGCAGCCTTTCCGGGTGAAACCATCACGGAGGGCCTGGACGGTCTCCGCGGCCGGCTGAAGGAGTACGCCAGCCTCGGCGCCTGGTTCGCGAAGTGGCGCGCCGTCATCACGATCGAGCACGGACTCCCGAGCGATTTCTGCCTCATGGCCAACGCGCATGCGCTCGCTCGTTATGCGGCATTGTGCCAGGAGACCGATATCGTCCCCATTGTGGAGCCGGAGGTCCTGATGGACGGCGCTCATAGCATTGATCGCTGCGAGGAGGTCACCGCGAAGACCCTGCAACTCGTGTTCGAGGCACTGAAGGCGCATCGGGTGGAGCTGCCGGGCATCATTTTGAAGCCGAACATGGTCATTTCGGGCATGGACGCCGCCGACCGGGCCGCGCCCGAGGAAGTTGCCGAAGCGACCTTGCGAGTCCTCAAAGCGGAAGTGCCGGCCGATGTCCCCGGCATCGCATTCCTGTCCGGCGGCCAGTCGGCCGAGGAGGCGACCGAACACCTGGCGCTCATGAATCAGATGGGACCGCTGCCGTGGGAATTGTCATTTTCCTACGGACGCGCGTTGCAGGCGCCGGCGCTCGATGCCTGGCGCGGCAAGGAACCGCAGTTCAAGGCCGGTCAGGATGCATTGTTCAAGCGCGCGAGGCTGAACAGCCTGGCGCACCTCGGCCAGTATGAAACGGCAATGGAAACCGCGGCATAGGGAATTAACTGTCCGATTCGACCGCTGCCGTAACGGGCACTACAGGCTGTACCTTGACCGCGAGCGCGGAAGATTTCGTGCGCGCATCTCCCGGGAGCTGAACGTCTAACAAGCCGGGGCCGGTGTTCCGGCGGCGGAGAAACCACCTGCATGAGCGACGCAACCGACAACATTATCGAGATTCGCGATCTCGACTATTCCCTCGGGCAGCGGCAGATATTCAAGGGACTGAATATCGACATCCAGCGCGGCAAGATCACGGCGATCATGGGGCCGAGCGGCACCGGTAAAACGACGCTCCTGCGGCTGATCACGCGGCAGGCGGTGCCGGATCGCGGCCACATCTTCGTCGACGGCAAGGACGTGGGCAAACTGAACCAGACGAACCTGTACAAGCTGCGTCGCCAGATGGGCATGCTGTTCCAGAACGGTGCGTTGCTGACGGACTACAGCGTATTCGAAAACGTCGCCTTCCCATTGCGCGAGCATACGAAACTGCCGAATCGCCTGATTCGCCATATCGTCCTTACGAAACTGCACGCCGTCGGCTTGCGCGGCGCGGCCGACATGATGCCGCGCGAACTCTCCGGCGGTATGGCACGCCGGGTCGCACTGGCAAGGGCGATGGTCATGGATCCGAACATCCTCATTTACGACGAGCCGTTTGTGGGGCTGGACCCGATTTCGATGGGCGTCATCGTGCGACTCGTGCGCAAGATGAACGATGCACTCGGCATTACGAGCATCATCGTCAGCCATGACGTGCAGGAAATTTCGAGCGTTGCGGATCAGAGCTACGTGATCTCCAACGGCAAGGTTGCAGGTTCCGGCAGCCCGGACGAGTTGCACAACACGAGTTCGGAGTTGGTCAGGCAATTCATGCACGGCATGGCCGATGGCCCGGTCGCGTTCCATTATTCCGCGCCGGACTACGCCGAACAGCTACTCGGTCGCGACGTCGAGTAAGTTCAAATGCTGCGAGAAATCTACCTGATCTTCAAAGAATTCGTACGAACTTTCGGCGCCCTTCAGTTATTCTTTCTGCGAATTCTCAAGCATTCTCCGTCGATTTTCGTAAAGAGATTCGGGCTGGTCGCGCACCAGGTGCATAACGCCGGTGCGTTGTCACTGGTCATCATCATGGTGTGCGGCTTGTTTGTCGGCGGTGTGCTCGGTTTGCAGGGATACTCGAACCTTGCCCGGTTCAATGCGGAGGATTCAGTGGGAACGTTTGCGGCGTTCTCGCTTCTAAAGGAACTCGGTCCGGTGATCACGGCGTTACTGTTCGCGGGCAGGGCAGGGACCGCCCTGTCTTCGGAAATCGGCCTCATGAAAGCCACCGACCAGCTTGCAGCGATGGAGATGATGGCGATCAATCCATTGCGGCGGGTGCTGGTGCCGCGCTTCCTCGGTGGCGCCATATCGATGCCGATGCTGACGGCCGTCTTCAGTGTCGTCGGGCTTTTCGGGGCACACGTCGTTGCCGTCAATTTACTGGGTGTCGATGCCGGTGCATTCTGGCAGCAGATACAATCGAGTCTCGACTCCTCCGACGTTTACGAGGGCATCATCAAAAGTGTGGTATTCGGGATTGTCGCCAGCCTGCTGGCGGTATGGGAAGGTTATAATGCAGTACCGACTGCAGAGGGCGTCGGCCGGGCGACGACCCGTACGGTCGTCGAGACGGCCATCGCGGTCCTGATCTTCGATTTCATGATTACGGCTGTTGCCATTTGAGGTAGGAAAATGCAACAAACAAGATCGGTAGAGTTCGGTACTGGCCTCTTTGTGCTGCTGGGACTGGCGGCGCTGTTCTTTCTCACGACCCAGACCACGGGATCCGAAAATTTCAGCGGCGCGGACACCTTCACGGTTATGGCACGGTTCCAGAATGTCGGCAACCTCAAGAACCGCGCGCCGGTTTCGATGTCAGGTGTGACGATTGGACGGGTTACGTCCGTGACATTCGATCCGGAGCGCCTGGACGCTGAGGTGAGGTTCGTAATCGACAGCAAATACAACCAGATTCCGGACGATTCGGACGCAGCCATTCTGACCTCCGGCCTGCTCGGGAGCCAATACATCGGCTTGCAGGCCGGCGGTTCGGATGTCTACCTGGAAGACGGCAGCGAAATCATGTTCACACAATCTGCCGTGGTGCTCGAAAACCTGATCAGCAAATACCTTTTCAAGTCTGATTCCGGCGCCGAACAGTAACAGCGTACTTTGTACTTAATCGGAGTTATTCAGTGAAGCAGTTTCTCTTGAGCGTCGTACTCGGGTTCATGTCCGTGACCGCATTTGCACAGTCTCCGGACGAGCTTGTCAGGGACACGGCCGAACTTCTCGATCAGAAGCTGGCGGGCCAAAAGGAAGAGCTGGCGGCCGACAGGCAGGCGCTTTATGCCTTGATCAATGAAATCCTGTTGCCTCGTTTCGATCGGGAATATTCCGCGCAATTGGTGCTTGGCCGGCACTGGAAATCGGCCAGCGAGGAGCAGCAGCAACGATTTATCGATGCATTCTACAACGCGATGCTGCGTCAATATGCGGACGGCCTGCTCGAGTTCGATATGAGCCGCCTCGAGATACTGCCTTACCGCGGAGACGATTCAAAATCACGCACGATGGTCCGCACGAGCGTCAAACTGGATGACGGCACCAGGGTGCCCGTCGATTATGGGCTGGTAAAGCGCGATTCCGGTTGGATGCTGTTCGATGTCAGGGTCGAAGGGATTTCTTACGTCAGGCGATTTCGGACCGAATTCGAATCGGAGATCCAGTCAACGAGCCTGGACGCCGTGATTGAACGGCTCGAAAAGGAGGCGAACACACCGCCGGAAGCAGAACAGGAAGGCGACGCCGAGTGAGTGATTACGAACTCGTCGACGACGGCGGCGGCAAGTTTTCGCTGAAGGGCCGCATGACATTCAACACTGCAGGGGACATTCTCCGCGACAGCGAAGAGCCATTCGAAAAACACACGCGAATCGAGGTTTTGCTCGATGGAGTGACGGAGACGGACTCGGCCGGACTGGCGTTGCTGCTCGAATGGATCACGTGGGCCAATCACACCGTCCGGGAGATCACATTTACCGGCGTCCCGGAGAAAATAAACGCGATTGCGAGAACGACCGAAGTCGACAATCTGCTGACGAAAGGCGAACGCTGGGCGGGCTTCATTGAAGCGCCATCCGTGCAGGAATCCACGACGTAACCCCTACTCCGGTTCGGGGAAGTCGTCGTAGAAATCCTCGTCCACCGGCGGATCGCCGTCGTAGATTTCGAACTGGCGATGCTGCAGATATGACTCGCGGATCGCGACGTAACGGTCGAATGAGTCCTCGATAAAACCTTCCACTGACAGAAACCGGGCGCGGAGGTCGACCAAACGGACGGTGTATAGCGTGTAGCGCACCGGTTTGTTCTCGTAATGGAACAACGGGTCGGCCAGGAAATCGAACGGCAATGCCAGTGCGTCCCGCAAGGTCTGCGGACCCAGGAACGGCACGATGACATACGGCCCGCTCGGAACGCCCCACACGGCGAAGGTCTGGCCGAAGTCTTCATCGTGTGACTCGAGTCCGATTTTTGTCGCAACATCGAACAGTCCGCCGATTCCGAAGGTGCTGTTGGCCAGGAATCGCCCTGTCTCGCTGAACCCGTCGCCGCCCTTGCCTTGCAGGAAATTGTTGATGATATTGAGCGGACCGCGCAGGTTTTTGGAAAAGTTCGTGACGCGCTGCCGGACGAATTCCGGGAGGACCTTTTTATAGCCCTGGGCGACGGGCTTCAGCGTCACTTTGTCGATACTGGTATTGAATGTGTCGATGCGCCTGTTCATGGGTTCCCATGGATCGGCGTCCGATGGCTGTGCTCCACCGGGCGCATTGGCCGCACAACCGCCCAGGAGCAGGCACGTCAAGGCGGCCATCATCATGGCGCGAAGATATTCGATTGTCGTCATCGGACGCTGATCCTGATAACAGCGGTAAGAGTGAATGAATGGGGTAGTGGGACCGGGAATTCTAGCCGATGGATCGGCTTCTTTGCATCTGCTGCAATTGTTCCTCGGACATAAATTCACGAATGAAGTTGATCCGTGCTTCGAATCGGATGCGTTGAATCTCCTGCAACTCCGGCACCCGTAACGCTTGTCGTAGAAAATTGACGCCCTGCACCAGGTCACCGGTCATGAAACTGTATTCCGCCATGTAGTAGTGTGCCTCCGCCACATCACCGGCATCGATGGCGGCTCTCGCGATCAGGCGCACCTGCTCGGGTGTCGGCGGGACGTTGTTCAACAGGTCGAGAAGAATGCTGTGTGCGAAGCGCGCGTCGTCGAGCTGCAGCAATGCCTCAGCGTAGTGCACGATCAGCGGGACGTTTCTCGGAAACAGTTTTCGCGCACGCTCGAACGTTGCACGGGCATCCGCGGCGTGATCCATCGCAAGCTGGGCTTCGGCGAGGCCAATGTGATAGGCGATGACCGTCTGATCCTTGTTCGCCAGTTCCTCGAAGATACGATTGGCTTCGTCGTAGCGGCCGGCACGCATGTAGGCGATCGCCCGGCCGTAACGCTCCGGGTCCGACTGGCTTGCGTAACTCCTCTGCTCGAACAGGGCGACGGCATCCTCCGCGGTTGCCTCGCCGTTGACCATCAGCCGGGCGCGGGCGATGCCGTAACTGGCGGAGTCTTTGCTCGCGACCTGCGGATAATCCGCGGCGCGGCCACGCGCTTCCGCGATGCGCGCGCTGGTCACCGGATGGGTGCGGAGGAATTCCGGCACCCGTTCCTCGACGGGACGCGCGTTGCTCGAGATCACCTCGAAGAACGAGGCCATGCCTTGTGGATCGAAGCCGGCGTCGGACAGCGCGGATATACCGACCCGGTCCGCCTCGTACTCGTTGCTGCGCGTGAAGTTGATCTGCTGCTGCGCCGCCGTTCCCTGCGCGACGGCGATGGCGCCCTGCATGGCATCCGAGCCGGCGCCGGCGACGCCGGCAAGTATGGCGCCCAGCATGATGGCAGTGGAGAGAATACTCTGCCGCTGATTGGCGTGTACCGCTCGCGCGATATGACGCTGCGTCACATGGGCGATTTCATGCGCCAGCACGCCGGCCAGTTCGTCTTCGGAACGCGTGGCTTCCAGCAGACCGGTATGCACGCCGATGTAACCGCCCGGCAGTGCGAATGCGTTGATATGCGGATCGTCGATGACAAAGAACGTGAACTGTCGCTCGCCGTCGTTCACGGTCGAGGAAATGCGGTGGCCGATTTCGTTGATGTATTCGGTAATCTGCGGGTCTTCGACGAGTTGTCCGCTGGCGCGAATACTGCGCATGATTTCGCGCCCGATGCGCGCCTCTTCCGATTTCGACAGGACGGCATCGGCCGGACTGCCGATATCGGGCAGATTGACCTCTGCCCGCGGCATGCCTGCTGCGAGGGTCAGCCCGGTTATGGCGATCAGCAGCAGGCAGGGCGTCCTGCATGCCGACCTGATTGTCGATATCACACGGGTGCTCCTGGCCGGTGTCTCTGCTCCGACTGCGGTAGGGCAGTTGCGTTCCCAATGATAACCCGAAGACGTTGCAAACGCTTGACAACGGGCGCGGGTCGGGCCGCGGCCGGGTGGCCTAAGTTCCGGGAAAATAAGGAACCTCTGAATGATCGATCATTGCCGGTTGCGCGGGAACGACGGCAGGCCGTTGATCAGGCATTCCTGGCCGCGTCCAGTACCGCAGCGGCGTGGTCCCTGACCCTGACCTTGCGCCATTCCTGCCGCAGCTTGCCTTTTTCGTCGATCAGGAAAGTGCTGCGTTCTACACCTAAGAATTTTCGGCCGTACAGGGATTTTTCCCTGATGACGTCGAATCGCCTGCACAGCGACTCGTCCGGATCGGACAGCAGGTCGAACGGCAGCTTCAGTTTTTCCTTGAACCTTTCGTGTGAAGCGACGGTGTCCTTCGAGACACCGAGGATTTCGGCGCCGGCCCGCTTGAATTCCGTGTACAGATCGCGGAAGTCCTGGCCCTCGGTCGTACAACCCGGCGTGTGGTCTTTCGGATAGAAATAGATGACGATTTTTTTGCCGCGCAGCGACTTGAGCTGAATCGTCTTGCCGCCGGTTGCCGGCGATTTGAAATCGGGGACGACCTTGTTCAGCAGCGGGGCACTCACGTTCGCGACTCCTTCGAATGGCAGGTCAGGACTTGACTGGCTCCATAATGGCATCGAGGTTCAGTTGATCGCAAAGTTCCATGAACTCGTCACGCAATTGCGATAGATGCTCCGACGCAGGGATATTGACCGTCATCTGCACGGAAAACATCGGGGCGCCGGTATGTGCCGCGGCATAACGCCGGGTCGCCAGTTCCGCGATATCGATTTTGCGGCTGGCAAAAAAACTGGAGAGATTGAATACGATTCCCGGCTGGTCGAGAGCGACGACATCCACGCCGTACGGCATGCAGTCCTTCTTCTCGCTGCGTTCGCCGGTTTTGCGGATGGTGACGGTCAGGGCATGGTCTTTGGACAGTTTGTCCAGTTCGGATTCGAGTTTGGTCAGGGTGTGCCAGTTGCCGGAAATCAGCAGCAGCATGGCGAATTCCTTGCCGAGCGCACTCATGCGGCTTTCTTCGATATTCCCGCCGCAGTCGAGGATCACCTTGCTGATGTCGTTGACGACACCAGAACGGTCATTGCCAATTGCTGATAGAACAATAAGTTGCTTCATTTAACTAGATTTCACCTGAGTATCTGCCGGAGCTGTGACAGCGTCCGCTCATTGGGCTGGCGGACACGAGAGTGGCCGCGCGCGTGATTCTGACCTGTTTGCGCGTCATTCGACAGACCCTGTATCGGGCCGCTGGGGGCGCGCGCCTTGCCACTCTTCGGTGCGAACAGTAACATCGCCGCCTTATTTGAGGCGAGGAGAACTTGTGTTCGCAGGCAGCCTGGTCGCGCTGGTGACGCCATTCGATGAGCACAACCGGATCGATTACGCAGCGCTCGGGCGACTGATCGAGTATCACATTGCCGAAGGCAGCGACGGCCTGGTGATTGCCGGCACGACCGGCGAATCGGCCACCCTCGAAAAAGCGGAACACGCAGAACTGATCGCGAAGGCCGTCGACCTGGTCGCCGGCCGCCTGCCTGTGATCGCGGGAACCGGCTCGAACTCGACCCGGCAGACGATCGACCTGTCACTGGAAGTCGGAAAGCTGGCGATCGACGCGTATCTGCTCGTCACGCCGTACTACAACAAACCGGTGCAGGAGGGGATCTACCGCCATTTCACGGCCGTGGCCGATGCGGTCGACAAGCCGATCATGTTGTACAACGTGCCGGGACGTACGGTCGCGGACACCCTGCCCGAGACCGTGGCCCGCCTGGCGAAGCATCCGCGAATATTCGGCATCAAAGAGGCGACCGGCAGCATGGAACGGCTGCAGCAAATCCAGGAGCGGGTACCGCCCGATTTCATGCTCTACAGCGGCGACGATTTTACGGCTCGGGAATTCATAGAGAT
>JBOHZD010000364.1:0-4129 GCA_050738315.1 Woeseiaceae bacterium
ATCTCCCGCGCTTCGTATCGAATGCGCTTCCGCCGTGATTCTGTCGCGAAAAGAACACGCCATCGCGCACGTCCTGCTTGTGAAGCATCACCCATTCGCCGAGCGGCAGGGTGGCCAGCTTCTCGCGATACGACAAGGCTTCGTCCAGCGACGTGTATTCATCGCGTAGCCCCTCGAGGTCACGTATGAACGCGCCTGTGTCCAGTGGATCCGCGTGCTCCAACCAGTCCCGGTCCAGGCGCTTGAGAAGTATCAGAAAGGTTCGCTTTGCCGGCCGGTAATCATTCAAGCTGTCGAGGGCCATGGCCTCGAGCTTCAGTCCATTCGCCTCGGCGTGGTTCGACGAGGGGCGCGCCTCGGCCAGCAGGTCCCGCGTCTCCCTGTGCTTCTCCTGTGCATACAATGCCCGCGCGAGCCCGAGCTTCGTTTCATCATCGGCCGCTCCGAGTTCGATGGCCTTCCGGAAGGCGAATTCCGCCGCCGGCGCGTCCCCGCTTTCGAGGTACAAGGATCCCTCTGCGCGATACAGTTCTACGTTGGCCGGATCATCCTGGATCGCCGCATGCAGCTCCCAGATCGCCCCCTGAATATCGCCTGCCTGGCGCAGTTTCATTGCCCGGTCGACGTGAGTCTCCTCTGACGTGTCGCAGGCGGCGGGGGCAACGAGCAGAATTCCAACCGCCAGTAGGCGAAACCAGCGCGAGCTGTAGCCGATGGGAATTATTCTCATTTGGGATCGGCTCCGGTGCCCGGCGATCCAGTATGCGGGTCGAAGAAGCTCAAATCTGTGGGCTGACACACATTGCCGAAGAAAATCAATATGTATCATCATATTGCAATCCAGAGGCACGATCTGGACGCTCGTGCCGGCCGGCGATATCGGTCGATAACGAAACAACGCAACGAACCGACGGCACATGATCGTAGCGGCATTCGACTTCGACGGGACCTTGACGCGCGGAGACACGTTGTTTCCGTTTCTCCGATTCGTGTCGGGATATCCGCGGTTCGCGGCCAAATCGTGCATGATTGCGCCGACCCTGTGCCGTTTGGCGGTGGCCAACATCGATAACCATACCGCCAAGGAACGGGTCCTGCGGCGGTTCCTGCTCGGCCGATCGCGCGACGAGCTGGCCGATCTCGGCAGACAGTTTGCCGATCGGGTCTTGCCGCGCATGTTGAGGCGGGAAGCCATGGACCGACTGCGGTGGCACCAGGAGCTCGGACACAACTGCATACTGCTCAGCGCTTCCCTGGACATCTATCTGGAGCCTTGGGCTCGCCACGAGCGCTTCGACAAGCTGGCCTGTTCCGTTCTGGAGATGGACGGTGCCGGGCGTGCAACCGGCGCCTTGAAAGGCAGGAACTGCTATGGCGCCGAGAAGGTGAGACGCTTACGCGAGCTGATCGACGAGGGCGAGATTTCGGAGTTATACGCTTACGGTGACAACAAAGGCGACCAGGACGTTCTGGCCATAGCGAATCATGCATACCATAGAAAGTTCTCCGAATAGCCGGATCTCCACGGTCCGCTCGCTCGTCCGGTTGTTGCGTCCCGCGCAATGGGTGAAGAACGTATTCGTCTTCGCCGGGCTGCTCTTCAACAGATCGCTCGGCGATCCGGCGATGGTGACCAGCGTCGTGCTCGCCTTCGTCGGTTTCTGCCTCGTCGCCAGCGCGATATATGTCATCAACGACATCACGGACCGGGAAGAGGACCGCGCGCACGCCACGAAACGCACGCGGCCGATCGCCTCCGGCCTCATTTCGGTGCGCGATGCGGGATGGATTGCCGGGGTACTGCTGGTGAGCGGCCTGGCCATCGGCTATGCCGCATCCAACGGTGTGTTGCTCATCCTGGCGATCTACCTGGCGCTGAATGTCGCGTATTCCATGGGCCTCAAGCGGGTCGTCATCCTCGACGTATTCATCATAGCGGCGGGATTTCTGCTGCGCATCCTGGCCGGCACGATCGGCGTCGGCATGGCGCCGTCCGAATGGCTGTTTCTGTGCTCGCTGTGCCTGACCCTGTTTCTGGGATTCGGCAAGCGGCGCGCCGAGCTGCTTGGGCGGGAAAACGGGTTGCACAAGGCGGAAGGCGGGCGATCGGTGCTGCGCCATTACAGCCCCATTCTTCTGGATTCGATGATGGCAAGCGTTGCGGCCTGCACTTTCGTCACCTATGGCCTGTTCACGATGAGCGCGCATACGGAGCAGCAGCACGGCACGACCGCGCTCGTTTACACGTTGCCGTTCGTCATGTATGCGATGTTCCGATACATGTACATGCTGCACGGCCGGGGCAAAGGCGACGATCCTTCGGAAGACCTCGTACGCGACCCGCATATCCTGATATCAGGATCTCTCTGGCTCCTCGTCACGTGGCTGATCATGCGCTGATGCGCTGCCGCGTGCATGGTTGAGCCGAGCGCCGCATCGATGACAGTGAGTCGAAGGGCCATGCGGGACGGCTTGTGCTGGACCCGCCGGACCTGCACCGGATGGGGGCGTACGACTTCCGCGGTGGTTCCGGCCTGCCAACCCCGCAGCATCGACGAATTGCGTGCCGCCGTGATGCACCCCGCCGCAAAATCCGTGCTGGCTTTCGGCGGCGGCCGGAGCTACGGAGATAACGCCATCAACAGCGCCGGCGCAGCCATAGCGACCGGAGCCCTGAACCGCGTCGTTTCATTCGATCACACGACCGGGGAGCTGATTTGTGAAGCGGGCGCGTGCTACCGCGAGCTGCTCGATGATTTTCTGCGCGACGGTTTCGTCGTCCCGGTGAGTCCCGGCACGGGCTTCGCGACGATCGGGGGCGCGATCGCGAACGACGTCCACGGCAAGAACCACGACAAAGAGGGAAGCCTCGGCGGGCATGTGAACTGGATCGAGCTCGTCTGCGCGGACGGCTCGCTGCTGCGGGCGTCGGCGATCGAGAATCCGGACATTTTTCATGCGACGGTCGGCGGCATAGGACTGACCGGGATCATCGCGCGCGCCAGCATCACCATGAAGCAGCTCGGCGGGAACTCGATGCTCGTCAGGGAGCGGCGCATGGCGGATCTGGACGAGTTCATCGGACAACTGTCGATTGCCCGGCAAAGTTCGTCGTATTCGGTCGGGTGGATCGACGCCCTTAAGCGTGGATCCGCCCTCGGCAGGGGGGTACTGGAAACGGCCGAGCCGGCCGGTCAGTTCATCGAGCAGGGCCCGCGGCGGAGCGGTCCGGGCATGCCGTTCGACCTGCCCGCGAAAGTCATGAACAGGTACTCGATCGGCGCATTCAATGCCGCTTATTTCCGCAGAGTCCCCCGCAGCGGCCGCGAGCGGATCATGACCTACGACCGCTTCACGTATCCACTGGATGCCATTCGCAACTGGAACCGGATGTACGGCTCCCGCGGCTTCTACCAGTTCCAGTGCGTGCTGCCGGACGAAGCCGCCGCCCGCGGCCTGCGGGCCCTGCTGGAAACGGTTGCCGACTCCGGGGCGGCATCGTTTCTGGCGGTGCTCAAGACGCTGGGACCGGCCGGCCAGGGCTACCTGTCGTTTCCGGTTCGCGGCTATACGCTCGCCCTGGACATCCCGCGCAGCCGCGGCTCCGATGAACTGCTGCGGGCGATGGAGGAAATCACCCTGGATCACGATGGCCGGGTCTATCTCGCGAAGGATGCGATGCTCAGCCGGCAGGCCTTTCAGCGGATGTATCCGAAATATCCCGAATTCAGGGCCGTGCTCGACCTTATCGATCCGGGCGGGCGTTTTCAATCGGATATGGCGCGGCGCCTGGGTATCACGAAGAATGGCTGATATATGAGATTTTCCTCACGCCGTAGCCGATATCGGTTGCATAAAATACGTTGCGACCGATCGCCGCCGATTCGACGGCGAGCTTCAGGAGATCGCGAATGCAGAAATACATCCCGCTGATACTCGCCGTCGTCACGACGAACGCGATTTCGCAGCTGCTGCTCAAACAGGGCATGATCAGCATCGGCAAGTTCGACTTCTCGGCCACCGGGATCGTGCAGACGCTGCCGAGGATCGTGTTCAGCCCGTTCGTCATCGCGGGTATGCTCACCCTGATTTTCAGCATGGGCCTGCATCTGCTCGCCCTGTCGAGGGT
>JBOHZD010000365.1:0-12873 GCA_050738315.1 Woeseiaceae bacterium
GTCGGCCTGCGGATGGGTGGCCTGCGCCATCTCCATGAGTGTGGCCGGTACCCGGACGTCGGCTGACGCGGTCAACGCGAGCAGCAAGGCAGGCCAGGAGAATTTCGCCTTGTCGGTTTCCGGAAGATCGAAACGGGCTTTGGATGTCACCGTGCCTTGTGGCAGCACCACGTCGAAGCGGTCGATTCGAATCTCGGCGCCGGCCGCCAACAGGCTCTGCAAAGCCGGAGCGATCCGCGGGTACAGGTCGGCGAGCGCCGCATCGGGGCCATCCGTGTCCTGCATCTCCTGTAACGCTTGGGTGACCGTCTGGCTCGATCGGGCGTCGAGGCGATTCACGACGATATCCAATGCCATGTCGACGTCGCCGAAGCCCGGCATCGCGATATCGTCGAAGTTCATGACGGTTCTGCCGTTCACGCGGTCGCCGTCAATGGCGGAGTTGGCCTGCAGAATGAGTCTGCCGATGACGGGCCCGTCGGCGTCCGGTTCGCCAAAAGCGATCGCTTCCACTGCACACTCGATCGAGCCGACGCCGAAACCGTACTCGGTTTGAACCTGTTCACCTTTGAAACGCATTTTCTGGACGCGCACGAGCTTGTCCTGGGTGGCGATCGAAACCGGTTCGATCGTGCCCTCGAACCGCATGGAAAGATCGGTGGGGTCGGTCGCAACCGTCACGTCGGCGCCGCTCCACTGTGCCTGAATCGATTCGTTGTCGAGGGAGCCCGCTTCCAGCAGGAGTTGCGAGACTGTCTCGCCTGATAGTCCGACCTGGCTCAGGACCTTGCCTGGAATTTCGATGAGCTCGCCGTTGCCGGGATCGAACTGCAGGGTCGATACCGCGCTTGCAAGCCCGGGTTTCAATGAGCCGGCGTCACGCGACAGCGAGGTGACGGGAATGAGTCCGTGGTCAATGTGCGTTGCGACGATCAGAGCCGGAAAATTGTGCGGGCCCGGACTCCCGGGATCGGCAACGCTCGCCTGCAGTCTGCCGTTCCTGAACTCGATTCGATAACGGCCCTCCGAGGTGAACCAGCGGCGATCGAACTTCTGCTCGGTCACGGCAATCGTGTCGTTCTCGCTTGCCGCCCAATCGATGCTCGTTTGCAGGTTCTGCTCGGCGAGCCGGCCTACGATGCCGGGAGACACCAGTACGATCACGGCCAGCAGGACCAGCAGAATGACCACCCATCGTTTCATTGCCGTTTCCAAGAGGCTTCGGAACCCGCAGGAACCCGCGCCCCGTTTTTGACCCATGTCAGTGTACCCCGTCACTAGCAATCAAGCGCGCGGGTCACTACCATAACGGGCTCGATTGGTGCCGGCATATTCCCCTGCCTGCGCCCGAATAAACCTGAAAAGCTACGTGAAACCGATGTATTTCAAGTTCATCGCAGTGGTGCCGGCCGTCATGCTGGCCGCATTTCTACCGCAATCCGCACGGGCCGAGGGCGATTCCGAGCGAGGTGAGAACCTCGCTTTCACCTGTCTCGGCTGTCACGGCATTCCGGGGTATCGTAATGCGTATCCGTCTTACCGGGTGCCCAAACTCGGCGGGCAGAAAGCGGCGTACATCGAAGCCGCGTTGAAGGCCTATCGCGACGGCTCGCGGCCGCATCCCACGATGCAGGCGCAGGGAAGCAGCCTGACCGATCAGGACATCGAAGATATCGTTGCATGGATCGGCCAGGCGGCCACGGCGACCGACGAGGTCG
This sequence comes from Woeseiaceae bacterium, assembly GCA_050738315.1. Classification (GTDB taxonomy): domain Bacteria; phylum Pseudomonadota; class Gammaproteobacteria; order Steroidobacterales; family Woeseiaceae; genus IDS-8. The sequence goes on from JBOHZD010000365.1 coordinate 1,719, forward strand.
ATGCCCAATCCGTTGGCGGGCTGGAGGCGGCCACTGCCTGCGTCGCCTGCCATGGATCAGGCGGCGTGGATGTGACGCCCGCGCCCCCGGTGCTGTCCGGGCAGCATGCCGATTACCTGCGGCACGCGCTCGGTCAATACAAGGAGCAGGCCCGGGGCAATAACGTCATGAACTCGTTCGCAGCCAGACTGACCGAAGCCGACATCAAACAGATCGCGGCGTTTTATTCGGGACGCGAGGGGCTGCATACCCTGGGCGAGGACGAATAGTCGTCGCTCCATTGATTTACGACGGAGAACGACAGGACATCCGCATGCCGGCGCAGGCTGCCAGCACGACAGAGCTGGGTTATGGCATTACCGCCATCGACACGGACTATGTGCGGCCGCTGCTCGACGCCAGCCATCTGCTGATCGACGAGGGCCGTGCGGCCTACGTCGATACCGGGACCAATCACAGCGTCGACCTGCTCCTCGATGCGCTGCAGCGAAAGAACGTCGACGTCGCACAGGTCGATTACGTGTTCCTGACGCATGTGCATCTGGATCATGCGGGCGGCGCGGGCGAACTCATAGAGAGGCTGCCGAATGCCGTCGCGGTCCTGCATCCGCGCGGCGCGCCGCACATGATCGATCCGGACCGGCTCATCCAGGGCTCGCAGGCTGTTTACGGCAAAGAGCTGTACACAAAGATGTACGGTGACCTCCGGCCGATTCCGGCTTCGCGCATCAGGGTCGTCGGGGATGCGGAGGAGCTGACACTCGGCGGCCGCAGCCTGCAATGCATATTCACCGAAGGTCATGCGCGACATCATTACTGCCTGGCGGATCCCGTGTCCCGGGGCGTTTTCACCGGCGACAGTTTCGGCATCTCCTATCGCGAACTCGATACGGCCGCCGGTGAATTCATTTTTCCGACCACCACGCCCGTGCATTTCGATCCGCCGGAAGCGCACAAAGCCATCGACCGCATCATGAGTCTGTCCCCGGCGCGCCTCTACCTGACGCATTACAGCCAGGTCGACGATCTGCCGCGGCTCGCCGCCGACATGCACCGGAGGATCGACGCGTTCGTGTCGATCGCAACGCGCCATGCAGAGGAGCGCGAGCGCACTGCGGCGATGCAGAACAGCCTGTTTTCGTACCTGAAGGGCGAACTGGAGCTGCACGGGTACGAGGCAGACGATGACCGCCTGCATGCCATACTCGATGTCGACGTACAACTGAATACGATGGGTCTCGAATACTGGCTGGATCATCATCGATAGCCGCAAGGCCTGAGGAGTCAACATGGAGAGCTTTCGCGCGTTTCGCATCGACCAGAGGGACGGCAGGATCGAGGCGGGATTCACGACCCTGAATCTCGACGATCTGAGCGCAGGCGATGTCGTCGTCAAAGTCTCTCATTCCACCATCAACTATAAGGACGCCCTGGCCGCGAGCGGCGCCGGCAGGATTCTGCGCACGTTCCCGCTGGTCGGCGGCATCGACCTGGCAGGGACGGTGCTGCAGAGCGACGACGAGCGGTTCAGCGCGGGCGACCCGGTGCTCGTTACCGGTTGTGGACTGAGCGAGACGCGCGACGGCGGCTACGCGGAGTACGCGAGAGTCGATGCGGACTCGGTCGTGCCGATTCCGGACGGCCTCTGCGCGCACGACGTCATGCAGATCGGCACCGCCGGTTTCACCGCGGCGCTCGCAATTCACCGCATGCTGCAGAACGACCAGCGGCCGGAGAAGGGGCCGATCGTCGTCACGGGTGCGACCGGCGGCGTCGGCAGCATCGCGATCGACATGCTGGACGCGCTGGGCTTCGAAACGGTCGCCGTCACCGGCAAGCCGGAACAGGCGGGATATCTCGAAAGTATCGGCGCACGCCGGGTGCTGTTGCGACAGGAAATCGATCCCGGCAAACGCCCCATGGAAAAGCCGCTTTGGGGCGGCGCCATCGACAATCTCGGCGGCGATCTGCTCACCTGGCTCACGCGCACCGTCAACTATGGCGGTAACATCGCGAGTGTCGGGCTGGCGGCGGGTGTCGAGCTCCAGACGACCGTCCTGCCGTTTATTCTGCGGGCAGTCTGTCTGCTCGGCATCAATTCGGTCGATACGCCACGCGAACTGCGGCTGGCCGTGTGGCAGCGGCTGGGCAGCGATCTCTGTCCGCGCCACCTGGACCTGATCGGCAGCCGGACCATCCGCTTCGACGAATTACCCGGCTCCTTCCAGGCCTACATCGACGGGACGGTCACCGGGCGCACCGTGGTGGAGATTGCCGCGGACAATTTGGGAAATGCAACCCGGAGGCGATCATGACATTGAGTGCAGCCGCACGATTCTGGCAGGCTCTGGACGAGGAGCGACCGCTGCAGGTCGTGGGCGCGATCAATGCCTATTCGGCGTTGTTGGCAGAACGAGCCGGTTTCAAGGCGCTTTACCTGTCCGGCGCCGGAGTCGCCAACGCGTCTTTCGGGCTGCCCGACCTCGCCATGACCACGCTGTCCGAAGTGTGCGAGGATATCCGGCGTATTACCTACATTAGCGAGTTGCCGCTGCTGGTCGACGCCGATACCGGCTGGGGCAGTGCGTTCATGATCGGACGCACGGTACGGGAGATGATCCGGGCAGGTGCGGCAGCCTGCCACATCGAGGACCAGGTGTCAGTGAAACGTTGCGGTCATCGTCCCGGCAAGGCGCTGGTCGATACGCTGGAGATGGTCGATCGTGTCAAAGCCGCGGTCGACAGCCGCAGCGACGAGAAATTCACGATCATGGCGCGCACCGACGCGCGCGCGGTGGAAGGGCAAGAGGCGGCGCTCGACCGCGCGGCGCATTACGTCGAGGCCGGCGCCGACATGATTTTTGCGGAAGCGCTGACGACGCTGGACGAATATCGTCAGTTCACTTCGATGATCCCGGTGCCGGTGCTCGCAAACATGACCGAGTTTGGCCGCACGCCGTTGTTTACGACGCACGCATTGGCCGATGCCGGCGTGCGCCTTGCCCTGTATCCGTTGTCCGCCAGCCGCGCGATGGCGGCCGCGGCGGCCGTGGTCTATCGGACGATACGTGAAGACGGTACGCAAAAGGCGGTCGTCGACAGCATGCAGACGCGCACCGAGCTTTACGAAGTGCTGGACTATCATGCCTACGAGCAAAAGCTGGACGCATTGTTCGCGGGAGAAAGGAGGCACGAACGGCCGGCAGGCACGGGTCAGGATGAATAAGCGGAGAGGAAGATGACAGCAACGAAAAAGAAAGCGGGCGGACTCGCCGGCGTGACCGCCGGTGAAACGGCGCTTTGCACGGTCGGCAAGGAAGGCGCGGGGCTCACCTACCGCGGTTACGATATCTACGATCTCGCCGATCACGCGACCTTCGAGGAGGTCGCGTACCTTCTGATGCGCGGAAAATTGCCGAACCGTGAGGAACTCGACCGCTACATCGTGACGCTTCGATCGCTCCGCGGATTGCCGGAACAATTGCGCGAGGTCCTGGAAATGATCCCGGCCGACAGTCACCCGATGGATGTGTTGCGCAGCGGCGTGTCGGTGTTGGGCAACCTGGAGCCGGAAGGCGACTTTTCGAGGCAAAGCGAAGTCGCGGACCGTCTGCTCGCGTGCCTGCCGTCCATGCTGCTCTACTGGCACCGGTTCCATGCGGACGGCAAGCGCATCGATGTCGAAACCGACGACCGCAGCGTGTCCGGCCATTTTCTGAATCTGCTGCATGACGGGGCACCCAACGAACTGCACCGCAAGACCCTGGATACGACGCTGATCCTGTACGCCGAACACGAATTCAACGCGTCGACCTTCGCCGCCCGTGTCATTACGGGAACGCTCTCCGACTTTCATTCCGCGGTGACCGGCGCGATCGGCGCATTGCGCGGTCCGCTGCACGGCGGCGCCAACGAAGCAGCGATGGAACTGATCCGGAAGTTCTCATCCCCCGAAAAGGCGGTCGAGGGCGTGCGCGGCATGCTCGCGCGCAAGGAAAGGATCATGGGTTTCGGTCATCGCGTTTACACGACCTCGGATCCGCGAAATGTGGTCAACAAGAAGATGTCGAAACGGTTGTCGGAGGAAGTGGGCGACCGCAAGCTTTACGCAATCTCCGAGGCAATCGAAAAAGTCATGTGGGACGAAAAGAAGCTGTTCGCCAACGCCGATTTCTTCGCGGCCAGCGTGTATCACTTTCTTGGCATACCGACCTATCTCTTCACGCCGATCTTCGTTTGTTCGAGAATTACGGGCTGGGCCGCTCATATCATGGAGCAGCGCGCCGACAACAAGCTGATCCGGCCGGCCGCCGACTACATCGGCCCGCCGCTGCAGAAATGGGTCCCGCTGGAAGAGCGGGCATGACCGGGCGCGACATCCGTTCGGCCCGGCGGGCGGAGCCCGACCGGCTGCTCGTCGACATTGCGGACTATGTCTGCGATGCAACGATCGTCTCGAAGACGGCTTACGAGACCGCGCATTACTGCCTGATGGACACGCTCGCTTGCGGCTTCCAGGCGCTCGACTACCCGGCGTGCACCAAACTGCTGGGCCCGGTCGTCCCCGGCGCAACACTTGCGGGCGGGGCGCGCGTGCCCGGGACGTCGTACGAACTCGATCCGGTACAGGGCGCATTCAATATCGGCGCGATGATCCGCTGGCTCGATTTCAACGATACCTGGCTCGCCGCCGAGTGGGGCCATCCCTCGGACAACCTCGGCGGCCTCCTGGCGGTGGCCGACTATCTGAGCCGGCAGTACCGCATCGACGGCAGGGCGCCGCTGACGATGCGGGACGTGCTGACCGCGATGATCAAGGCGCATGAAATTCAGGGCGTCATTGCGCTCGAGAACAGCTTCAACCGGGTCGGACTCGACCATGTGCTGCTCGTTCGCGTCGCGTCGACCGCGGTGGTGACGCGGCTCCTGGGCGGCAGCCGCGAGCAGGTGATGAACGCGGTGTCGAATGCCTGGATCGATGGTGGTGCGCTCCGGACTTACCGGCATGCGCCGAACACCGGGTCGCGCAAGAGCTGGGCGGCCGGCGACGCGACGAGCCGCGCCGTACGCCTGGCGCTCTTTGCCGTCGCCGGCGAGATGGGCTATCCGTCGGCGTTGTCCGCAGAGACGTGGGGCTTCCGTGACGTGCTGTTCAAGGGCAAGACATTTACATTCCCAAGGGCTTTCGGCAGTTACGTGATGGAGAACGTCCTGTTCAAGATTTCGTACCCGGCGGAGTTTCACGCGCAAACGGCGGTCGAGGCGGCAATGACCCTGCACCCGGAAGTGCGCGATCGTCTCGGCGATATCGATAAAATCGTCATCGAAACGCAGGAGCCCGGCGTGCGCATCATCGACAAGACCGGCCCGCTGAACAATCCGGCCGACAGGGACCACTGCATCCAGTACATGGCCGCCGTGCCGCTGATTTTCGGGCGGCTCACTGCCGCCGACTACGAAGACGAAATTGCGCGCGATCCGCGCATCGATGCGCTGCGTGACCGGATGCAGGTCCGTGAGTACGAGGAATTCACCCGGGATTATTACGATCCGGAAAAACGCTCTATCGGCAATGCATTGCAGGTGTTTTTCAAGGATGGCTCGAGCACCGGGCGCGTTCGGGTAGACTTTCCGGTCGGTCACCGTCGGCGGCGCGAGGAAGGTATTCCGTTGTTGCGTCAGAAGTTCGACGTGAGCGTCGCCGCGAAGGTCAAACCGCGTCAATGGCAGGAACTCCAGGGACTCTACACCGATCGCGAGTTGCTCGGCGCGACCGCTGTCGACGATTTCATGGCGTTGCTGGTGGTCTGAAGCGTGGGTCGCCTGCATGGCGGGCTCCTGCAGTGGGCAATGTCACCGTGCCGATGACGCTGGACGAAATTACAGAGGCCATCGCCACCGGCGTCGCAGGGCTCGACCAGCGCCTGCCCGTCGGCGCGGCCGAAAAAATGGCGTATTTGCTGCGGGAGCTCGAGCGCTGGAACACCCGCATCAATCTCACGGCCATCCGCGATTCCTCTACCATGATTTCCGGCCATATTCTCGACAGCCTGGCGATCCGGCCGCTGCTTCGGGGCGCGCGCATCATCGATGTCGGCACCGGCGCCGGCTTCCCGGGGCTGCCTCTTGCGATTGCCGAACCCGAAACGCAGGTGGAGTTGCTGGACAGCCATGGCAGGAAAATCGGCTTCGTGCGGCATATGATCGGTGAGCTGGGCATCGCAAACGCAACCGCTGTACAGTCCAGATCGGAAGACTATGCACCCGGCAGGCGCTTTGATACGGTGATCGCCCGTGCGCTCGCCGCAACCCGGAGTATGATCGATCTCGCCGGGCATCTGGTCAGTGATGATGGCGTCTTACTGGCCCTCAAGGGCAAATATCCGGACGTGGAACTACGACAATTGGCCGACCTTTCCGACTCGTGGAATTGGAGTGTGACCGAAGTGACGGTGCCGGGCCTGGCACCGCATTCACGGCATGTCCTCTGCTTGCGCAAAGTGGAGCGCATGCGCCATGACCCATAGCCTTTCGCGGGTACGGTGACGCCGTGTCCCGCGTCATTGCAGTCGCAAACCAGAAGGGCGGCGTGGGCAAGACGACCACCTGCGTTAATCTCGCGGCCTCCCTCGCCGCGACCCATCGGCGTGTGTTGCTGGTGGACATGGATCCGCAGGGGAACGCGACCATGGGCTGCGGCATCGACAAGATGAACCTCGAACGCTCCGCCTGCGATGTGTTGCTGGGCGACGAATCGGCGGCGGACACGATCGTATCGGCGCCGGAGGGCCAGTTCGCCGTGCTGCCGGGCAACGACGACCTGACACTGGCCGAAGTCAGCCTGCTCCGGGAGATCGGCCGAGAAATGCGCTTGCGCAACGCGCTTGCGCCGGTCAGAGGCCTCTACGATTTCATCCTGATCGACTGCCCGCCTTCGATCAACATGCTCACCGTGAATGCGCTCACCGCGGCGGACGGCGTGCTGATTCCGATGCAATGCGAGTACTATGCGCTGGAGGGCCTGAGTGCGCTTCTCAACACGATCGAACAGGTGAGAAATTCGGTGAATACCGATCTCGAAGTGTTCGGCCTGCTGCGGACGATGGTGGATCCGCGCATCAATCTGTCGAACGAAGTCTCGGATCAACTCGTGGCGCATTTCGAGGACAAGGTATTCCGGACCGTCGTGCCGAGAAATGTGCGACTGGCCGAAGCGCCGAGCTTCGGACGCCCGATTCTGTATCACGACAAGACTTCGCGCGGCGCGATGGCTTATCTTGCGCTGGCCGGGGAAATCCTGCGGCGCGAAGACGACCGCACGACCGTTCCAACCGAACAGCCCGATTTGAGTACACTGCAGGAATGAGCGCGACGGACCAAATCGAAAAGCGGGATGCCATGACCAGAAAGAAACGCCTGGGGCGGGGGCTGGACGCGCTTCTGAGCAAGCCCGCTACGACGTCCGAAGCGGTGCCGACGACCGGTGACCGCCTGCAGAATATCCCGGTCGATTTACTGCAGCGGGGACAGTATCAACCGCGAGTCGACATGCGTCAGGACACGCTGGAGGACCTGGCGAACTCCATCCGCGCGCAGGGTGTCGTGCAACCGATCGTGGCGCGACCGCTCGGGCACTCCGCCGGCAATGGAGAACGTTACGAGATCGTCGCCGGTGAGCGTCGCTGGCGTGCCGCGCAGATGGCCGGGCTGCACGAAATTCCGGCGGTTATTCGTGATGTCCCGGACGACGCGGCCATTGCGATGGCGCTCATTGAAAATATCCAGCGCGAGAACCTGAATCCGCTGGAGGAAGCACGGGCGCTCGATCGCCTCATCCGCGAATTCGAACTGACGCACCAGGCGGCCGCCGATGCGGTCGGGCGATCCCGGGCCGCGGTCAGCAACCTGTTGCGCCTGCTCGATTTGTCCGACAACGTCAAACCGATGCTGGAGGCGCGCCAGATCGAAATGGGCCACGCCCGCGCGCTCTTGTCGATCGCCGACAAGATGCAGCAATTCGACGCCGCGAGGCAGATCGTGAGGAAAAACCTGTCTGTCAGGGAGACGGAACGGCTCGTCAGACGCATGCTGGCCGGGACGTCCGCCGCTTCTTCCCGACAAAGGAACCCGTCACCGGATGCCGACGTGCGCCGGCTCGAAGTAGAGCTTTCGGACAAACTGGGCGCGAAAATCCGCATCGAGCACAAGAGCAAAGGGGCGGGCCGCCTGGTGATTCCCTATAACAGTCTCGACGAACTCGACGGTATCCTGAAACACATCAATTAAGAAGAATCGTCCCCTGTCGGACGCCCGTGCGCCGCGTCGAAAAATGCATTGAATTTGCGGCAAAAAGCCTCATTAAACGCCTGCACAGATGAGGTTTTTGTCGTGTCCGGATCGGTTGCCTTGCACCCTGTCGATCACTATAATGCGCGGGCTAAACCCAGGCCCGCCTGGAAAGATTTCAAGCGCAACGCCACATCCCGCCGGTTAGCTGACCGGTTAGGCAAGGGACGTGGCGTTTTTATTGTCGGAGGCAAGCGGCTGATGACGGTCAAGGCTCTGGAGAAATCCGCGGCCTCATCGATCAATCTCGTCGTCCTGGTATTGCTGGCACAGTCGGGCCTCACTGTGGCCGTTGCTGCGTTGTTTTGGGGTATTGACGGAGTTGTTCCAGCCTACTCGGCGTTGCTGGGCGGGTTGACCTGCGTACTGCCGAATGGCTTCCTCGCGCTGCGGTTGACGGTACCGCGCCGCGATCCCGGGGCGGGCGCGCTGCTGCGAGCAGCCTATATCGGCGAACTCGGCAAGCTGGCGCTGACCGTGCTCATGTTCGGGATTGTTCTGTCAACGGTGAAGCCGTTGGCTGCCGGCGCACTGTTTGCGGGTTTCATCGCTGCACAACTGGCGACATTTGCAGGTTTTTTGATGCGTGACAACGCGCCGCGAGTAGAAACGAGTAACAGGAATGGCGACTGAACACGGCCCTCAGACCACGGGTGATTACATCACCCATCACCTGCAGAACCTGCAGGTCTGCAGGGCGGACGGCCAATGGGCCTGGAACCATGACTGCCTCGGCAATGCCATGACCGTCAACGTGGACTCCATGTTCTTTTCGGTCCTGCTCGGCGTCGTTTTCACGTGGCTGTTCGGCTCGGCCGCGAAAAAAGCATCGTCCGGAAAACCGGGCAAGCTGCAGGCCGCCGTCGAAATCATGATCGATTTCGTGGATTCGAGCGTGCGCGATTCCTTCCACGGGACCAGCAGGCTGATCGCGCCGCTGGCACTGACCATTTTCATCTGGGTATTCCTGATGAACCTGATGGACCTGATCCCGGTCGACTGGCTGCCGATGACCGCCCAGGCAATCGACATACCGTATCTGCGAGTGGTGCCGACCGCCGACGTCAACGTCACCTTCGGTATGTCCATTGCGGTGTTCGTATTGATCGTCATCTATACGATCATGAACAAGGGCGTGGGCGGCTTCATCGGCGAGCTGACCCTGCACCCCGTTGCGCCGCCGACCCGAGGCATCGGACTCATTGCGGCGCCGCTCATTATCGCCTTCAATTTCATCCTCGAATCGGTCGCGTTGCTCGCGAAACCGATTTCGCTGTCGCTGCGACTGTTCGGCAACATGTTCGCCGGCGAACTGATTTTCATCCTGATCGCGATACTGGGCCTGTGGCAGCTGCCACTGCACTTCGCCTGGGCGGTATTTCACGTGCTGATCATCACGTTGCAGGCTTACATTTTCATGATGCTGACGATCGTTTATTTGAGTCTGGCGTCCGAGAAACACTGATTGACTTTGACTTGACCCGTACAGGAGACACTGATGGAAACAGTAATTGGCTTTACCGCGCTCGCCGTCGCGATTCTGATCGGACTGGGCGCGCTCGGCGTGGGCATCGGCATGGGCCTGCTCGGCGGCCGCTTCCTCGAGGGCGCAGCACGGCAGCCCGAACTCGCGCCGATGCTGCAGACCAAGATGTTTCTGGTCGTGGCGCTGCTGGACGCGGTGGCCATGATCGGCGTCGGCATCGCGCTGTATTTCGCGTTTGCCAACCCCTTCATCGGTCAGTTGCAGAATGCCCTGCAGTAAGCGGCTTCGACGCCCGACTTTGAATTGAGAGGTCACCGATGTCCATCAATTTGACTCTCCTGGGCCAGTCGATCGCGATGCTCGTGTTCGTCTGGTTCTGCATGAGGTACATCTGGCCGCCGATCGTGAACGCGATCGAAGAACGGCAGACGAAGATCGCGGACGGCCTTGCGGCGGCGGAGCGCGGACAACAGAGCCTGGACGATGCACGCAGAGAGGCGGAGACGATCGTCGGCGAGGCAAGAAAGCAGGCCACCGGCATTCTGGACCAGGCACATGCGCGCGCCAACGAGATCGTTGCCGAGAGCAAGGCAGAAGGCGCCAGGGAACGCGAACGGCAATTGGCGCTTGCACAGGCGGAGGTCGAACAGGAAATGAATCGTGCCCGCGCGGAACTGCGTGGCGAAGTTTCCGCGATCGCTGTCGCCAGCGCGGAAAAAATTCTGCGGCGCGAGATCGATCCGAAAGCGCACGAAGACATCCTGGTCAAACTGGCCGCGGAACTTTGACGGCGTACCGACAGGCGCAGCATGGCGGACAACAACACTCTGGCACGACCTTACGCACAGGCCGCTTTCGAACTGGCCGGCGAGAACGGCAATCTCGACACATGGTCGGAAGCCCTCATCCTGGCAGGCGAAGTGATGGCCGACGGAAGGGTGGCAAAATTTCTGGGGAATCCGAAACTGTCGGATAAGCAAAGGCTTGATTTCCTGCATGGCCTGTTTCGTACCGCCGGCGGCGAGCAATCGATCCTGTCCGGCGGCCACAAGGCAGGGACGAATTTTCTCAAGCTGCTGCTGGAGTACGAACGGGCCGCCGTACTGCCGGAAATTTCAAAGCATTTCGATGCGCTGAAAGCGGCGGTCGAGAACACGGTGGACGTTACGGTGACCTCGGCGCATGCGCTGAACGATGCGCAAAAGCAGGCGATTGCCGCGGCGCTGAAAAAACGCCTGGGACGCGAAGTACGTCTCGACACTGAACTGGACGAAGACCTCATCGGCGGCGCCGTCATTCGCGCCGGTGACGTCGTTATCGATG
>JBOHZD010000366.1:0-1798 GCA_050738315.1 Woeseiaceae bacterium
AGCCGAGGATGACCAGCGCGGGAATCGTAAAGATGACGCCCGCCGCAATCGACGAACCCGCCGAGGCGCCGGTTTGCACGATGTTGTTCTCGAGGATGGTGCCGCCGCCCAGCACACGCAGCACGCCCATCGACACCACCGCGGCCGGGATCGCCGTGGCGACGGTGAGCCCCGCGAACAGGCCGAGGTATGCGTTCGCTGCAGCGAGGATCATGGCGAGAAATATGGCCAGGATCACCGCACGCGGTGTCAGTTGCGGTATGCCGGCATTGTTCATCGAAGCACTCCCCCTGAACTTGTTTTTTTGTCTGCCTGTTCTTCGTCGGCGGCGCGGACCGGGTTGCCGCGCCCGACGCGACGGTAGCGCAAATCCGGTCTCTTGTCTTGCCCTGTCGACCGCCGCAAACAAAAAGGCTGCCCCGAAGGGCAGCCTTGATACTTCAGCTCACGGAGCGCGTGCGCTCCTTAACCGGAATTCATCAGAATTCCAGCGCGACGCCCAGCCGATAGAACCGGCCGATATCATCGTAGGCGAGGTGGCCGGCCGATACGCCGTTTGCGGCACCCGCGGCGATGGCAACCGGGTCGGGCTCTTCGTCGAACACATTGTTGACGTTGAGCTGTACGTGCATCTGGTCGGAAATGTCGTAGACAAACGCGGCATTGAACAACCATTGCGCATCGACCACGGGGAAGTCGCGCGATGTGGCAATGTCCTCGTTGTCGACCTTCGCTTCCCCGATGTACCGCGACTGCCACAACGTGGACCAGTTGTCCCTGCTGAAGAGCAGATTGAGCTGGCCCTGCACGTCGGAATTGCCGATTTCGCCCTTGTCGTCGTCGATCGATTCCTTGATCTGCACGATGTCTTCCTGCGGCAGGAACAGGTATGCGGCAACACTCAACTGGCCCCACGGAAGGTCGCCGCTCCATTCCGCATCCACGGTCGTGCCGCGGAAGGTGCGTAGTCCGGCGTTGACAAAACCGGAGGTGAACGCGTTGACCGCAGGAAGCTGGCCATCGGGCAGCCGGGTGAAGCTGTTACAGAACTCATTCGGAAAGTCGGTCTGGTCGTAACAGGACTCCATCAACTGGGTCAGGCTGAACTGCTCGATCGACTGGGTGAGATCGATTTCAACGTAGTCGATTGCGACCGTCAGATTGTCCACCCAACGCGGCCGGAGCACGACGCCGACCGTCCAGGCTTCGGCCGTCTCGTTCAACAGGTCCAGGTTGCCGCCGGTGCGCCCCTGCACGGTTGCGTTGACAACGTTCGATGCGAAGGTGTCCGGATCGATGCCGTCCGCGATGCAATTCGCGCGGCGTGCTGCCGGATTCGGTCCCAGGTCGACGAAGTTCAGGTCGCAGGGGTCGTCCGCGAAACTGAAGACGCCCGCGAGTGGCAGGAACAACTCGACCGGTGCCGGCGCCCGGACCGATTCCGTTACGTTGCCGCGAAACTCGATGTCCTCGACGGGTGAGAATCGGCCACCAATGGTCCAGATGTTGTCAGTGCCGGCGAACGAATTAAACACGCGTCGAAACGCGCCTTCCACCGACGCGGATGCCATGAACGGAATGTCCATGTTGTCATTGGCAATCGGTGCGAAGAACTCCGTGTACACCTCGTCGGTCCGGTATTTTCCGTCAACCGGCGCGACGGGGACGCTACGTCCCCGTCCCTGCTGCAGGAAGCCGCCGGGTGTGAAGTTCGCCTTTTCTTCGCGATGCTCATAGCCTAAACCGAGCGAAAACGCGCCGGCCGGCAACTCGAAGAGATCCGTGTTGACATTCGCCG
>JBOHZD010000367.1:0-9082 GCA_050738315.1 Woeseiaceae bacterium
AACGCAATTTCTGATCATGACGACCGAATCGCGCTCAACCGCCCGACCTCCGGATACGGGTGCCTGACAACCGTGTCGCGGACTGTCCGTGTCTGCAGTTCTGTCCGGAATCGGAGCGGTCCTGTTCTAGGGATCGCACTCCTGCTGCTCCTGGCTTTCGCGCCGCACAGTTATGCCGCATCGATTGCGTTGATCAAGAGCTATGATTCCGCGCCGTACGACGCTGCGATATCCGGTTTCCTGAAATCCTGCGACAACGAAATAACGGAATACAACCTGAACGGCGAAGCCGACGGCAGTGACGACCTGATCCAGGGCATTACGCAAAGCGGCCCGGACCTGATTGTCGCCATAGGCGTACTGGCCGCGGAGTTCGCGCAACAGAAACTCGGCAGTGTCCCGGTTCTGTATGCAATGGTGCCCGAACCGCAGGCGTATGGCCTGACCGGGAGCAACATCGCCGGCATATCGCTCGATATACCGATTGAGCGGCAACTGACTGTTTATCGTTCGATGGTCAACGGCCTGAGATCGCTGGGGGCGATCTATGATCCGGAAAAGTCGGGAGACTTCGTCAAAGAAGCCCAGGCAGTCGCGGAACGGCTTGGGCTGGTGATTCACGCGCGCGAAGTTGCGTCACGAAAACAGGTGCCCGCCGCGCTGCGAGCCCTGCTCCGTGAGGAAAAAATAGACGCGCTGTGGATGATTCCGGACGATACGGTCTTGACGCCCGAATCGTTCAAGTTCCTGCTCCTGAGTTCGTTCGAGAACGACCTGCCGTTTCTGGCGGCCTCCGATATCTTCGTCAAGGTCGGGGCTTTGGCGTCGCTGACGCCCGACTACACGGACGTCGGCCGCCAGGGTTGCGAGCTGGCCATCGCGCTGACGACCGGCAAAGCAAGCTTCGCCAACGTGGACGTGGTTCGCCCGGCGAAAATCAATCTTTCGATCAACCTCAAGACGGCCGAGAAGATCGGCCTGACCATACCGGAAGAGGTCATCGCGACCGCCGACGTGGTGTATCGATAGGGCCAGCGATGCACGAGACTTCAGACAACGCCGACAACTCATTCACCGATCCGGGCGCCACGACCATCGTGGGTCAATCGCCGTCCGGCATGACCCTGGGAGTAAAAGCGATCACGTTCATGGCGCTGATCCTGCTCTCGGTGGGCGCCGTGCTGAGCTGGCATTTTCTGACCGAAGCGGAAAAGGGGATGATCGGCGAACTTCGCAGCCGTGCGGAGTCGCTCACCACGAATCTCGCGCGCAGCAGTAAGTGGGGATTGCTGAGCGAAGACGAAGTGATTCTCGATGAAATCGTCAATGACATGCTGCAGGAAGAAGGCGTCCTCTACGTCGCCATCAGCAATGCCCACGGCGATTTGCTCGCGTCGAAAGTGCAGGAGGACGAAGAAGACTCCGAGCCCGTGGAGCTTGCCATTCTGCACGCCGAATCGCTCGCTGCGACGAACGGTCCTTCGTCGGTGCATTTTCACGAAATCGACGGCGTGGGGACCTACCACACGTACATGCCGGTCGAGTTCACACCGGCTTTCAGGAGCCAGACCGACGAGGATATCTCCAGTGCGCTCTTGCTGCTCGGCGATGCGCGCGCGTCGACCGGCAGCGGTGCTGCGACCAGCCGGTACGGGAATGTCCAGTTGCTGGTGTCGTCGAAAAAGCTGTTCGGCGAGATCGAGAACACTTTCATGACCGGCATCGGCTTGACGCTGATCATCGTGCTGCTCGCGCTCGCGATCAGCTATCTCTTCTGTTCGCGGGTACTCGGCCCGGTCAAGGCAATGGCGACCGCCGCCCGCAAGATTTCGGCCGGTGATCTGTCGCAGCAGATCAAGGTGCAGTCACGCGATGAGATCGGCGTGCTCGCGCAGACTTTCAACCAGATGAGCAGCTCGCTGTCACGCATGACGCGCGCCCAGGCGGAACGTCTGGAGGCGCTTTCCGCGTTGCACGAGGCGGGCCTGCATATCAACTCCACGCTCGACGTCGAAAAAGTCATCGAACTGACGCTGGATGTCGTGGTCAGGCGGCTGGGCTACCAGCGGGCCCTGTTGTTCCTCACCGATTGGGATCGCCATGTGCTGACCCACGGCAGAGTCGTCGGTACCAGCGATGACATCAAAGCCCGCTTCCGGGACGTCGAGGTTCCGCTCAATGAGCACAGCGGATTCTGTGCGCGCGTTGCCTTGAGCGGCCAGCCGATACTCGTCAACGACGTCGAACGGGCCCAGGCACGCGCAAATCCCGATACCCTGCAGCTCCTCGGGCCGAATCCATTCCTCGCGGTGCCGCTGATCCTGAAAGATCGCTCGCTCGGCGTCATGGCGGTGGAGAGCAAGCCCGGGCTCATGCTGGGTGCCGCCGACACATCCCTCATGGAAACGCTCGCCAATCAAATGGCGATTGCGATCGCGAATGCCTTGAGCTTCGAGAAAATCGAGCAGCTCAACGTCAGTCTCGAGGCAAAAGTCCGCGAGAGGACCGAGGAGCTGCAACAGCAACAGGCCCGGCTGGAGCAGGTCAACAAGGAACTCGTGAAGGCAACGCGACACAAGTCGGAATTTCTCGCCAACATGTCGCACGAGTTGCGTACCCCGTTGAATGCCGTAATCGGTTACAGCGAACTCCTGCAGGAGGAAATGGACGAACAGGGCCACGCGGAGTACGTACCGGACCTGCACAAGATCAATTCTGCCGGCAAACATCTGCTGGCGCTGATCAATGACGTGCTGGACCTGTCGAAGATCGAGGCAGGGAAAATGGACGTGTTCATCGAGGATGCGGATATCGGCGATATCGTCGACGAGGTGCGGGTTACGATCAAACCCTTCATCGAATCGTTCGGCAACAAATTCGTCGTTTCACCGGCATCCGGACGCATCCGCACCGATATCACCAAGTTGCGCCAGATTCTTTTCAATCTGCTGAGCAACGCCGCCAAGTTCACGGAGGACGGCGTCGTATCGCTCGAGACCACGAAGATAGAGAAGGATGGCAGCGATCTCTGGCAGTTCCGGATTTCGGACACGGGCATCGGCATCGCATTAGACAAGATGGACCGCTTGTTCGAGGAATTCTCGCAACTGGACGCGGAAGTCGCGCGCAGGCATGGCGGCACCGGCCTCGGGCTCGCGATCAGCCAGAGGTTCTGCCGTATGCTCGGCGGCGACATCACCGTTACCAGCCGCCCCGGGGAAGGCTCGACCTTCACGGTGACGCTGCCCGCGCAAAAGGACGCGCGGCCGCGCGGCAGGACTTTGTCGACGCAAGCCCGGACCGATGAGCATTGCGAGGTCCTGGTGATCGATGACGACCCCGCGGTGCGGGACCTGGTCAGCCGTTATCTCGTCAAGGAAGGTTTCCAGGTGCAGACGGCCGGGACCGGCGAGGAAGGCCTCGAAATCGCCCGGAGGACTCATCCCGAAGCGATTACCCTGGATCTGCTGATGCCCGGCATCGACGGTTGGTCTGTCCTGACCCAGCTCAAAGCCGATCCGGGGCTGGCGAACATACCCGTGGTGATCCTTACGATCCTCGACAACAAGGATATGGGCTATACCCTGGGAGCCGCAGACTACCTGACCAAGCCGATCGATCAACAACGGCTCGTCGCGGTCATCAGGCGCCATTGCAGCAAGCAGATGCGGGCACCGATCCTGATCGTCGAGGACGATCCCGACAGCCGGCAACTGCTTTCCGACATGCTGAGGAAGGAAGGCTGGGAGGTGGCCGAAGTGGAAGACGCGGAATCGGCACTCGAGCGCCTCACCTGGCAGGAACCCGCCCTGATCCTGCTCGATCTGATTCTGCCGGATATGGACGGTTTCCAGTTCATCGACACCATTTCCGCAAAACCCTCCTGGCGGAAGATTCCTATCGTCGTGGTCACGGCCAAGGATCTGTCACCGGACGAGCACCAGTCCTTGAACCGCAGTGTCCGGAAAATCGTCAAGAAAGGCGTTTACAGTCGCCGCGAGTTGCTCGATATCGTGCGCACCACCATGCGCGCCAGCGTCGGCCAGCCGCACGGTCCGGTGCACTAGGGAGTCACGGTAATTGTGACCTTGGTGGCTTGTTGGAGGCGGAGCGGGGAGGTTTTTGCTCCAGGCTTCGCGTACTACAGAGGCCTCCCCGCTCCAGGCTCCGCGCGCGCCAGGAAGAGCACGGTGCTAAGCGCGCTGCAACCGCGCCTGGATGTCCCGGACGTGCGGTTCGTAGTTGCGCCAGCGGCCGCTGGAACGCGCGTGCAATGCTTCGCGCACCTGCCAGACGCTGGCGGTCTTGACCGGGTTGTCCGTTTGCTGGAATGTGAGGCAGCGGTCGTCCCATTCGAGTCCCAGAAAATCCAGCAGACGACGCAGCTCGGGTTCGGGGGTCCGCACCAGCGTGTCGTACTCGACGGTGAACAGGTTGTCCGGAAAGCAGGTTTGCCAATGTCGCATCAGGCGTTCGTGCTGTCCGTAGTAATGCGCCGTATGTTCCAGGTCGGTCGCGTAGCTCAGCGTGCCGCCGAGTTGCTGAAAATAGACGGACAGGCAATTGTCCAGCGGCTCGCGCTTTGTATAGACGATGCGCGCGGAGGGAAACAGGGCTTTGATCAGGCCTAAGTGCAGGAAGTTGTCCGGACGCTTGTCCGTGATACGTCCGGCGCCAGGGAACAGCTCCCGCAATTTTGACAGGTAGTCGCGGCCCAGTTGTCGCAGCTCTTCCGGCGATGCGCTCGCGACCCGCTCCGGGTAGGGCGATAGCTTGCGCTCCATGAGCCAGGTGAGGAAATCCAGCTCGCCTCCGGCGGTGATCGACGGATGGGCCGCGAGAATCTGTTCGACCAGCGTGGAGCCGGAACGAAACATGCCGCAGATGAAGATCGGCGCTGCCGGCGAATCCGCTGCGGAGCGCGCGATCCAGTCGGCACCGAACAGGGCGATCTGGCGCTCGAAAGCCTTTTCTGTCGCAAGAGGGTCGTACGGCGCCAGGCGCAGCTTGCCCAGTTCATTCGCGGACTTGTACGCCGAGAAGGCGTCGTCGTAGCGGCCGAGGTCGTCCAGCGACTTGCCCAGCGCGAAGGACAGTTCTTCCGTGGCAAGCCGGTTGTCCTGCGTCTCTTCAATCGCCGTCTGCAATGACTCGATCAGGCTGTCGTTCGCACTCGTCGCGCGGTTCGCGTAGGCGAGTCGCGCCAGCGCGCCCGAGTGACCGGGATCGATGGAACGTATCCGTTGATAAAGTTCGGTACCCTGTTGCCCTTCTCCCGCTTCTTCGTAGAGTGTGGCGCGGTTGAACAGCGCGGGAATGTAGTCGGGATCGACTTCGAGAGCGCGTTCATACATCGCCGCGGCCTTGTCCGCCTGGCGCATCTCGGAATACAGAACGCCCATATTGGACCAGGCTTCCTGAACCTCCCCGATCCCGAGTCGTATGGCCTCCTGATACGCAGCAACCGCGTCCGCATAGCGCTTGTTCTTCTTGTAGAGCAATGCGAGATTGAAATGCGCGGCGGGCATTTCGGGCTGCCGCCTGAGCAGCCGCAGGTAGTGGCCGATCGCGAGCTCGGATTGGCCGACGGTATCGAGCATGCTCGCCAGGTGCACGTAATACTCCAGCCGATCCGGCACTTCCTCGGTCAGCGCGACCAGCGTGGCGATCGTGGCTTCGGGATTGCGGGCGTGCACGTATAGTTCCGCGAGCTTCTTCAGCACGGCTTCCCGGTGTTGCCCGGGGACCGCTGCCAGTTGCCGATAAATCTGCTCTGCCTCCTGCAGGTGTCCTTTCGCATGCAGGGTCCTGGCTCGTTCGAAAGCCGTTGCAAAGTCGGAGGTCTGGTTCATCGCAGGGAGGATGGCTGGATTGGGCGCAGAGGGGTCATTGCTTCATCGTCGGAACGACGTCGAAAGCCACCGTCATCCTCGGCTGGTCGGACTCGAACGGTATCGTCCCGTGCCACATATAAGAGGGAAACAGCACCAGGCGTCCAACGGCGGGCTGTATCTGCCGCCGGGCCTTGCCCGCCTCGCCCAGATCGATGTCCGGTTCGCCGAATTTGAGCCCGCCGCCTGCCGCATCGGTGCCGACGATCTCGGGCGGCACCTGCACGTAATAGGCAGAACTGATCCAGCCCAACGGATGAATATGCATGGTGTGATAACCGCAGCGGTGCAGGCGCACGGACCACGACGCCGCGAAGTCGAAGTCTTCGCTGCGACGCGAAAGCATGGGATGGTCCCGCTGTTCCGGCAGTCCTTCGATGTATTCCTGGATGCAGACTCTGAGACTCGCAGCCAGGTTTTCGATCTCCGGCTCGGGCCGCACGAACAGATCTCCGAGGGTCTGGGTACCGCCCCGCAGCGTCTGGTCGGCGGGATGCCGTTTGCCGAAGTGCAGTGTGTCCAGAACGCCAGTCAATCGATCGTTCCATTCCTGCGTGTTGGAAAATTGCGCCGGAACGGGCACGTCATAAACCTTGACGAGGCTTTCGTAGTCGTTGAGGAGGTGGTCGCGCTCATCGCCGAGCATGCGCCAGCAGAGTCCAAGGTAGGCAAGCGCCCGCTGGTTGAACGGCATTCCGACGGCGCCCAGTTTTGCCTGGGCCAGGGCCTCGTCCGGTCGCCCGCGGGCGAGCAGGGCGCGAGCGTAACTGATGCGGTGGTTCGGCACGGAGCCAGGCATGTTGACGGCGGCGTCATGCAACTTGAGCGCGTCTTGCCAGCGTTCCTGCCCTTCCAGGGTGTAGGCGAGCAGACTCTTGAGTTCGCTCGACCCGGCGGAATGCTGAAGGGCCAGGCGGAGCACCTGCTCTGCTTCCCCGAACGCTTCGTGCTGATTCAGCGTCATCGCGTAAGCCAGTTGCAGCGGGACTGCCGACGGGTATTTGTGGAGCGCGTCCTTATAGGACTTCAGGTAGTCATCGGGCAATTCCTGTTGCCACAGCAGCGCATTCAGGTTGCGATGGCTGTCGAGATCCGCCGGATTCCGCGCCACCGCGGCGCGGAAAGAATCGATCGCATCGTCGATCCGTTGCGTGTCGGCGAAGGCATTGCCGAGGTTGTGGTGCAATTCGGCACGATCCAGACCGAGCCTCCGCGCCGATTCGTAATGCGCGAGCGCCTCCTCGGGACGCCGTTCGATCCTCAGGCAGACGCCGAGATTATGATGCGCATCGGCATAATCCGGACGCAGCGCGAGCGCCTTCTCGTAACAGGGTATCGCCGACGCGAAGTCGTTCTGTCGCTTGTGTACATTGCCGATGCAGAGCCAGGCGACGGCGTCGTCGGGATTGATTTCGACGCAGCATTGAAAGCAGTTCCTGGCGTCTTCGAAGCGATCCTTTTCCAGCAGGCAGAGGCCGAGGTTGCGCAGGGCGTCGACGTAGCGCGGCTTGAGCCGGACCGCGTTCGAGTAACTCTCGATCGCTTCGTCGATCCTGCCGCTCCGCGACAGCGCATTCCCGAGGTTGTTGGCGACTTCCGCCTGTCCTGGATACAACTGCAGCGACTCCCGCATGAGCGCGATGGCCCTGTCGTACTCCCCGCGCTCGGAATGCAGTACCCCCAGTAGCTGCAACGCTGTCGGGTGCCGCGGGTTCTCGCCCACAAATCGACGATAAAGCGGCAACGCCTCGTCCAGCTGTCCGGCTTCATGGGCAGTGACTGCCTGCCGCAACAACGGCGGCAGCTGCGCGTGTCTGGAGTGTGCGTCGGAAGCGCTGTGGGCCTGCATGAATCGGCTGTGGCTCTGTGAAACCGGTCATTATAACGTCGCTGCCGCTCCATGCCCGAAATGGGCAGAACGCGCAAAAAAAAACGGCGGGCCGCAGCCCGCCGTAACTTCAATCGAGTCGAGGGTGGGAGCTAGAACGCCTGGGTAAATCCGACGAAGTAGTAACGGCCGAGCGCATCCCAGGTCGCCGGGATGGTATTGCCGTTGCCGAAAGTGCCGACGTTGCCGAACAGTCCGCTGACTGGCGGATCGTTGTCGAGGACATTGCTGACACCCGCCGTCAGCACGGTCTCCTCGCCGAACCAGTTCGCGTTGTAGGTCCCTGACAGATCGACGTAGTGCTGCCCTTTGGCCGTGAACCGATCCTCGTCGAACTCCTTGACCTCGCCAACGTAACGCCATGCCATGGTGAAGGTTGTGTCCCAGGGAGAGGTCCACACCGTGTTGAAGGTGTGCTT
Organism: Woeseiaceae bacterium; assembly: GCA_050738315.1. GTDB lineage: Bacteria > Pseudomonadota > Gammaproteobacteria > Steroidobacterales > Woeseiaceae > IDS-8. The sequence continues at coordinate 8,199 of JBOHZD010000367.1, forward strand.
CCACTCAGGCCTCGGCCGACCGCAGGAATCGCCCCAGAATCCAACGCATTCCTCGACCGTCCCGCCCGGCACCGGCTGCTGGTCGAACTTCTCGAGCCAGGTGCCGCGGAAGCTGAAGTCCAGGTCTCCAACACCGCCCGCTTCCATGCTGTAAGTGCCGACCAGGTCGACACCGGCAACGTCGAAGAAGCCAATGTTGACGTTGGTCGACGTCACGGCATTCGTGCCGAGCCACAGGTTGCCGTTCGGTCCGCGGCTGATCAGGCCGCACAGCGTGGGATCGCCGCTCTCGCCGCACTGACGCACGAAGAACTCGGGTTCGATGGTGTCGATCGCGTTTTCGATCTCGATGCTCCAGTAGTCGACACTGAGCGAGAGTCCCGGGAGCAGCTCGTCGGGAGTAAAGACCGCGCCGACGGTAATGGAATCCGACTTCTCGGGCGTGAGATCCGGGTTGCCGCCGAAGAGGCCGTTGTACTGGCCGGCAGGGTTCAAGGGAATGGTGCCGTACTGGCCCGGGAGCACACCGGTATTCAGGCATTGCGCCTCGGTGAGCTCCGGGCTCGCTCCGCCGCATGGATCGACGCCACCCCATAGCCCGAGATTCTGCGGCTCGAACAACTCGCGGATGTTCGCGGCGCGCACCGCTCGGGAATAACCGCCGCGGAACTTCACGCCTTCCAGTGGAATCCAGGAACCGCCGATGTTGTAGGTGTCGGCGTTGACGCCGGTACTGTAGTCGGAGTAACGATAACGCAGGTCGAGGGACAGGTCGCTGAAATCGCGGCTGTCCTGGGTGATGGCATTGATGTCCCGATAGCCGAGGTAGCCGGTGACATTGCCCCTGCCGTCTTCGGTGTTGGCGCCCACGGTCACATTGATAC
>JBOHZD010000368.1:0-3619 GCA_050738315.1 Woeseiaceae bacterium
CGAGGTGCGCGAAAGTCGTTGCCGGCGACGGGTCGGTCAAGTCGTCCGCGGGTACGTACACCGCCTGGAATGAGGTGATCGAGCCGGTCTTCGTCGACGTGATGCGCTCCTGCAGCACGCCCATTTCCTCCGCCAAGGTCGGCTGGTAACCCACGGCGGACGGCATGCGGCCGAGCAGCGCCGAGACTTCCGTGCCGGCCAGCGTGTAACGGTAGATGTTGTCGATGAACATCAGTACGTCGCGGCCCTCGTCGCGGAATGCTTCAGCCATGGTCAGTCCGGTCAGTCCGACACGGAGACGGTTCCCGGGTGGTTCGTTCATCTGACCGTATACCAGCGATACCTTGTCGATTACGCCGGATTCGGTCATCTCGTGGTAGAAGTCGTTGCCTTCGCGTGTCCGCTCGCCGACTCCGGCGAACACCGAATATCCGGCATGCTCGGCGGCGATCTTTCGAATGAGTTCCATCAGCGTCACGGTCTTGCCTACACCGGCGCCGCCGAACAGGCCGATCTTGCCCCCCTTGGCGATCGGCATGATCAGGTCGATGACCTTGATGCCGGTTTCGAGCAGCTCCGTCGCGGCGGCCTGCTCTTCGTAGGTCGGCGCCTTACGGTGAATCGGCATCGAGATTTCCGCGCCGATGTCTCCCTTGTTGTCGATCGGTTTGCCCAGTACGTCCATGATGCGGCCCAGTGTTTTCTCGCCGACCGGAACCGAAATGGGCTCGCCCGTATTGCTGACGCTCATGCCGCGCTTCAGGCCCTCGCTCGAACCCATGGCAATCGTGCGTACGACACCGTCGCCGAGCTGCTGCTGGACTTCCAGCGTGAGATCGACGTCATCGATCAAGAGCGCGTCGTAGATCTTGGGGATCGCGTCACTCGGAAACTCGACGTCGACGACAGCGCCGATGATCTGCACCGTGGTACCTGTACTCATGCCTTCTCTACTCCAATTCCCGGCTTGCGCGGACGCCCGCGAAACCGTTTAACCCGATACGGCGGCCGCGCCGCCCACGATTTCTGAAATCTCCTGCGTAATCGCCGCCTGCCGCGCCTTGTTATAGGCAAGCTGCAGTTTGTCGATGATTTCTCCGGCGTTGTCGGTGGCGGATTTCATCGCCACCATCTTCGCCGCCATTTCGCAGGCAAAGTTTTCGACTGCGCCGCGGTACACCTGCGACTCGATGTAACGCATCAGCACGTCATCGAGCAGATCAACCGCATCCGGTTCGTAAATGTAGTCCCAGTGCGCTTGCAGCGTTTCGCCGCCCAGATCGATCGCGCTGACCGGCAACAGTGTTTTGATTTCCGGCTGCTGGCTCATGGTGCTGACGAATTCGTTATGCACCAGGAACAGACGGTCGATGGTTCCCTGACTGTAGGCATCCAGCATGATCTTGATCGAGCCAATCAGGTCATTGACGTGCGGCCGATCGCCCAGGTGCGTTGCGGTGCCGACGACGTTGCCGCCCAGGCGACGAAAAAACTGCACGGACTTCGCACCGACCAGCGCCAGGTCGATTTCGGCGCCCTGCCGCCGCCACTCGGCCATATCGCCGATGATCCGCTTGAACAGGTTGACGTTGAGACCGCCGCACAAGCCGCGATCCGTCGAGATCACGATGTAGCCGATGCGCTTCGCGTCGCGCTCGACCAGGAACGGATGCTTGTAGTCCGGGTTCGCGTGCGACAGGTGACCGATCACGCGGCGAATGCGCTCGGCGTAGGGACGTGAGGCTTCCATCTGATTCTGCGCCTTGCGGATCTTGCTGGCAGCCACCATCTCCATCGCCTTGGTGATCTTCTGCATGTTCTTCACGCTTCTGATCTTGTTGCGGATTTCTCTTTCGCCGGCCATGTTGAATTATCCGTTTTGCCTCATCAATACGCACCTTTCTCAGCAAAGCCTTCACAGACCGTTTTCAGGCCCGCCTGGATATCGCTGCTGTAATCACCGGACTCGTTGATTTTGTCGAGGAGATCCTTATGATGCGCGCGCGCGTAATCGTGCAACGCCGCCTCGAAATCGGTGACTTTCGACACGTCGACTTTATCCAGGTAGCCCTCGTTCACCGCGTACAGCGACAAGCCCATCTCGGCCACCGACAACGGTGAATACTGTTTCTGCTTCATCAATTCCGTGACGCGCTGACCGCGTTGCAGCTGTTTACGCGTGGTCTCGTCCAGGTCCGATGCAAACTGCGCGAATGCCGCGAGCTCGCGATACTGCGCGAGTGCCAGACGAACGCCGCCGCCGAGTTTCTTGATGATCTTCGTCTGCGCCGCGCCGCCGACACGCGACACCGAGAGGCCTGCGTTGATGGCGGGCCGGATGCCGGCATTGAACAGGTCGGTTTCCAGGAAGATCTGCCCGTCGGTAATCGAGATCACGTTGGTCGGCACGAAGGCCGACACGTCGCCCGCCTGGGTTTCGATGATCGGCAACGCCGTCAGCGATCCGGTCTTGCCCTTGACCTTGCCGCCGGTAAATTCCTCGACATAATCGACGTTGACCCGCGCGGCACGTTCCAGCAAGCGCGAATGCAGATAGAAGACGTCGCCGGGATACGCTTCGCGCCCGGGCGGACGCCTGAGCAGCAGCGACACCTGGCGATACGCCCACGCCTGCTTGGTCAGGTCGTCGAAAATGATCAGCGCGTCCTGGCCGCGATCGCGGAAATACTCGCCCATCGAAGTGCCCGAATAGGGGGCGATGTACTGCATGGCAGCCGAATCGGACGCCGCGGCCGCGACGACGATCGTGTGCTCCATGGCGCCTTCTTCTTCCAGCTTGCGAACGACGCCGGCGACGGACGAAGCTTTCTGGCCGATGGCAACGTAAATACACTTGATACCGGTGCCGCGCTGATTGATGATCGTGTCGATGGCAACGGCGGTCTTCCCCGTCTGGCGGTCGCCGATGATCAGTTCGCGCTGGCCGCGTCCGATCGGGACCATCGAGTCGATGGATTTCAATCCTGTCTGCACCGGCTGGTCGACCGACTTGCGGGCAATGACGCCGGGTGCGACTTTTTCGATCGGCGCCGTTTCCGAAGTCTCGACGGGCCCTTTGCCGTCGATCGGCTGACCGAGGGAGTCCACGACGCGGCCGAGCAGGCCCTCGCCGATCGGCACCTCGAGAATGCGTCCCGTCGTCTTGACGGTGTTGCCTTCGGAAATATGCTTGTAGTCGCCGAGCACCACGGCACCGACCGAGTCCTGCTCGAGGTTCAGTGCCAGGCCGTAAGTGTTTTCGGGAAACTCCAGCATTTCGCCGTAACGCGCATCGGCGAGCCCGTGTATGCGCACGATGCCGTCGGTGACGCCGATGACGGTGCCGACGTCGCGCGCTTCGGCCGCTGCCTCGAAGTTCTCGATTCGCTCTTTAATCAGTTGGCTGATTTCGGAAGCTTTGAGTGCCATGTCCGATTCCTCTTTAAACGGTCAGTGCGTTCGCCAGACCCTTCAGCCTGGCGCGCAACGATCCATCGATAACGACGTCACCGGCGCGAATGACGGCGCCGCCGATGAGGTCTTCGTCCAGTTCAGTGTCGAGACGTACTTCGCGTCCCAGGCGTTTTTTCAGCGCCGCGGCAATCGCCTGCTTTTGCGC
>JBOHZD010000369.1:0-10703 GCA_050738315.1 Woeseiaceae bacterium
TCGTCATTGCGGTGACGAATCCCGGACCGCCGTTGCCGGAACGGATGCGCTCCCAGTTGTTCGATTCGATGGTCTCGGTGCGGCCGGACGAATCGGGCAAGCATCTTGGGTTGGGGCTTTACATCGCGAGGCTGATCGCAGTCGGCCACGGCGGCTCGATTGCGGCGCTCAACGTCGAGGGAGGCGTCTCCTTTGAGGTTCGCCTGCCGAGTGTCGAATGACCGGAGCGGCAATTCGAACGGCGTAGAAGCCACCGTCGCCCAACTCGCGGACCGACGTATCCCTGACGGACTCGTAACCGCTACATGTCGTAGAAAACGAGGCCATAGAGAACTTCATTGTTCAATCTCGGTTCGTCTTACGAGCGAATGGTAAGGGTTCGCCTGCGAGGATCACACACCGAGATAAGCTGCGATCCCCTTCGCGGCTTCGCGGCCCTCGAAGACGGCGGTGACGACGAGGTCCGCTCCCCGCACCATGTCGCCGCCGGCGAAGACTTTCGGGTTGGTGGTCTGGAACGCGTAGTTGCCGATTGAATCGACGCGCACGCGGCCGTTCGGCAACACCCCGATATCGAACTCGTCGAACCATGCCGGCGGATTCGGGCGGAAACCAAAAGCGATGATGACGGCGTCGGCCGGAATCTCGTGTTCCGAACCCGGTACCGGCTCCGGCTGTCGCCGGCCGCCTGCATCCGGCGTACCCAGTTTCGTTTCGATCAGCCGCACGCCATTGACGCGGCCGTTGCCCTTGATCGCGAGCGGCTGGCGATTGAACAGGAACGTCACGCCTTCTTCCTTGCTGTTCGACACTTCGCGCCGCGATCCCGGCATATTTTCCTCGTCGCGCCGATACGCGCAGTGGACGCTCGTAGCGCCCTGCCGGATCGCCGTGCGATTGCAGTCCATGCCGGTGTCGCCGCCGCCCAGCACCACGACACGTTTGCCGGCCAGGTCGACCCAGGGTTCCTCAGGCCGACCCGGCGCTCCCATTTCAGCTCCCAATACACGATAGACGTTCGACACCAGGTACGGCAGCGCCTGGTAAACGCCGGGCAGATCCTCGCCCGGCAAGTCTCCGCAGACCGACTGGTACGTGCCCATCCCTAAAAACACGGCGTCGTACTCGTCGAGCAATGAATCAAAAGTCCTGTCTTCACCGATGCGCGTGCCGAGCACGAATTTCACACCCATGCCTTCGAGGATTTCGCGCCGCTTCTTCACCACGTCTTTTTCCAGCTTGAAAGGCGGTATGCCGAACGTCAGCAAACCGCCGATCTCGGAATAAGAGTCGTACACGACCGAGCGAATCCCCAAACGCGCGAGCACGTCGGCAGCGGCGAGTCCCGCGGGCCCCGCGCCGACGATGCCGACGCGCTTGCCCGTGTCGAGCACGTGGGTCATGTCCGGGCGCCAGCCTTGGCGTAGCGCCTCGTCGGTGATGTATTTCTCGATGCTGCCGATGCTGACGGCGCCGATGCCATCGTTTAGCGTGCAGGCGCCTTCGCACAGGCGATCCTGCGGACAGATGCGGCCGCAGATTTCCGGCAGCGAGTTTGTCTGGTGCGACAGCTCGGCCGCCTGAAACAGCTTGCCTTCCTCGATCAGTTTCAGCCAGTCCGGTATGTAGTTGTGCACGGGACATTTCCATTCGCAGTACGGATTGCCGCAGGAGATGCAGCGCCCGGCCTGGCTCGCGGCGTCCGCGCCGTCGTACGCGCCGTAGATCTCGCGGTAGTGCTTGATGCGCACTTCGGCCGGCTCCTTTTGCGGGTCGCGGCGCGGTACTTCCAGGAACTGCAAAGGATGTTTGGACATCAGTGAAAGGCCAGTCAGGCAGCCTGGCGCAAGGATTCGATCAGCGAGCCGAGCTCGGCCGCTTTCGGCTTGACCAGCCAGAATTTCGGCAGGTACGTCCGGAAATCGTCCAGGATCGTCTCGCCCCACTCGCTGCCGGTGAGATGGACGTGCAGCGCGATCATGGTGCGCAAATGATGCAGGTGCGCTTCCATGCTCTCCGGCGTGACGCGATGGATGTCGATCAGTTCGTGGTTGTAACGATCGACGAAGTCGCGCTCGAGATCCAGTATGTAAGCAAAGCCTCCGGTCAGGCCGGCGCCGAAGTTGATGCCGCTCCGGCCCAGCACGACGACGACGCCATCCGTCATGTATTCGCAACAGTGATCGCCGACGCCTTCGACGACGGCGAGCGCGCCGGAATTCCGCACGGCGAAGCGTTCGCCCGCCAGCCCGGCCGCGAACAACTGGCCGCCCGTCGCGCCGTAAAGGCAGGTGTTGCCGACGATGACCGTATCCTTCGCTTTGTAAAGCGCATCGTCCGGCGGACGGATGACGATGCGCCCGCCGCCCATGCTCTTGCCCACGTAATCGTTGGCATCGCCGATCAGCTCGAGGTTCAGGCCGGCGACGTTGAAGGCGCCGAAGCTCTGCCCCGCCGTGCCGTGCAGCTCGATATCGAGCGGCGCGTGGGCGAGCCCCTTGTTGCCGTAACGGCGTGCGATTTCGCCGGACAGCCGCGCGCCGATGGAGCGATCGCAGTTCCTGATGGCATAGCGGAAATTGCCGCCGCTCTGTGCCGCGATCGCCGGCAACGCATCCCGCACGATGCGCTCGGCCAGTTCGCCCTTGTCGAACGGGTGATTCCGCGCATCGATACAGCACTGGGGGCGGTCGCTCGCAAGTCCGGCACCCGACACGATCGGCCGCAAATCGAGTTGCTGCTGGCGGCGCGTTTCGCCCGGCAACAGTTCGATCAGGTCGACGCGCCCGATGATGTCTTCCAGTCTCTGCACGCCGAGTTCGGCGAGCCGCATCCGCACTTCTTCCGCGACAAAATGGAAGAAGTTGATGACCATTTCCGGCAAGCCGACAAAGAACTCGCTGCGCAGCACGTTATTCTGCGTCGCAATACCAGTCGCGCAATTGTTCAGGTGACAGACGCGCAGGTACTTGCAGCCGAGCGCAACCATCGGCGCCGTTCCGAAACCGAAGCTCTCCGCGCCGAGCATGGCCGCCTTGATCACGTCCAGGCCGGTTTTCAGACCGCCGTCCGTCTGCAGCCGCACCTTGTGGCGCAGATTGTTGGCGCAGAGCACCTGGTGCACTTCGGAAAGTCCCAGCTCCCACGGACTGCCCGCGTACTTCACCGAACTGAGCGGGCTTGCGCCGGTGCCGCCGTCGTAGCCCGAAATCGTGATGAGGTCCGCGTAGGCCTTGACGACGCCGGCGGCAATCGTGCCGACGCCGGGTTCCGCGACCAGCTTGACCGACACCAGCGCGTCCGGGTTCACCTGTTTCAGATCGAAGATCAGTTGTGCCAGGTCCTCGATCGAATAGATGTCGTGGTGCGGCGGCGGCGAGATCAGCCCGACGCCGGGCTTCGCATAACGCAGCCGCGCAATCATGTCGTTGACCTTGTGGCCCGGGAGCTGGCCGCCTTCACCGGGCTTCGCACCTTGCGCGATCTTGATCTGGATGACTTCCGCATTGACCAGGTATTCGGCGGTGACACCGAATCGTCCCGATGCGATCTGCTTGATCTTGGACGTGCGCTCGCTGCGGTGGCGCGCGGGATCTTCGCCGCCTTCGCCGGAGTTCGAGCGTGCGCCGATGCGGTTCATCGCGATCGCAAGCGCTTCGTGCGCCTCGGGCGACAGCGCGCCCAACGACATGCCGGCGCTGTCGAAGCGCGGCAGGATGTCCTCCGCGGATTCCACCCGGTCGAGGGGCACGGGAGGCCCTGCCGGCAGGATCTTGAACAGGTCCCGCAGCGTCGCCACCGGCCGTTCGTTCACGAGCTTTGCATAGGCGAGGTAGCGCGCGAAATCGCCGGAGCGCACGGCCGCCTGCAAGGTCGCGACGACGTCCGGATTAAAGCAATGGTATTCGCCGTCGTGCATGTACTTCAGCAGGCCGCCCTGCTGCAACGGCATGCGTGGTTCCCACGCCGCTTTCGCCAGCTCCCGCTGATCGTCGAGCACATCGGCGAATTTCGTGCCCTGTATGCGGCTCACGGTGCCGCGGAAACATCTCGACACGATTTCTTCATGTAGCCCTACGATCTCGAACAACTGCGCGCCGCGATAACTCGACACGGAGGAGATGCCCATCTTCGACATGATCTTGAACAGGCCCTTGCGAATACCGCGGCGGTAGCTGCGGCCGAGTTCTTTCTGCCGGTCCACGTTGCCGCGCTGCGCCAGGTCGTGGAGACTCTGGTAGGCGAGGTAGGGATACACGGCCGTCGCGCCGTAGCCGATCAGGCAGGCAAAATGGTGCGGGTCGCGTGCCACGCCGGTCTCGACCACGAGGTTGACGGAGCACCGCACGCCGCACCGCACCAGGTGATGGTGCACGGCACCGGTCGCGAGCAGGGCATGCACCGGCAGCAGCCCCGGCTTCAGGTACCGGTCGCTCAGCATGATGACGAGCTTGCCTTCCTGCGCCGCCTGTTCCGCTTCGGCGCAAATCCGGTCCAGCGCGCCGGACAGCGCCTCGTTCTCGGGAGCGTTGAGGTCGATGAAGGCGTAACTGCCGGCAAACATGTCCATGCTCAGCAACTGCCTGAGCTTCCGCTGCGACAGGATCGGCGAATTCATGACCACCTGCTCGGCGTGCTCCGGACCTATTTCGAACAGGTTGCACTCGCGCCCGATGGTCGTCTGCAGCGACATGACGATGCGTTCGCGCAATGAGTCAATCGGCGGGTTGGTGACCTGCGCAAACTGCTGCCGGAAATAATCGAACGGTGAGCGAATCTTTTTCGACAGCACCGGCATGGGCGTGTCGTCTCCCATCGAACCGACTGCTTCCTGCTCCGCTTTCGCCAGCACGCTGACGATTTCGCTCAGTTCCTCGCGCGTCAGGTTGAACATCTTCTGGTAGCTCGCGAGCGTGCCCCGGTCCATCGGCTCAGCCGCCATGTGGCGGTCGACCAGCTCCGAGTCGAGATAACGCAGTCCCTGCTTGAGCCATTTCTTGTAAGGCGCCCGCCCTTTCAGCTCCTGGTGTATGTCGTTGGTATCGAGCAGGATGCCGTTCTGCAGATCGACCGCCAGCATCTCGCCCGGCCCCAGCCGGCCCTTGGCAACGATATCCCTGCAGTCGTAGTCATAGACGCCGATCTCCGAGGCGATGGTGATGTGCCGGTCCTTCGTGATCACGTAACGCGCCGGCCTGAGCCCGTTGCGATCGAGACAACAGGCAGCGTAGCGCCCGTCGGTCAGCACGATGCCGGCAGGCCCGTCCCAGGGTTCGACGTGGCAGTCGTAGAACTCGTAGAACGCACGCACGTCGGGATCGAACGAATCCACCGTCTGCCACGCCGGTGGAATCAGGATGCGCATCGCCTGCAGCACGTCCATGCCGCCGGCGCGCATGACTTCGAGCATATTGTCGAGGCTGGACGAATCCGACCCTGTCGTCGCGATGATCGGGTCGAGTTCCGAGATATCAGGCAGGTTCTCGGAGCTGAAATTCTGTGCGCGCGCCAGCGCCCAGTTGCGATTGCCCTGGATCGTATTGATTTCACCGTTGTGCGCGAGAAAACGAAACGGCTGGGCGAGCCGCCATTGCGGCAGCGTGTTGGTCGAGAAGCGCTGGTGGAACAGGCAGACGGAAGTTTCGAGGCGTGGATCCCTCAAGTCCGGGTAAAACGACGTCAGCACGTCCGGCATGACCATGCCCTTGTAGCTCAAGGTGGCCGAGGACAGGCTGGCGACGTAAGCATCGGGATCGATGCCCGCAAAGCGGGCCTCGGCACGCCGGCGCGCGAGAAACAGGCGCCGGTTGAACTGGGTGCGCTGCATGCCTGCCGGGGCGTTGACGAAGACCTGCTCGATGCGCGGCAAGGTCAGGAGCGCCTGATCGCCGCACACGGACGGGTCGATCGGCACCTCGCGCCAGCCAGCGACTTCCAGTTCGCTGTCGACCAGGGCCCTGTCGATGACTCGCCTGATTGCGCCGGCGCGGCACTCGTCCTGGCTCAGGAAAACCGTGCCGGCCGCGAACCGCTCGGCCAGTGCGATGTCGCATTCGTCGGCGAGCGCGCGCAGAAACCGGACCGGGCTTTTCAGGAGCAGTCCGCAGCCGTCGCCGGTCTTGCCGTCGCCGGCCACGGCGCCGCGATGTGTCAACCGTACCAGCGCGGTGATCGCCGTCTCGACAACCCAATGGCTGGCATTGTCGTCGAGATTGGCGATCAGGCCGAAGCCGCAGCTATCGCGCTCGAACGAGGGATCGTACAGTCCCGTTGTGGATTGTTGCGTCATTGCTGCCCCGAAGCTCGCCAGCCCGCGAGCCCCACCGTGGATTCTTCGAATCGGATGCCACAAAGGGCTGCCCTTCAACGCCCGCCACTCTGTGAGAGATGCGGGCTCGTCAAACGATCAGCGTCGGTGTCGCAACCGACCTGCGTGATTTAATCTGGAACAGCCCGAGTGATCGAGTATATAACGCGGCAGGCCCGTTGACACGAATCCAGATCGTTACCCGCGTAACCAAAGGTTGGCCCGGATCAATGCAGCTCCGCTCCGGATTCCGCCCAGCGCGCGCCGATCAAAAGCCAACGATCTTCATCGTATTCGAGTTCCAGTTCGAATCGATGCGCATCTACGTTCCAGTCGAACACCCCGTTATTCCTGCCGGCCATGCCGGCCGTCAATGCGAGCCTTGCCGCGGTATCACCCAGAATCGTCAGCTCCTCGATGCGGGTCGCCAACACGATGTTCTGGTTCCTCAGGAAATACACCCGCAACCGCTGGTCGATGGCCTGCCGGTCGTTGCCGCGAGCGTCCGTGTAATTTTCCGAGATCAGGTCGACCAGGCCGCTCCGGTCTTCGTTCTCGACTGCCTCCTCTGCAGCCTCGAGCCAATTCCGTACCGCTTGCTCCGGACCGACCGGTGCGCTGCAGGCGGCGAGTGCGGCAAGAATCGATAGGGAGAAATAACGGTGCATAACTCATTTCCCGAGGTCCGGTATCGCCCGTAATGCGGGCGCCAACGACATTTTGCCGGGACCGTCGGCCGCGGCGCCACTGTTCTATAATGCGAGGAACGTCCCCTTTCACCCGGACACTCATATGGCAGTAAAACTTCTCAGCGAAAGCATGGATGCGACCATTACCGACGACGACCAGGCTCGCATCGAGCGCATTCTGGCGTTCTGGTTCAAGGAGCACGAACTGACCGCTCCGCAGATCGATGGCCGTATGGAAACCTGGTTTGGCGAGGACCCGGTGTTCGACCATGAGATCGAGAAGGAATTTTCGGACGACGTCCAGGATGCGTCGAACGGGACGATCGACTACTGGGCCCACCAGCCGAAAGGCCGGCTGGCGCTGATACTGCTGCTGGACCAGTTCCGCAGGAATATCTATCGCGGCACTGCCAAGGCCTTTGCCAAAGACAAGTCTGCGCTGAAGCTGTGCGTCGAAGGCGCGATGCAGAAGAAAGACAAAGGGTTGACACCGATCCAGCGCGTGTTTTTCTACATGCCGCTGCAGCATGCGGAATCGCGCAAGGTCCAGGCCAAATCGGTGGACATCTACCGTCGCCTTGCGAGTGCCATGTCGCCGACATATCGCGAAACGTTCGAAACGATCGCGCAGTTTGCCGAGCTCCATTGCGACATCGTGCAGCGATTCGGCCGGTTTCCACACCGCAACAAGCTCCTCAATCGGAAAAACACGCCTGAGGAAGAGGAGTACCTGGCCGGCGACATTCCGGGGTTCGGCCAGACTCCCGCGTAGGCTCCTACGCGGGTGATTGCAGGGCCTTGCCCGAGACCCTGCGGAATCTGAAGGTCAGCAGTATCGCGGCGACCGACAGGCCCACGACGAAGCCGCCCCAGATATACGAAGGTGGGGCGCGGAAGGTGATCGCCGCCAGCCAGGCAAGCGGAAATGCCAGGGCCCAGTAAGCGAACGTGTTGATGGCCATGGGAACGCGCGTGTCCTTGTAACCACGCAGCGCGCCGGCAGCGCCGATCTGGGTACCGTCCGCTATCTGAAAAATCGCCGCCATCAGCAACAGGTTGATCGCGATGGCCCGCACCGACGGATCGTTGGTGTAAAGAAGAACCACAGCATCCCGGAAGAACAAGAGGAACATCGCCGTGCAAGTCATGAACGCGGCGCAAGTCGAGATGCCGATCGTACCACTGAATTTCGCGGCAGCCGGATTGCCGGCGCCCAGTGCGTGACCGATTCTGATGGTCGTCGCTGCGCTCAGCGCCAGCGGGACCATGAACGTCGTGGTCGCAAAATTGATCGCGATCTGGTGCGCCGCCGTAATGTCCGTACCCAGGGTACCGACCATGATCGACACGGCCGAAAAGAGGCCGGCCTCCGCCGTGACCGTTACAGCGATCGGAAGTCCGAGCTTGAGAATCTCCCGCAGCACCGGCAGCCGGACGACGGGCACCCGGGAAAAGATCTGCAACGGCCGGTAGCGCGGATGCACATAGATATAAGTGCCGAGAATGATCATCATCAACCACATCGTGATGGCGCTCGCGACGCCACAGCCTACCGCGCCCATCGCGGGTGCGCCGAAGCGGCCGTAAATGAACACGTAGTTGAGGCCGACATTACACACGAGCGCGAACAGGGAGATATACATGATCGGCCGCGTGTACCCGATGCCTTCCGTCGTAAACCGCAACGCCAGGAAGACGCAGATCGCCGGTGCACCCAGCATGATCGCGCGTACGTAATCGATCGTGATGTCGCGAAATGCGGAATCGACACCGAGGTACGTCAACGCCGGAGCGACGAACAGATACGCGAGCCCCATGACGATCAGGCCGAGGACGACCGCCAGAAGCACGCCCTGACGCGTGTACCCGCCGATCAGTTCGGATTCACCGGCGCCGTAGTGACGTGCGGCGATCGGTGATATCGCCATCAGCAGGCCGAGGCAGACCACGAAGCCCAGAAACCAGACGCTCGCTCCCACGGCGACAGCCGCGAGCGAACGCGCTCCGAGGCGGCCGGCCATCACAGCGTCTGCGAACTGCATTCCGGCAATCGACAGGCTGTTGACGATCAGCGGGCCGGCCAGCAACAGTAGCCTTTTGACTTCTTCAACCCATGATTTGCTCGATACGAAAGTCGTCATTTGCTGGTTTGCTGCCGGGATTTTGTTGAGAGCACCGGAAGGAAGGCGATCGGCATTTTCGACCGGGCCGCGCGATAATCGCCCACCGCTCTCTGTACGCCAAGAAGTTTCTGGCATGCGCAGTTTTTTGCATATACAAACAATAGTGTAAAGTTGGCCAAATTCCGGCACAGGCGGAGATGATCATGTTGCACGATGGGCGAGCGATCCGGGTGGCAGTCGTCGGAGGCCTGCGGATACCGTTCTGCCGCGCACACACGGACTATGCCGGCCGTTCCAACCAGGACATGATGACCGCTGCGTTGCGCGCACTGGTCCAGAAGTACGATCTGAAAGGACAGATGCTCGGTGATGTCGCGCTGGGCGCCGTGATCAAACATTCGAGCGACTACAACCTCGCACGTGAATGCGCGATCGGCTCGGGACTTTCTCTCAGGACGCCCGGTGTCGATCTGCAGCGCGCCTGCGGCACCAGTCTCGAAGCATGCATCCTGCTCGGCAACAAGATTGCCTTGGGCCAGATAGAAGCCGGCATCGCCGGCGGCACGGATTCGATCAGCGATGCGCCCGTCGTCTATCCGGACGCATACCGTTCCATACTCATGGAAAGCCATCGTGGCAAGACGCTGCTCGATAAACTCAAGCCGTGGCTCAGGCTGCGCCCCCGGCATTTCAAGCCGGAGTTTCCCGCCGTGCTGGAACCGCGCACGAAGCTGTCGATGGGAGAACACACCGAGATCACGGCGAAACAGTTCGAAGTATCGCGAGAGCACCAGGACCAGCTGGCACTCAAGAGCCACCTGAACGCAGCCAAAGCCTACGACGAGGGCTTCTACAGCGACCTGGTGGTCCCGTATCGCGGCGTGAAGGAAGACAACAACATACGCCGCGACACGTCGTACGAAAAACTTGCGGCGCTGAAACCCGTTTTCGACAAGACCGGTACCGGTACGATGACCGCCGGCAACAGCACGCCGCTGACGGACGGCGCCGCGGCCGTGCTCCTCGCATCCGAAATCTGGGCGAGGAAAAAGAATCTGCCCGTCCTGGCCTGGCTGACTTACTGCAATGTCGCCGCGGTGAATTTCATCGGTGTCGAAGGTCTGCTCATGGCGCCTGCCTATGCGGTTTCCGACATGCTGAAAGCAGCCAAATTGAGATTACAGGATTTCGACTATTACGAAATCCACGAAGCCTTCGCCGCGCAGACCATTGCGACGCTCAAGGCCTGGCAGTCCGAGGAGTTCTGCCGCGAGAAACTCGGCCGCGACGAGCCCATGGGTCCGATCGATCTCGCGAAGCTCAACGTCAAGGGCGGCAGCATTGCCATCGGTCACCCGTTCGCCGCGACCGGTGCCAGGATCGTCGCGACCATGGCGAAGCTGTTGCACGAGAAAGGGTCGGGACGAGGGTTGGTATCCGTGTGCACCGCGGGGGGGATGGGCGTTACCGCGATTCTGGAAGCGGCACCGCCGGGCGGCTAGAGACGATCGGTGCGGCTCCTGGCCCGGGGAGCGCTTTTTTCAGGATCGTGCGAAACAGGATGTTTCGCCCGAAGCCTACATG
>JBOHZD010000370.1:0-13859 GCA_050738315.1 Woeseiaceae bacterium
CCCCGCTCCAGTCTCCGCGTACTGCCCCCGTGTCAGCGCCCCTCTACGGCAGATCGTCGATCAGCTTCGAGTCTTTTTCCGACGGCATGAGATCCTGGGCCTTGATGTCGAGGAACAACGCGGCCGCGCTCGCAACATAGATGGACGAGTACGTGCCCACCAGCACGCCGAGGATCAGCGCCAGCGAGAAGGGTTTGAGCGTTTCGCCGGCGATGAGATACAAGGCCGTCAAAACCATGAGCGTGGTCAGACCCGTCATGATCGTTCGCGACAGGGTGTCGTTGATCGAGGCATTGAGCACCTCTTCGGGTGTCTTGCCGCGGAGGCCGGCAAAATTCTCGCGCACGCGATCGAACACGACCACCGTGTCGTTCAAGGAATATCCGATCACGGCCAGCACCGATGCAAGTACGGTCAGGTCGAACTGCCAGCCGAACAGCGAGAACAAGCCCAGGACAATGATCACATCGTGCGCCGTCGCCACCACGGCGCCCACAGCGAATTTCCACTGGAAGCGGAACATGACGTACACGAAGATCATCAGCGTCGCATAGATCATTGCCGTCGCGCCCTTCTCGCGCAAATCGGCACCCACCTGCGGGCCGACAAATTCAATGCGGCGGATTTCGGCGCCTGGCTCGTCCGCGGACAAAGTTTCGCTCAGCGCGTCGCGAATGCTGTTCGGATCGGTATCCGGCTGCGGCGGCAGACGCAACAGGACATCGGTCTCCGCGCCGAAACGCTGGACCTGGACGTCGTCGAAGCCAACGTCGTCCATCAGTTGCCGGATGCTGTCGATGTCGGCGGCTTGCGGGTAACCGACCTCCAGCAAAATGCCCCCTGTAAAGTCGATGCCGAGTTCCAGGCCGCGGGTTGCGAACGAAATGACCGAAATGCCGATCGCGATAGTCACAACGCCGACAGCAATGAGCCGTTGCCTCCGGCTCAGAAAGTCGATCGAAGTTTTTTCCTTGATCCATTTCATCGGCTGAAACCGTCGCGGTTACACAGGGACACTGGCAACCTTGCGCCCTCCGTAAGCGAGATTCACGACGGCCCTGGTGCCGATGACCGCCGTGTACATCGACGTAATGATGCCGAGCGACAGGGTGACCGCGAAGCCCTTGACGGGCCCGGAACCGAATGCGAACAGCACGATACCGGCAATCAACGTGGTGATGTTCGCGTCTGCGATGGACGAGAAGGCTTTTTCGTAACCGGCGCTGATGGCCGTCTGCGGCGATATTCCCGCGGTCAGTTCCTCGCGAATTCTTTCAAAAATAAGCACGTTGGCGTCGAGCGCCATACCCACTGTCAGGACGATACCGGCGATACCGGGCAAGGTCAGCGATGCCTGCAGCAAGGACAGGAGCGCGACGATGAAAACGAGATTCGAAAAGAGCGCGAGATTCGCGATCATTCCGAACCATTTGTAATAAACCACCATGAAGATGACGACCGAGAGAAAGCCCACGGTGACGGCCTTGTAACCGCGGTCGATGTTGTCCTGGCCGAGACTCGGACCAATCGTACGCTCTTCGATCTTGAATACCGGCGCCGCGAGTGCGCCCGCGCGCAACAGCAATGCCAGGTCGCGCGCTTCGGCGGCCGTCAGGCCGGAAATCTGAAATCGGTTCTTGAAAATACCGTTGATTCTCGCGGTATTGATGATTTCTTCCGTCCGGGTTGTCCGGAAGTTCGGCTCGCCGTTTTGCATGACCGTGTCGCGCCGCGTCTCGATGAACACCGTCGACATCGGTTTGTGGAGGTTGTTGCGGGTCGTTTCGAGCATGCTGTCGCCGCCCGCTCCGTCCAGCGTAATAAAGACCGCGGGCTGGCCTTCGCTGAATCCCGATTCCGCGTCGATGATCTGGTTGCCGGACGCGACGACCTCGCGTTTCAGAATCTCTGACGCCTCATCGCCGCGTCCGGGATAGCGCCTGGAGCCGGGGCTGTCGCCCGTTGTATCGACCAGGCGGAATTCCAGCGTGGCCGTCGCCGTCAGGATATCGTCCAGGCGATTCGGATCCTGCACCCCCGGTAACTGCACAACGATCCGATCGAGGCCCTGCCGCTGCACGATGGGTTCGCTGACGCCCAACTGATCGACGCGATTGCGCAGCGTCGTCGTGTTCTGCTGGATGGCAAAATCCTGGCGCGCCCTGATCTGCGCTTCGCTCATCTGCACCGAAAACGTTCTGTCATCCGGACCGTCCTGCATTAGCAGGTCGGCGTCCGCAGTGCTGACGATCCGGCGTGCACGTTGTGCGTCCTCTTCACTCGTCAGGCGGACGGTCAGAGTGCGGCCGTCCAGGTCGACCCGATGACGGATATCTGCGTCACGCAGCCGATCCTCGATGTCCTGTTGGTAAGTGCTGAGCCGGCTCGCGATGGCCGTTTCCATATCGACTGCCAGCAGGATGTGCACGCCGCCACGCAGGTCCAGCCCGAGGCTCATCGGCCGCAGGCCGAGGTTTCGGATCCAGGCCGGCAACTCCGGCGTCAGCGTGAGTGAAACGCCCGCGTCCTCGTACTGCTCGCGCAACAGGTCACCGGCCTCCTGCTGTGTGTTTGCCTCGTCAAATCGCAGTACGACGCGGCCGTCTTCCAGGTAACCGGTCGCTGGTGCGATTCCCCGTTCTTTGAGCAACGCCGTCATTTCCGCGAGTGTCGACTCGGTGAAGGCGCTGTCGTCGGCACTCGCGACCTGCACCGCGGGTACCGAGCCGAACACATTCGGCAGCGCAAGGATGACGCCCAGCAGAATAGAGCCAAGCACTACGAAGTACAGCCACGTCGGGTAACGATTCATCGAAATGAATTGTTTTTCAGGCGGCGTCTATCGTGCCTTTCGGCACTACGGCGGAGACAGTCGACTTCTGTACCTTGATCTCGACGTTATCGGCAATCTGCAATGTCGCATAGTGGTCACTGACCGCAGTGACTTTTCCGAGCATGCCTCCCGCAGTCAGCACTTCGTCGCCCACGGACAATGCGGCAACCAGTTCAGTGTGCGCTTTCTGCCTCTTTTGCTGCGGCCGTATCAGCAGAAAATAGAATGCGCCGAAAATGACGAGCATCGGCAACAGGAACCCGAAAGGATCGGCCTGCGGCGCGTCCTGGGCAAAGGCGGGGCGAATGAAAAAATCCATGCGTATCAGTCTGTTTTGCGGGCCGTCGCGGCCCGGGCGTGAAATTCAAGCGCGTTATTATGGCATACGGGCCACGGACGTGGGGATGCCCGGCCGCACTTCAAGTCGTGCCCGGCATCGAACGTCACCCGGCTTGCTCCCCGCTTTGTGCGTAACGGGACTCCAGGCCGGCGGTCAATGCGCTCAATGTGCCGCTGCCGATGGCGTCCCGGAGTTGCATCATGAGCTTCTGGTAATAATGGAGATTGTGCAGCGTGCCGAGCCGCGAACCGAGGATCTCGCCGCATTTTTCGAGGTGGCGCAGATAGGCCAGGCTGTAATGCCGGCAGGTGTAGCAATCGCAATCCGGATCGATCGGGCCTATATCGTCCGAGTAACACGCGTTGCGAATTCTGACGACACCCCGGGATGTAAACAGCTGCCCATTGCGCGCATGCCGCGTCGGCATGACGCAGTCGAACAGGTCGATGCCGCGGCTGACCGCTTCGGCAATGTCGACGGGCGTGCCGACGCCCATCAGGTAGCGCGGGCGGTCGGCCGGCATCATCGGTAACAGGCCGTCCAGCACCGCAAGGCGTTCGTCTTCCGATTCTCCCACGGCCAACCCGCCCACCGCGTATCCGTCAAAACCGATGTCCGCCAAGGCATCCAGCGACTCGCGCCGCAAGGCATCGTAGACACCGCCCTGCACGATGCCGAACAGCGCTTCACCGCGCTCAGGGCTAGCATCGCGCAGTTCGTCGAAACGGCGGCGACTGCGCGCCGCCCAGGCGAGCGACAACTGCATCGATGCGCGTGCCGCCGATTCGGTCACCGGGTACGGCGTGCACTCATCGAAGATCATTGCGATGTCGGCATTTAAATCGTGCTGCACCTCGATCGACCGCTCGGGCGTAAGGAACACTTCGCTGCCGTCGACCGGAGAACGGAAGCGGACACCTTCGCTCGAAAGTTTGCGCATCGCGGCGAGAGAAAAAACCTGGAACCCGCCGGAGTCCGTCAGAATCGGACCGTGCCAGTTCATGAACTCGTGCAGGCCGCCGTGGCGGCGAATCACGTCCGTGCCGGGCCGCAGCATCAGGTGAAAGGTGTTACCGAGGATGATATCTGCGCCGCTGGCGGCAACCTCTTCGGGCGTTACGCTCTTCACCGTCCCGTACGTACCGACCGGCATGAACGCGGGCGTTCGCACGGTGCCGCGACGCAAGGTCAGCGTGCCGCTGCGCGCTCTGCCGCAGCGATTCTGGATCGCGAAATTCATCGTCCGTTACGCTCCGCGCCGACAGCGCCCGGAAGGATCAGCATCGCGTCGCCGTAACTGAAGAATCGGTACCGGTTCTCGACCGCATGTCGGTATGCCCCGAGAATCCGGCCCTGACCGCCGAACGCCGCCACGAGCATCAAAAGGGAGGAACGGGGCAGGTGAAAGTTGGTCAGCAGCAGGTCGATCGATTTGAACCGGTACCCGGGCGCGATAAACAGCTCCGTTTCACCCCTGAACGGTTGCAGACGGCCGATTGCCGACGCAGATTCAAGCGCGCGCACGGAAGTCGTGCCCACCGCGATCACCCGGCCGCCCGCCTCGCGGGTCTGCAGGACCGCTTCACAGGTCGCCTCGTCCACCTCGACTCTTTCGGCATGCAGGCGCCCGGCGGCAAGCCTGTCGGGTCTGAGCGGCTGAAACGTGCCGGCGCCGACATGCAAGGTAACGAACGCATGCCGGATACCCGCACGCAACGTCTCTTCCATCATCTCCCGGTCGAAATGCAGCCCGGCCGTTGGCGCCGCGACGGCGCCCGCCTTCACGGCGTAAACGGTCTGATACCGTTCGCGGTCGACGGCCTCTGCATCGCGATCGATGTAAGGCGGCAACGGCACGGTCCCGATTCGCTCCAGCAGCGGTTCCAGCTCCTCTGAAAACCCGAGTTCATAGAATTCCTGCCGCCGTCCGATCACTGTCGCGGTACTCGAATCGGCCAGTGCAATCAGCGTCCCGGCCGCGGGCGGCTTGCTGGCTCGGACCTGTGCCAGGGCCATCGTCTCCGACAGCTTCCTTTCGATCAGTATTTCGACCTTGCCGCCGCTCGACTTCCGTCCGGACAACCGCGCCTTGACGACCCGCGTATCGTTGAACACCAGCAGGTCACCGGCACGCAGAAATTCCGGCAGCTGCTCGAAACACCGATCTGCGCACTGGCCGGTCCTTCGATCGATGACCAGCAGGCGGCTGTCGCGCCGCCGGGCGGGTGGATATTTCGCGATGAGCCCGGGCGGCAGCTCGTAGTCGAAATCGGCGGGATTCATGGGCGCGGATGGTAGCAGAGCCGCGCCTGTTGCGATCGTGGGATGGAAGCAACGCAGTTCCGGCTCATCGTACTCACCCGCGCCGCGGCCGAGCACGATGGGCATCGGCGCTGTGATCAGATACGGTCTTCTTCGGAGTCAACTCTCGAACGGGGCACGGTGAACTTCCGCACTTCGACGGACGGCGTGAAATGGTCGTAGCGCCGCAAGGCGCCCTGGCGATGATCCGGAACTTCCACCGACAGCGTCTCGCGTTTCCTGTCGCGCATGATTTCGATCTCCAGTTTTTCGCCGCTCTGGTAGGAACCGAGGATGCGCATGGCATGGGAGACCGAGGTCGGTGCACGGCCGTCGATGCTCTGAATGACGTCTCCATCCTTGAGTTTCAGCATCTCGTCCGCCGGCGCCCGAACCACCAGCAGGCCCGAGTCCGTGCCGAAATAACGACCCAGATCCTCGGTCAGCGAGACCATCTCCATGTCGGCCCAGCCGCCGCCCTCCAGATAGAATCCGAACCATCGGTTGCCCGGAGCCGCGGGGGCGATCATCGGTGGCATGGTCCAGTTGCCGTTACTCCGGAATGCAAACGGAAAATTCGTACCCGGCCGCGGCTCGACCGTTACGGTGGTGTCTTTCCCGTCTCGCAGGTACTCGATATCCAACGCGTCGCCGTTTTCGATGCCCTCCATAAAGGCGAGCAATTTCTCGTTCGCCTCTGAATCGGTTTGCGCGCGGAGCGTCTCGTCGTTCACCGAGGTGATGACGTCGCCGGCACGCAGCCCTGCGTCGGCCGCGGCGCTGCCCGGCGTGACTCCCCGGATGGTCACGCCTTCGACCGGCCCGTCGTCTTCGGCAGCGCCGATCGTGACCCCGAGCACCGGTCGATTGAAATTCCGCATATGCTGCTCGATATCGAGCACGACCGGCAGCCGGCGGCTGCTCAGCTCTGCAACGCGCGCCGCGGCGGCCGCGAGGCGTTCTTCCGCCTCCCGCATCTGCACTTCCATCGTCCCGGCGTTCACCTCGTCTTGCACCGTCGCGGGCGCCCGGGACTCCACGGCATCCTCCTGAGCCAGGACCGGTGCCGCGGACAGCGCCAGCAGCACGAGAGTGATCGTCTTGTTCCAGCCTGTCATTTCAATGCTCCTGAATATTGCGACGGGCAACAGGATTGTCCTGTTGCCGTTGTTGCCGTTCCCCGGCGGCGGATCCGATGCAGATACGCACTCCCATCAGAATGCGTTCCGTTGTGCCTGGGCCGCGCGCAGCTGAACCAGCAGGTTCATCAGGCGGACCCGTTCTCTCCAATAGAGCTCTGTCTGTTCGTGCGTCATTCGAATCGGCGCATAGTTCAGGCGATAATCGATCGCCGCGATCTGGTCCTCCACGGCCGAAATGGTCGCCGCGGTCCCTGCACGTACCAGATGGGGCTCATCGGGCAGCGCGCGCAAATCCTGTTCGAGCTGTTGCGATTCAACCATCAACGCGTTCAATGTCCGCAAACGGACCGCCCGGTCCGTCGCGGTGTAAACCGGTTCGGTCGGAAATACCTGTTGATCGCTTTCGGTCGATATCGGTTGCGGCGCCTCTATATCTGTATTCAGGACGGCGAGTACGACGGCGGCAGCAAGCCCTGCACCTGCGAACCACTCGAACGGCGCTTTCAATTTGTGGGAACGGAAGAGCCTCTCGGCGCGCGCCTGGGCCTCGATGCGCCGCCACACCGCACGCGGCGGCATCGTGTCGGGCAACGCACGAAGCTTTGCATACAACAGGTCGCGTTCGGCGACGCCAATTCCACAATTCATTTTCTCGCCCTGCTCATCCGTACTATGCGTCATTGTCTGTACCCGGCATGTTCGTCAGCGTCGGAAAAAGCCTCAGGCCTGTCCGAGCACCGATGCGTCGATCTCCGATGCGCGCGTCGCGTCGGCCGTCTCCGCCTCCAGCATCGGCCGCAGTCGTTGATACGCGCGCGACAACTGCGATTTCGAGAAACTTTCGGTCTTGCCCATGAACCCCGCGATTTCCTTGTGAGTGAAACCCTCGACGTCGTGTAGCCAGACGACTGCGCGGCTGACCGCGGGGAGGTTCGCCAGCGCCTGGTCGAGGTCGATGGCCTGATCCGGTGTGTCGGATGCAGCCGTGCTTCCCACCCTGCCTCGTGTCACGTCGTCCCAGTCGTCGTCCAGACTCTGGCCGCGGCAGAGCCAGGCGGAGCGCAGGAACATCAGGGCCTTGGTGACGGCGATGCGCCGTATCCAGGCTCCCAGCGGCGCTTCACCACGAAATGCCCCGATACTGCGTATGACCTCGAGAAAAGTCTCCTGCAACAGATCCTCTGCGTGCGCCGGCACCCGGGTAAAGCGCAGGCAAATCGAATACACGGGCGAACAGAATGCCCGGTAAATGATTTCGTGGGCACGCACGTCGCCCCGCGCCGCCAGCTTCACCACGCCAGGATCGATCTCGATGTCGACAAACTTGCTCATACGTCGCAGTTTAGATGCCCGGACGGGTCAAAGAGTCGCAGCTTGCCCGATGTGGCGATGCGGTAACGGCGCGCTTATACTTGGCGCCCCACGCGGCCGGGATGGCGGAACAGGTAGACGCGCCGGACTCAAAATCCGGTTCTGGCGACAGAGTGCGAGTTCGATTCTCGCTCCCGGCACCACAATGACAGCGAACCAGCGATCCCGCCTGAACTTTTGGGAAGCGGAATTCATGAAGTATTGCTCGCAATGCGGCGGCAGCGTCGTCAGAACGATTCCGGAGGGCGACCAACGACGCCGCTGGGTGTGCGATTCCTGTGGCACCATTCATTACCAGAATCCCAAGATCGTCGTCGGCTGCGTGCCCGAGCAGGATGGCCGCATACTCCTCTGCAAACGTGCCATCGAACCCCGTTATGGATTCTGGACGGTCCCGGCGGGCTTCATGGAACTGGGCGAAACCGTTGCGGAAGGCGCGGCGCGCGAAACGCGCGAAGAAGCCTGCGCCGAAGTGCAAGTGGGTCACCTGTTCGCCTCGGTCGACGTGATCGAGGCGGGCCAGGTGCATCTGTTCTTTACCGCAAAGTTGCAGGGCGGCTTTGCCGCCGGAGACGAAACCCAGGAAGTCGCATTATTTCGCAAGGAGGACATCCCCTGGCCGGAAATCGCCTTCTTAAGCGGACGCTTTGCGCTGGAGAAATACCTCGAAGATGACGGCCGGAATAACGGCGTGCATCTCAGTCGAGTGCGCCGGGGAGAATAGCAACCAGCGCCCTGCGGGACTAGCCGCCTCCGAGGGCCGCCATCCGCTGGCTGAGTTCGAGCGGGGGCACGTAGCCGCTGATCAGCGTGCCGTCCTCGAGCACCAGTGCCGGGGTACCGCGCAAGCCGACGTCCTGACCCAGGTCATATTGTTTGTGCACGATCGAAGCATCGCAGCTCGCCGCCTCGAACTCGCGATCGAGTTTGGCGAGTGTCAGTGCCTGTTGACGGTCGTCCGCACACCACACTTCTTCTGCCTTGACCCAGGATTCGGAATCGGGGCCATTGCGCGGATAAAGGAGGTAACGAACCTTGATGCCCTGCGCGAGATATTCCTTGATATGGCTGTGAAAGCGGCGGCAGTAGGTGCAATCGATATCGGTGAACACGGATACCGTGTATTTCACGTGCTCAGGGGCAAACACGATCGTTTGCTCGTCCGGAATGTCGTTCAGCATGGTCACCCGCGCTGCGTTCTGGGTCTCCGCGGTCAGATTGACTTCGTTGTCCAGATCGATCAGATCGCCCTGCATGAGATACCGGCCATCTGAGGAAATGTACGCAATGATCGTACCCTTGCGAATGGTGTACCAGCCGGGAACCGGGCTCGGTTGCACATGTTGCTCTTCGATCTCGTCGAACGTCTCGGCAACCCGCGACCTGACCAGTTGCAGTTCGGCCGCGGCATCGTCCGCTTTGGCCTGCGGCAAGGGGCTCGCGAGGAGCAGCACGCCGATGGCTGCGCAGAGGATCGGGATTGGCCTCATGCTCTTTTTCATGGTGATTCCGAAAAGAATATTCCGAATGGAATGGTTTGCTTCGACCGCCATTTTGACCGCCGGTTCCGTGATGGTGTGGCTCGCCAGTTTAGCAGAGCAGGCGGGACGGCGGTGATGGAAAGGTGGCTCCGCCGGGCAAGCGCGGGATCCTACCCTCTCGGGTGATGATGCCCGTGCAGATCCTTCAGCCGTTCCCGTGCGACGTGCGTGTAGATCTGGGTGGTCGAGAGATCGCTGTGGCCGAGCAGGAGCTGCACGACTCTCAAGTCTGCTCCCCGGTTCAACAGGTGCGTTGCGAAAGCATGACGCAGACTGTGAGGAGACAGTTTCTTGTCGATGCCCGCCTTCTGCGCGTAACGCTTGATAATGTGCCAGAATGCCTGGCGCGTCATGCGCTCGCCGCGTCGCGTCGGAAACAGGTAGTCGGTCTGTCGCTCCAGCAGGATTTCCATGCGCGGACTGTCGATAAAATCCTTGAGCCAGGACTGCGCCTCGTCGCCAAGGGGGATCAGACGTTCGCGATCGCCTTTGCCGATGATCCGCAGCACGCCCTGATTGAAGTTCACCTGGGACTGCTTCAGGTTGATGAGTTCCGAAACCCTGAGCCCGGTGGCGTACAGCAGTTCGAGCATGGCGCGGTCACGATGACCGAGCGGTTCTTCCGTGTTGGGCGCCTGCAACAGCGAATCGACTTCGTCCTCGGTCAGTGTTTTCGGCAGCGAGCGGCCGATCCGCGGCATGTCGATATCGGCCGTCGGATCCGTGTCGCGCAGACCTTCGCGCATGATATAGCGATAAAAGCGTCTGAAACTGGAGAGCTGGCGGGCTGTCGAACGCGGCTTCGCGCCGCTTTCAACGCGTTGCGCGATGAAATCCAGGATATCGGCTTTGTCGGCATCTTCGATCGCGACACTGCGCTCGGACAGCCCGCGCCACAGGCTCATCAGGTCGGCGCGATAGGCTCCGAGCGTGTTGGCGGACAGGCCGCGTTCCGTCCAGATGGCATCCAGGAACCGGTCCACCAGTTGTTCCGCTCCGGAATCAGGAAGCGACGGGGATGGTTTCTGTTGTGTGCTGGCCATAGTTGTCATCTGTTCTTCCGCGCCTCCCTGCGGCACACCCATGATACGCATACACCGGCGCTGCCGACTGGTAGCATACGCCCGGCGGTCCGTGTCCAAAGCGCTCGATCCCTCTCGCCCAACTTGACAACCCGCTCGCCAAGCAACAGATTTTTCGAGAGTTTGAGTATGATCACGGCGGTCTCGCACCGGCGTGACCGGTGTCACAGATTCATTACGGCATTAACATAAAGTGACCGACATCACAGCCCTTACTGTGACATTTGCACGCCGTCTGATCACGGGTTAGAAATGTTCGCCGATGACGACAACAGGCCAAGGGGCATGAGCGACGACACCGCGCCACGCGCCGGCGCAGGAACAGGTGATACCGGGCGGTTCGCCACGAGCGTCTATGGCGTCTATGCCTGGGTGTCTTTTATCGTCTGCTTCAGCGGTGCGGTCCTGTTCGCGCTGGCAATGCCCGGCCTCGAACGTCGCCGGCGCTGGGTTTCGGCGGCAGCGCGTTCGTGGTTCACGGTTGCCGGCATTCGCACAACCAGGACCGGTCTCGAGAACATTCCGGCTGGACACTGTATCGTAGTGGCGAATCACGCCAGCTACATGGACGGTGTCATATTACAGGCTTATCTGCCGCCGCGATTCTCCTTCGTCGTCAAGGGCGAAATGAGGAATGTACCCGTTGCGAGCATTCTGCTGCAGCGCATCGGGTCGAAATTCGTCGAGCGCTTTGTCGCCGCAGCAAGCGCACGCGATGCGCTCACTCTCCTGCGTGCGGCGGTCGCCGGCGAGTGCCTCGCCTTCTTTCCTGAAGGCACGTTTCATGTCGAGCCCGGCCTCCACAGGTTCCATTCGGGCGCATTCGCGGCCGCCATCAAAGGCCGGCTTCCCGTGGTTCCGCTCGCCATTCGGGGCTCGCGCCAGATACTGCCGGCGCGCAAGTTCCTGCCCCGCCACGGTCATTTGCACATCGCGGTACTGGACGCAATTCACCCCACCGATGCGTCTTTCCGGCGAAGCACGTTGCTCGCGGAAATGGCACGACAACGTATTCTTGCGGCGTTGGACGAACCGGACCTGGCTCTGCCGACCGGCCCGGTTGCAGAAACCCGGTCGATGTGAATAATCGCAGACCGGCGGGCATCTCGCCCCTTTGACCGTATGCGCATCCAATGATTGAAGATCCCATCGTTATCGTCGCCGCGCGGCGGACTCCACTCGGCGCGTTTCAAGGCCTTTTGAGTGCAGCCAGCGCGACCGACCTGTCCGCTGCCGCAAGCGCCGCCTGTCTCGCCGATTGCGGACTGGATCCGGCGGCCATCGACGAAGTCCTGCTCGGTTGCGTGCTGCCGGCCGGGCTGGGACAGGCGCCGGCCCGCCAGGCAGCGCTCGCCGCCGGATTGCCGCTCGGCACCCCCTGCACCACGATCAACAAGGTCTGCGGCTCCGGCATGAAAGCCGCCATGCTCGGCCACGACATCATCGCAGCCGGCCATGCGCGAATCGTTCTCTGCGGCGGCATGGAATCGATGAGCAACGCGCCGTATTTGCTGCCGAAAGCGCGCGCCGGTTATCGGATGGGGCACCACGAAGTGCTCGATCACATGTTCTTTGACGGCCTGCAAAACCCCGCCGACGGCAACATGATGGGCTATTTCGCGGAACAGACGGCGGACAAATACGGTTTCACGCGCGATCAGCAGGATGCATTTGCCATCGAGTCATTGACGCGTGCGCGGGCGGCCATGGCGGACGGCCGCTTTCTCGATGAGATCGCACCGGTCACCGTCAGGACCCGCAAAGGCGAACTCGAAGTTCGCGAAGACGAAGGTCCCGGCCGCCAGGATATCGAAAAAATCCCGCTCCTGGAGCCGGCATTCCGCAAGGACGGCACGATCACCGCCGCCAGTTCGTCATCCATATCGGACGGCGCCGCTTCCATGATCCTCATGCAGGAAACCGAGGCTGCGCGCCGCGGTTTGCCGATTCTTGCACGCATACGCGGCCAGTCCGGCTACGCACAGGAACCGGCATGGTTTACGACCGCGCCCGTGTACGCAATCAAGGCGCTGCATGAGAAACTCGGTTGGACGCCGGCGTCCGTGGACCTGTATGAAATCAACGAGGCTTTTGCCTGCGTCACCATGGCGGCGATGCAGGACGTCGGCATCGCGCATGAAAAGGTCAACGTCAACGGCGGTGCCTGTGCGCTGGGGCATCCCATCGGCGCCTCCGGCGCCAGAATCGTCGTGACCCTGATTCATGCTTTGCGTGCGCGAGGCGGCGGCCGCGGCGTCGCGTCACTGTGCATCGGCGGCGGCGAAGCCACCGCAATCGGCGTGGAAGTCTGAGCCCGCCAGTCACCTTCAACGGAGTACGTCATGCAACTTGAGAATTCGACCGCTGTCGTTTCCGGCGGCGCCTCCGGCTTAGGCCTGGCGACCGCAACAAGAATCGTTGCTGCCGGCGGTCACGCGGTCCTGCTGGACATCAACGAGGAACAAGGCCGCCAAAGTGCCGCCGAACTCGGCGCGCGCGCGCATTTCATCAAGACCGACATCTCCTCGGAAAGCCAGGTACGCAGCGCCGTCAACCGTGCCGTCGAATTCATGGGTAGCGTAACACTTGCCGTCAACTGCGCCGGCATCCTGCTGCCTGCACGCGTGCTCGGCAAGGACGGGCCGCTGCCGGCAGACTCCTTCAGCCGCTCCGTCAACATCAACCTGGTCGGTTCCTTCATACTCATCAAGGAAGCGGCCAATGTCATGCAACGGAACGAACCGAACGGCGACGGCGAGCGCGGTGTCATCGTCAATACCGCGTCGGTCGCCGCGTTCGAAGGACAGATCGGCCAGGCCGGGTATTCCGCATCCAAAGGCGGCGTAGTCGGCATGACCTTGCCGATCGCGCGCGAACTCGCGCGTTTCGGCATCCGCGTCGTCACGATTGCGCCCGGCATCTTTCTCACACCGATGATGGCCGGATTGCCGCAGGAAGTGCAGGCATCGCTCGGCGCACAGGTGCCGTTTCCGCCGCGTTTGGGCAAACCGGAGGAATACGCCGACCTCGTTGCCGCGATCTACGGCAACGCCATGGTCAACGGCGAAACGATCCGCCTCGACGGCGCCATCCGCATGCAGCCGAAGTAGCTCGCTCGATCTGCATTATTTATGGGCGGCTCCGCCAGCCACCACCAGCAAACGTTCATGAATAATACCCAAACCCCTACATGCCCGAGTAGTTCGGGCCGCCGCCGCCCTCCGGCGCTTCCCACACGATGTTCTGCTT
>JBOHZD010000371.1:0-19138 GCA_050738315.1 Woeseiaceae bacterium
GGACATGAGCATTCTCCAGCAATAGGAACGCTCATAATTATACTAGTTATTTATGGGACACTACACTAGCCCGAATGGCACTTAGTCAAGGCCAACGGATGGAGCGACACGGCGGGCTGCCTTTGGCGGAAATAAAGCGGACCGAAGGGAGCCATTCCGCCAAAGGCAACCCTCCGGTGATGCCGAACGCGCCAAATAGCCATTCAATCCTTGCCGATCATGCGCAGGAATTCGTCCCGGGTGCGCGCGTCCTTGCGAAACGTGCCGAGCATCTGGCTCGTGACCATGGACACCCCCGATTTGTGGATACCACGGGTGGTCATGCATTGATGCATTGCATCGATGACGACGCCGACTCCCTTCGGCTTCAACACATTCTCGATGCATTGCGCAATCTGTGCCGTCATTTTCTCCTGCACCTGGAAGCGGCGCGCAAAAGCGTCGACGACGCGGGCCAGTTTGCTGATGCCGACGATTTTGTTGTTCGGCAGATATCCCACATGGGCCTTGCCGATGATCGGCGCCATATGATGCTCGCAATGGGACTCGAACGTGATGTCGCGGAGAACGATCATTTCGTCGTACCCCTCGACCTCCTCGAACGTGCGCTCGAGAAATCTGACGGGGTCGCTCCGGTAGCCGCTGAACCAGTCTTCGTAAGCTTTCGCAACCCGTCGCGGCGTATCGACGAGACCCTCACGCCGCGGATCTTCGCCCGCCCACTCGAGCAGTGTCTTGACGGCTTTTTCCGCCTGCTCACGACTCGGACGTCCGGGCGCGCTGTGGCTTTTCTTCTTCTTGCTGGTCACCGGAAATTCCTGTCGTTACGCCGGGTGCAGGCAATGATACCTGCATCGTGTGTCATGCGAACTGTTTGTGATCCGGTGAGGTAAGCCCCACGGGGCAGGTGACCCCGGTGCCGGCAATACCGCAATAACCGCCGGGATTCTTTGCCAGGTATTGCTGGTGATAGTCCTCGGCGTAATAGAAGTCCGGGGCCGGCAGAATATTGGTCGTAATGCCGCCGAATCCGGCGGCGGTCAGTCGTTCCTGATAGGCTGCCCGCGAATCGAGCGCCGACGCATGCTGATCTTCATCGAAAGTGAAGATCACGGATCGATACTGTGTGCCGATGTCGTTCCCCTGGCGCATCCCGGCGGTGGGATCGTGATTCTCCCAGAAAATCGTCAACAAGGTATCAAAGCTGATTGTGGCGGGATCGTAAACGACCAGCACGACTTCAGCATGGCCGGTTTGCCCGCTGCAGACTTCGCGATAATCGGCATTGGGTGTACTGCCCCCCGCGTAACCTGCCGCGGTCGTGTAAACGCCCGGCGTCTCCCAGAAGAGCCGTTCGGCGCCCCAGAAACAGCCCATGCCGAAGAGCACTTTCCGGAAGCCATCCGGGAACGGTCCCTCGAGCGGCTTGCCGTTGACGTAATGCTGCTCCGGCACCGGCATCGTAGCGCTCCGGCCTGGCAGCGCTTCACCGGCCGCGGGCAAAGTCAGTTTTTTGTCGCGCGTGTACATGATCTCGAGATGCGTCCTTTTCGGTGAAATACAAGTTTCATATTGCCTCGTAGCGTCCGCCCCGGCGCGGCTGTTCGATGACACCGGCGGCACTCGCGAATCGCACTGGAATCGATTGTGTCGTGCCCCAGGCAGCCGCGCGATAGACGGCGAAATGCAGGTGCGGCATGGTGGTGTGTCCGGTGTTGCCGGACAGGCCGATCTTCTGTCCCGCCTCGACCCGGTCGCCCGGCGCCACGAGCGCACCGTTTTGTTGCAGATGATAGTACTCGCCGGTCGTACCGTCGTCATGCAGAATCACGATGTAGTTTGCATAGTCTCCGCAGCCGTCTTCCCAGCAACCCCTGGAATGCGATTCTTCAACGCGCGCGACGATGCCGCCGCGAGCCGCGTGCACCGCGGTCCCTTTTGGCATCTTGAAGTCAACTGCATATTGCTCGAGTCCCGTATGACTGAAGCGCGAGCCATATCCCTGCAGCACGCGGTAGCTCTCGCCGCTTGCATACGGTAGCCGGTAGGTGTGACTGTCGTCATGGACGGCATCCAGGCGGCCGACCGTCCAGTCGTAGGAATATCGATAGTTTCCCTCCTGGCCGACTTGCGATGGTTGCAGCACCATGACCAATCGCGATTCGTTCGGATCGAGCGTTTCGGTGACCACACCAGGATGTGTGGGCCACATGTCGAAGGTGCGGACCTTCAAAGTGAACGTCAGCGGTATATCGCGCAGATTAGCCGCACGTAGCTCGACATTGCCGCCTTCCCGAACGGCATCGATGCAAATCCAGTCGCTGGTGCATTGTGCGCGCGCATTTCCACCGCAGAACAGCAGAACAACGTACGCCATCCAGTATCGTGGACGCCTTGATCGGCTGGCGCGGATCGTGGGCGGCATGGGGCGGTCATCCTTCAGGCTTACAGCACTGCTCAGTCGGATGCCGCGGCGTCGGCTTGCTGATTTTCGTCAGGCAGATCGGACAGGCGATAAAAAAACTTGTGGGTGTAGGTGAGGTTGTCGGTGGCGACGGTGTTTCCATCCACGAGTCGGGGACGGTAAATCAGGGAAGTGAGGTCGCGCCTGACCACTCGTTGCATATCTTCGAATGCAGCGGGATCCGCCTCGACCATCACGACGTTCGTCGTGTAACCGCGAGTCGACACGGAATAGTCGTACACGACTTTGCCAGTCTCGAATTCTTCGCCGGGGACCTGGTTGGTTGCCTCGCCATCAAGCCCGATGTAGCGGGGCGGATTGATATTCTGCAGCACGACCAGCGTCTCCAGGTCGTCGTGTCGGTTCGGCAATCGTGCTGCATCGGCCGACAACAAATTCCAGACGTCTTCGTAGATCTTGCGGGCGCGGCTGGATTGGCCGGACAGTATGTAAAAGTCACCCAGGGCCAGCATCGTGTCTTCCTTGATCTGCCAGGTTGCCTCCGGATTGTCCTCGGCGATTCTTACGGCCCGTTTCAGATACACCTCACCCGAGCTGATGGAAGTCGGGTGATGATAGGACGAATCGACCGGACCGATGAACAGATACGACTTGCCGAGGCCCATGAGCGGCGCAATCAGCCTCAGATCGTCGTCGCCACGGTGATCCTCGATGAGGTCGATCACCTTCCGCCACGTATACCGTTCCTTTTCATACAGTTGCAATCGATGTTGCCAGGATGCCTGCTTTTCCAGTACCGGCAGAATCTCCAGGCTATCGAGACTGATATCGCGCGCCTCGAGCCCGAAGATGATCTCGGTGATTGTTTCCACTTCGTCGAATTCACCGACGGAGAGGTAGGTTTCCGCCAGCGACTCCAGTACTTCCACCTGCTCGCGGTTATGCGGACCCTCGTTGACGTGGGTGACATGCACGGCGCGCTCGAAAGTTTCGACGGCAAGGTCCGGGCGCCCGCTGGCGAGCTCTGCCGCGCCGAGGCCTTTCAACGGATTGACGAGGTTGGAATTGAGCCGGTCCTCGACCCGCTCGATGACGTCGATGGCCGCATTGTAATTGAGAACCGCCGCGTCATAATCTTCGTTCTGATGCTGGGCAATGCCGAGGTTCGTCAGCGCTCGCGCCGAGTCGAGACTGTTGATTCCGAAAATCTCGATGGTCAGCTCCACCACTCTCTTGGCGAGGGTGTCCGCTTCCGCATATTGCTTATTGTCCATCGCGTTCCGGTACAACTCGAAGTACCGCTGCAATTCCTCGTGCGGCGTTTCCTCGACCGCCATGGGTGCAGTCGCCGATTCATTGTCGCCGGGCTCGCCGATCGTAATTTCGTGCAGTTCGTCGCTGTCCTCAGGTTCCTCATCGCCCTGCGGCACAGGCGGCGTCTCGGTTCCGGCTGCCTCCGGGGTCTGGTCAGCCGAGGTTTCGTCGACGTCCTCGACAGGCACCTCCTGTAATTCTTCTTCGTTGACTTTTTCGTCCGCGTAGGCAAGCCCGCCGCCGGCAACGGCGATCGCAACAGCCGCGAGCTTCAACAGACCGGATGAATGCCTCGTTTTCGTCATTGGCGATGGTTAAGACCTGCGATTGTGGATATGACTGCCGTCCGAATATTTAGTTCTGAGCGCCAGGCCAGGCCCGTGCAAAGTCCCTCAAGTCAACTGAATCCAAGCGACAGTTGCTGCTGTCCGGGCTTCCGGAACCGGCTGCAATCCAGGTTCCCCCGGTTGCGGCCATGGCTTATGCCGGCTTTCCTGCAGGCGGCCCTGAATCGTTGCCCTATCATATCAGCATAGGCGCCCTGGCCGGTCTGTCGCAATCCGAACCGGTTGTCATAATCCTTGCCGCCGCTCGCCGCACGCACCAGGCTCATCACGTGAGCGGCGCGTTCCGGCATGTGGGTCTCCAGCCACTCCGCGAAGATCGCTTTCAGCTCGTGCGGCAAGCGCAGCAGGACGTAGCCGGCATGGCTTGCGCCGCTCGCGGCGGCGCTCGATACGATGCGCTCGATCTCCTGGTCGTTGACCGCTGGAATGATCGGCGCCATCAGGAGGCTGACCGGCACCCCGCAATCGGCCAGTTCCCGCATGAGGCCGAAGCGGGCGACGGCTGCCGGGACGCGCGGCTCGAGTTGCCGCTTGAGCGCGTTGTCTGCGGTCGGCACGCTGATGGCGACAGAAGTGAGGCCCAGGGCTGCGAGTTCGGACAACAGATCCAGGTCGCGCCGCATCAGGATTCCCTTGCTGATCAGGCTGACCGGATGGCGGTGCTGCAGGAACACCTCGAGCAGTTGACGGGTGAGCTGTAACCTTTTTTCGGCGGGCTGGTACGGGTCGGTATTGGCACCGATGGTGATCGGCTTGCAGTCGTAAGCGGGCTTCGCCCATTCCTCCAGCAAGCGGGACACGGCATTGGGCTTGTAGAAGATCTTCGTTTCGAAATCCAGTCCGGGTGAGAGATCGAGATAGCTGTGGCTCGGGCGTGCATAGCAATAGACGCAGCCATGCTCGCAGCCCTGGTAAGGGTTGATGGAACGGTCGAACGGGATGTCCGGCGACTGGTTATGGCTGATGATGCTGCGCGCCTGCATGGCCCGCAGCACCGTTTCCGGCGCCATATCGACCGACGGGTCGTCGACCCGCACCGTAGTCCGTTCCGCAAAACGCCCCGGCGGGCGGGAGACGGCGCCGCGACCCTTGAATCCGCGCTCAGACACAGGAAAGCTCCGGAACTGTACAGATGTACAGTAGGCGAAAGGAACGCGGGCGTCAACCGGCCGGTGCTCTGCGTTTTACGGCCTTTGCGTCGATGTTATGGACCACCTGCTGCGGGTACGGGAAGCTGATGCTCACCTCGTCGAAGCGTTTCTTGATCGCTTCGGTCAAGTCGAATTTCACGGGCCAGTAATCTTCAGTCCTGACCCACGGGCGCACGACGCAGTCGACGGAACTGGCAGCCAGGGCGTCGATTGCAATCTGGCATTCAGGCTCGTCCAGGATTCTCGCATCGGCATCGACGAGCTCCTTGAGCGTACTGCGAACCTTGTCCAGGTCGTCGTCGTAACCGACGCTGACAACCAGGTCCACGCGGCGGGTCGCATTGGCCGAATAATTGGTGATGATCCCGTTCATGATCTGGCCGTTCGGCACAATGATCTTCTTGTTGTCGCCGGACGTGAGGATCGTCGACAGAATCTGTACCTGCACGACCGAGCCCGACACGCCGGCGACCTCGACCCAGTCTCCCGAACGGTAAGGGCGGAAAATTACGATCAGGACACCGGCCGCGAAGTTGGCCAGCGAGCCCTGCATGGCGAGGCCGACGGCGATACCGGCGGCGCCGATCAAGGCGATGAGTGACGCGGTCTGCACGCCGATCTTGGTGATCGCAGCGATGATGACGAACGCCATCATCGCCCAGTAGACGATATTGCTGACGAAAGATTCGAGTATCGGGTCGACCGATTGCGCGATCATCAAACGGTGCAAACCGTTGGAAATCAGACGGGCAATCGTGCGTCCGATATAGAAGATCGCAATTGCCGCGATCAGATTGAGGGCAAAATCGAGGCCCGCCGTCTGGAGTTTTTCGGACCAGGTCGTCCAATCGATGCCAAAGTCGGATAGTTGTATGTCATTCATTGATCGATTCCCGGGGTTATCAGGTATTGCCGAAAGCGCGGACCCACGCAATCAGGATAAGCGCGAGGGCCGCGCTACCGCAAACGATCTGCAGCTTGCGGTTGTTGAGATACTTCGTCAGGAAAGTCAGCAGGATGCCCGCAGCGAAGCCGCACACGAAGCCGGACAGGTGCGCTCCGATGTCGGTGTTCTCATCGCCAGTCCCCGTATAGGCGAGCAGGGCAATGGCGCCGACGATCGGACCCAGCCGGTACGGCCAGCGCTCCTGTTCCATCAACTGCGCCCGCCATACGAAACCGCCGGAGAGCCCCAGTGCCGCGAAAACCGCCGTGGACGCGCCGATGGCTCGATGGCTGGACTCGAGCAGCACCGTGTTCAGGGCGTTTGCGGCAGCGGCGGCGAGTACGATCAGGAACCAGGCGATGCCGTTGCCGACGAGGCGCGCCGCGAGTCCTCCGAACAGCGCGCCGAAGCCGATATTGCCGAGCAGATGGCCGACGCCCGAATGCAGCGTCAGCGCGGTGAGCGTGCGCCACCATTCACCGTGCCGGATGCCCGCACCGTCGACCCGGCCGGCAGTCACCCAGTCCCGATCGAACGCATGTTCGCCCGCCAGCCAGGCGACGAGACAGACCACGACGACATACACGAACACGCCCGGCAGGCCGTTGTGAAATTCGTCCACGGTCGCTCGCGGCAAGCGCCGCGGCTGGCGATTCTCCTGGTCGTATTGCCAGATTTCGAATTTCGCGCGCTCGGCGTCTGCGGCGGCAACCACAAGAGCGGAGCGGCCTTCGTCGCGGACGATTTCGTACGGGATGCTGCGCGCATGCAGCACCAGCGCCCGGTCCGAACACGCCCGCACGTTGTTGCTTTCGAAGACGACCGCCCAATCCTCCATTATTGTGCGTTCAACAGGCGCCGAAGTGGCCGACAGCGGCCGCCAGCAGGCTGCAGCAATCTCCGGAGACCCTCCAATTCGCCAATGGATCGGCGCGCGTCGCCCCGCGATTGACGATCGCAATCGGCAGGCCGGCCGCAGATGCCATGCGCACGAAACGGTATCCAGAGAACACCATCAGCGACGAACCGACGACCAGCAGGGCATCGGACTGCTGCAGGAATTCGCTCGCCTGCCGTACCCTGTCCACAGGGACGGGCTCACCGAAAAACACGACATCGGGTTTGAGTATGCCGCCGCATTGATCGCAATCCGGAACGTTGAAAGCCTGGAAATCGGTCATCGTCAACCTGGCATCTCCGTCCGGGGCAAATTCCGAGACCGGAGCATGCCAGTCCGGGTTCAACCGTTGCAGCCGGAACTGAAATTCGCTCCGAGCTTTCCTGTCGCCACAGGCAAGGCAACGAATTCTGTGCAGCACACCGTGTAGATCGATGACGCTCCGGTTTCCCGCGAGCCGATGCAGGTTATCGACGTTCTGAGTGATCACGCAGGTGGTACGGCCGGCTGCTTCCAACCGGGCCAGTGCAACATGCGCTGCATTCGGTCTGGCGGAAGCGATACGACTCCAGCCCACCAGGCTCTGCGCCCAGTAGCGGTGGCGCGTACCCGCGTTGTTCACGAAATCGGCGTACTGCACCGGCTGCCGGTGTTTCCAGCGGCCGGCGTCGTCGCGATAGTCCGGAATGCCGGATGCGGTACTGCAGCCGGCACCGGTGAGCACGGCGACCTTGTCGTGAGCACCGAGAAAATCACACAGATCGGCAACCGCGGCGTGTGGGGAGGGCATGATTAAAAAATGTTGACAAACAAATGGTTGACGGTCGCCGTCGGCTTCAGTCCGGGTTCAGGTTCGGGTATCCAAACTGCACCCGAGTGGTCAGCATTCGATTATGGCATTGACGGAGTGTCGCATGGGCAAGTGGAGAAGATACTATTTTGGACTGGCGGTGTTATCCGCCATGTTCCTGCTGGAGTCTTTGCTGCCGATCCATCTGTTCTGAGTTAATCTTCAGGCTTTGGCGCTCTCGTGACAGGTCGGAATGCGTTTCTGCCGGGTAGGTCTTGTATTCGTTTGTGTTCTTTCTGTTCCCGGTTCGCGCGTCGCGAGGGCCGAGGTCATTGACGCGGCCGAATCCGGCTTCACGACTCGCCACAGCATTGAAATAAGGGCCTCGCGCCCCGACGTCTACCGCAATGTCGTCAAGCATATCGGCGACTGGTGGAGTGACGACAATACCCTGTCGGGGTACGCCGCCAACCTGTACCTCGACGCGGTGCCGCAGGGTTGTTTCTGCGAACGCCTGGGCGGCGGCGGCGTCGTGCACCTCACGGTGACCTTCGTCAACCCGACGGTGATGCTGCGGCTGACGGGCGGTCTGGGACCGCTCGGATTGATGGGCGTCAACGGCAATATGACCTGGGAATTCGAAGACAGCGAGAACGGCACGAGAGTAACCTGGAGCTATGCTGTCGGCGGCTATCTGCCAGGCGGACTGGACAAGGTGGCTTCGACCGTGGACCGGGTGCTGGCCGACCAGATGAATCGGCTGAAGGAATATTCCGAGGACGGCGAACCGCGGGGGTGACGTGAGTCACGGGCGACTTCCAATGAGCGATGCCGACCACAACGATGCCGCGCGGCCGTTGCCTTCGGCGACCGTGGTGCTGGTTCGCGACGGGGTGTCTCTGCCGGAGGTGTTTCTGGTGCACCGCCACGCACGCACGTCGTTCGGCGCCAGTGACGTGTTCCCCGGCGGTCTGCTCGAACCGGGCGATTGCAAGGTCAACGCACGAAGCGGCAGTCTGTCCGCGAAAACCGCCGATCGGTGTCTCGCATTGTCGACGGGTGGCCTGGACTATTACAGCGCGGCCATCCGGGAACTGTTCGAGGAAGCCGGCGTGCTGTTGGCGCGAAAGCGCACGAGCGGCGTGTATCAGGGCAACATGGCAGCCGCGCGACGTCAACTGCATGCCGGCGAGTTGTCCTGGCGTGATTTTCTCGAACAGCACGACCTCGTCCTCGAGTGCGAATCGCTGCACTATTTCGCGTACTGGATCACGCCGCGGGATCGTCCCAGGCGATTTTCCACCCGCTTTTTTATGACAGGCCTGCCGGAAGGGCAGAGCGCAACGCACGACGGTGTGGAACTGACCGACAGTCGCTGGACGACGGCCGCGGACGCCATCGCCGCCAACGGCTCAGGCGACCTGGCGTTGCCACCCCCGACCCTGGCGACACTGCGCGACATGCAGGAACTTGAAAGCGTCAACGAGCTGCTTGCCTGGGCTAAGCGTCGTTCCGAAGAAGGCGTTGCCCGAATCCTGCCGGCCATTGTGCGCTCCGACGGCAGGGATCGCGTCGTTATGCCCGGGCATCCCGACTATCCGGATCACGCGGACCGAGGTGAGCAGTGAAACCGGCCCTCGAGCCCGGGCAGGTGGTCGAACTCGCCCCGGGCGTGCGGCGGCTCGTGGCTCCAAACCCCGGCATGATGACCGGTCCCGGCACCAACACTTATCTATTGGGTGTGGACGATGTGGCTGTGATCGATCCGGGTCCATCGATAGACCGGCACATCGACGCCATCGTCGATGCCGCGCGCGGCACCATCCGGTGGATTCTCGTCACGCACACACATCCCGATCATTCACCGGGAGCGTTGTCGCTGGCCGGGACAACGGGCGCGACGCTGATTGGAAGCCCGGCCGGCAGCGGGCCGCACCAGGACTCGTCGTTCGTCCCGGAGCGGATTCCCGAGGATGGCGAGACCATCACGACGCCGGAATTCGCGCTCGAGGCGATCCACACGCCGGGACACGCATCCAATCACTTTTGCTACCGGCACGTGGCGCTCGAGTGGCTGTTTACCGGCGATCACATCATCGACGGGTCGACCGTTGTCATCGATCCGCCGGACGGCAACATGGCGAACTACCTGCAGTCGCTCGAAAAGCTGAAGCGGGCCGACATTGCGGCAATCGTGCCCGGGCACGGCAATCTGCTGGAAAATCCCCGCGAGGTCATCGACTGGATTATCGATCACCGGTTGCAGCGCGAGGCCAAGGTCGTCCACGCGCTTGACAGGCATCCGGGCTTGACCCTGGCGGCGCTGGTGCGTCCTGTGTACGACGACGTGGATGAGTCGCTGCACCCGGTCGCCGAACGCTCTTTGCTTGCCCACCTGGAAAAACTGCTGGCCGACAGGCGAGCCCTGAAGTATGGAGACCGCTGGTTTCCGGTCAGCGAATGATCGACGGGTTGTGACCACGGATCACCCTCCAGGGTGGTTCATTGGTCGCCGAATCGCCCGCCGCTACCGGCAAGTTCCTTTAACAGTTTCGGCATTTCCCAATATCGGGCACCGAACCGGTCCCTGAATTCACAGACGGTGTCGTACACCTTATCCACTCCGATTGTATCGGCGTAGTGCATCGGGCCGCCGCGATGTCGCGGGAAGCCGTAGCCGTTGACCCAGATGACATCGATATCGGACGCGCGCGCGGCGATGCCGTCTTCGAGTATGCGTGCGCCTTCGGTGACGAGGCTGTAGATGCAGCGCTCGATGATCTCCTCTGCGCCGATCTCCCGTGGTACGACGCCGAGCCGTTTTGCCTCCTTCCTGATCAAAGCCTGCACTTCCGGGTCCGGGATCGGCGTGCGTGATCCCGGCTCGTAGCGGTAGATGCCTTTGCCCGTCTTCTGGCCGAAGCGCCCGAGTTCCGCGAGCATGTCCGCAACGCGGTAGAACCGCGGATCGTCGGGAAGGTCCTTTCGTTCCTGGCGCACCTTGTAGCCGACGTCGATGCCCGCGAGATCCCCGACGGCATTCGGGCCCATCGCCATGCCCCAGTCGGTCAGTACACGGTCGATGTGCTCGGGCAGAGCGCCCTCGAGCAGTAATAGCTGATTCTCGCGCCCGTAGCTGTATAACATGCGATTGCCGACGAAGCCGAAGCAATTGCCGACTACGACACCGACCTTGCCGAGCGACTTGGCGAGCTTCAATGCAGTCGCAACCACCTCTTCCGATGTTTTCCTGCCGCGAACGATTTCCAGCAGTCGCATGACATGCGCCGGGCTGAAAAAATGCAGGCCGATGACGTCCTGCGGGCGCGTGGTTACTGACGCAATGGCATCGACGTCGAGCGTCGACGTGTTGGTGGCGAGCAGGGTGCCCGGTTTGCAGACTGCGTCCAGCCTGGTGAATACTTCCTTCTTGATAGCCATGGTCTCGAACACCGCCTCGATCACCAGGTCGTCGTCACGGATATCCTGGTAGTCACGCGTGACGTGCAGCCGCCGCAAACCATCCTCCATATCGCTTTTTTCGATCTTGCCGCGCTCGACGCCGCCGTCGAAGAGCGTGCGAATCGTCGTTTTCCCACGCTCGAGTCCTGCATCGTCGTTGTCGAGCAGGTGCACTGTGAAACCGGCGCCGAGGCAGGCGTACCCGATGCCCGCGCCCATCGTGCCGGCGCCGATGACGGCAACCCGATCGATCGGCCGCACCGGCGTTTCGATTGTCACGCCGGGCACTTTGGCTGCCTGCCGTTCGGCGAAAAACGCATGGCGCAATCCACGCGATTGGGGCGAGTTCTTGCATTCCATGAAAAAATTGCGCTCGGCGTCGACGCCCTCGTCAAAGTCGACTTCCGTTGCGAGTTCGACGCACCGAATGATCTTCTCCGGCGACAGCAGCCCGCGCGCCTTTGTGGCGATGTGCTTGCGCGCGGCTGCAAAAACTGACGGATCCACCGGCTTGACTGACCGATCCCGCACGCGCCGGGGACTCTCGAGTTCCAAGGCGTACGCCAACGCAGCGTCCAGCAGATGTTCCGCGGGGGTCAAGCGGTCCACTAGCCCCGCGTCGGCCGCGACGCCGGCGCCGATCGGATCGCCGGAGAGCATCATATCGAGCGCTTTTTCGACACCCACCAGCCGCGGCAGCCGCTGTGTGCCGGTGGCGCCCGGCAGCAGGCCCAGCTTGACCTCCGGCAAGCCGAGCACGGCGTTGTCCGCGGCAAGGCGGTAATGGCATCCCATGGCGATCTCGAGACCGCCGCCCAGCGCCGTGCCGTGGATCGCTGCGACGACCGGCTTGTCGAGGGCTTCAATCCGCGCGACGACATCCGGGAGATAAGGCGCTTCGGGCGGCTTGTCGAATTCACGGATGTCGGCGCCGGCAATGAAGGTCCGGCCGCTGCAAATCAATACGATCGCGTGACACGCCGGATCGGCCGCGGCCTCATCCGCAGAGCGCATCAATCCCTGTCGCACCACAAGCGACAACGCATTGACCGGCGGGTTGTCGATTTCGATGACCGCTACCGCGCCGCGCCGCCCGAGTCGTACAGGACTCATAAATCTTTCCTTATCTGTGTCTCAGTGAAGCATTGTCTCGAAATATGCGCTTGAATTCGAGATTCACGCGAGATATATCCTGCGTTCCGGGTGGTAATGTTCGTAACGTTGAAATAGCGTAAAATGGGCGGTTCGCAAGACTTTTGACCCCTTCAGGAATCATTGATGACATTCGTTGTGACGGAAGCCTGTATCAAGTGCAAACTGACCGATTGCGTCGAGGTGTGCCCGGTGGACTGTTTTCACGAAGGTCCCAACATGCTGGT
Organism: Woeseiaceae bacterium; assembly: GCA_050738315.1. Classification (GTDB taxonomy): domain Bacteria; phylum Pseudomonadota; class Gammaproteobacteria; order Steroidobacterales; family Woeseiaceae; genus IDS-8. Next base: position 12,713 of record JBOHZD010000371.1, read on the forward strand.
CATCGACCCCGACGAATGTATCGATTGCACCTTGTGCGAGCCCGAGTGTCCGGTCGAAGCGATTTTCTCCGAGGATGAGCTGCCGGATGATCAGCAACAGTTTCTTGAATTGAACGCCGATCTGGCACGCGAGTGGCCGGTGATCACGGAAATGAAAGATCCGCCCGAGGACGCGGACGACTGGCGCGAGGTCAAGGACAAAGTTCAGTATCTCGAGCGTTGATGCCGGTCACAACCCCCTCTGGCGTTCACTGTCCTCATACATACGGGTGAGAAAATTCCGGATGGCGGGCTTCGCTTCCTCGCGCGTCATCAGCTTCTGTTTTTCGAGCAGCTCCGCCATATCCTCCAGCGAACGCCGGCCGTCGATCAGCGACATGATGTAGGCGTAAATCTGCGTCGACACTGCCTGTGTCCTGAACGACGGCGTCAGCGGCACCGGTACCTTGCCGGTGACGATCCAGTCGGGCAGGGCCCTGCGCCGCGGCGGCGGTGCCAGGTCGTCTGTTTTCCCGGCGGCGAAGGTCAGGACCGTTTCGCGCCGGCCGTGCCGGCTCGCCGGCGAGCACATGTATGGAATGTTGGCTTCGTGTACGGACGGCGCCGCGAATCCGGCACTTTCTGCGATGGCCAGCGTTTCCTCCACGCAGTAACGGCGCGCGCGGAGCGGGTGATCGAAAGCCACGGATCCGAAATTGATCCAGCGGCCGCTGGTTTTCAGCAACCGATTGATGCGCATCGCGAGGATCGGCAGGTCCTCCGGCACGATGTCGATGAGCCACGGTGTCACGACCGTATCGAACGCGCCCGGCCTGAACGGTGCGCGCAGCGCATCCCCCAGTATGAGGAAAAATCCGTCGCGCACTTTCTCGGGCGCACGGAGTTCCCGGAGGACCGCAACATCGTGCAAGGTTTTCGGTGCGATCGGGAACTCATGGAGTTCGATCCGGCCACCGTCAATCACGGACTTTGCAATCAGCAACAGCAAAGGGTTGAAGTCCATCGCGATCGTTCGCGTTGTGCCGAGCTGCATGTGCAGATCGTAGGCGAGGCGGCATGCACCGGCGCCCAGAACCAGTGTGTCGCCCATGCTCTGGTCGCTTTTCAGGACGTACTGGATCTGTTCGAGGGACGCCGCGTTTTCCTCGTCTCCCCAGGCCCAGTCGCGGTGCACGTTGGCGTAGTAGGTATGGAGTCCCTGGTCGGCCGGCAACCGGGTGCGGAGCGCCAGGTACGATTCATGGCTTGCCTGCATTGAATGAACGTCAAGAGGCGCCAGTAACCGGCGCAGGCTGTTTCGATGCTCTTCGCCGGCGCACAACTGCAACTCGAGCCGTTGCCTGGTCAACGCTCGCAGATCACCGTCTTGCAGTTCCGCTTTCAAACGCTCGGCATCGTGCGCCAGCCGCTGTAATTCAAAATGCAGGCGATTCCGCCATTCGCCGAGAGTGGAGTCGGGTTCGGCAAACAACCATGGAATGCCGGCGACGGAGGGAAATTCAGTTTTGCAGCCGCCGCATCCGTAGTGTTCGCCGTCCGGAGTCAATGGCGTCTTGTCGCAGCGCGGACAGGCGAGAAGGTCGGTCAACGGGCTTACGGCTGGCATAGAGAAGACTTCGGTATTCGGAATCGCGCATTATGGCGCGCCGGAGTGCCGGATCACAAAAAACAGGGTCGCCTGCTCGAGTTGCAGGAGCCCGTAGCGTTGTTTCAGGTTTACGCCGGGGCCAATGGGCCGATCGTGCCGCTCACGATGGCGTCGAATGCCGTCATGCTGTCGCGCAGGCTCGAGTCGCCGAGACCATGATTCGGGAACAACGTGGCGAAATTGCCTTCCTCGCCGTGCAACGCCATGTAATTGAGGATTACGGTGTTCACGAGCAGGTTGACGTTGTTCGCGGCGGGCGTCGCGGCGCGCTGTACCGAAGCGCCGGCGTCGAAGTAGCCGATCTGCTGATGCATGGCTTGCTGCTCCGGCGTGGCGCCGCGCAGCACCGCACGTCCACCCGGGTTATAGACCAGGAAGAACGACGCAGCGGTGGACGAGTCATCGCTGACCCACTCGCCTTTGCCGCGTCCCGCTGGCGAATTGTCGATCACGCCGTCGCTCGACAGGGAACCATCGCTGAATGCATACAGCATCAGCGGCACGCCGATACGAGCAGCGTACTCGATGCAGGCGCCCATGCAACGACCGGCGCGCTCGTCCTTGATTTCGCCTTCCTGGCGCTGGCCGCCGTGATAATCGTAGCCGCCCATTTCAATACAGGCGGCGCCGGCGAAGCCGTTCATGACGAGCTTCATGACGGAAGCGGTCTTGCGGAATTCCCGGCCGTCGTCACCGCCGTCGTTGAACTCGGCATCGGTGAAGATGCCGGCGGGACCGACGATCGCCGGGTCCTGCGACGGATCGAGCGGTGTGCCGCCGAAGCGGTCGGCGATGTCCGCGGATTTCAGATAGCCGCAACGCACCATGTCCTTGATGACGTCGGAGGAGGTGATGGTCTGGCCCGTTTCCGCGGCTGCCATCTTCCGGTCACTGATGCGGTAGATCGATTCCATGACGGCCGTTGCGTCATCCGGGCCGAGGATGCCGACGAGCTGGCCGGTGTCGACGAGGCCGGTGACGTCGCTCGGCCGGTCGACCTTGGTCGGCCTGAGTTCCGGATTCATCATCATGGCGGGCACCATCGAATTGCCGCCCGAATCCGTGTTCTCGGTGCCGGCGAGCGTCAGGATCGACCCGCTGGCGCCGGCTGCGGCTATCCCGTACAGCGGATTGTGCGGATTGTTGCCGGTGTCGTTGTCGGAACGCGCCGGTATGATCGCGCCGTTGAGATTGGCGGCGCGCGACGGGTTCATGCTGGCCAGCATGCCGCGGCGGAATGCGCTGTCTAAGTGGAACGCGAGTCCGAAATCGGTATTTGCAAACGGCAGGCCGCTGACGGCATCGGTGAGGCCCGGCACCATGTCGCCCGGCAGGCCGAGTTTTTCGTAACCGGCGGTACTCAGAAAGTCGAGCTGACCGCCTTCCTTGCCCACCAGCACGTTGGAGCCGGCGATATTGGCGCCGCCCGCAAGGTCGAAGCAGATGAACGGGATCTTGCCGGCGCCGACGGTCGCGATGCTGCAGGGATTCGAAAGCAGCGGCTGCAGATCTCCGGAGAGGTCCGCAAAAGCGCGGCGCGGATTCGTGAACAGGCTCATGACGCCGCCGGAAAGCGCGAACGCCGAACCTGACAGAAAGCCCTGCGCCACGAACTGCCGCCGCGTGACCGGGCGCGGATGATCGCCATGGCGCTGCGGGGCGCCGATCGGGCGTGACTTGCGATTTCTGGCCATATCCTGTGCCTCGTATCCTTGATCCTGCGACTACTGGAACGTTGTGACGGCGCTGCCGACCACCGCTGCGCAGACGCCTTTGGCAATGTCGCGCGTGTCGGCAGTCCCCCCGGCAATCAGACGATCGATGAGGTTCGCCGGGCGCGTGCCGTCCGACGCCACATAGCCGAGTTCGTCCAGAATGTCCGGATACAGCGGTTGTGTCTGTAAATTGACTCCCATGACCCCGTCGACCAGCGGCTGGATCACGAGGTCGCGACTCGCGCCCGCGTAGGCCACGTTCGGTGCCTGTGCGAAATCGAATTCGGGAAAGTAAGCCGCGGACAAGGCAGGGTCTTCCAGCAGCGCATTGCAATACTCGATTGCGAGTTGCGCCACGGCAACCTGGTGCGACGCAAGGAAGGCCTCCGGGCTCTCGATGGTCGGCAAGGACTGACGCAGGCTCTGATAGGTCGCGTCCACGGCGGGCTGTTCCGGATCGACCGTCGTCACCGCCGCCATCGTGGCATTGATCTCGTCGAAGGTGCGGACGCCGATCCTCGGCGCCTGCGGCAAATCGCTCGGAACAATGACCAGCGGCGGATCGTCGGTGCGCACATAGCTTTGTGTGCCGAGCTGGTCGAAGGTCAGGAAGAACTCATCGTCCTGCGGACCTTTTTCCAGCGGCACGACCGCGCCGATGGCGGACAAGGGCTGACCGAGTTCCTCGAACAGCGACGCGCGGAGCGCCAGGTCAAGGTTCGCATAAGCCTGGCCGACCTCGGCTTCCGTGCCATTGATGCCGATGCGCAAGCCCTGCAAGGGAATGTTCTCGGGCTGCTGTGTCTCATCGAGCGTAATGAAATGCGGCAGGTTGAACAGGTAGCCGTAACTGTCGAACTGCGCCACCTCGAACAGAATGTAGGCAGTCGGCACGTTGATGATGTCTTCGATGCTGAAGAGCAGGTAAAACTTCTCGCCCACGCCGACATCGAAGTTCTGCACGATCTGTTCCGGCGTCAGAACGCGGTTGTGGATCGCGACGAGGCGCAGCGTGCCTTTCCACAAGCCCTGGTTGTCGGCTTCGTTGCCGAGCACCAGGGCAAAGGTATCCTGCCAGTCCGCCAGCGAACCGCCGGGCACGGGATCCAGATCCGTGACGAGTTCGCCGTTGACGTAAATCCTGCGGCCGTCCACCGGACTGTAAGTTGCCACTACATGCTGCAGCGATGCCTGCAGGACTTCGTCAGCCGACGGTGTCGACAGTGCCGGATCGCCGTTCAGGCCGGTTTCGCTGCTGCGATGGCGGAAGTTGTAATCGTACAGAGTCTGTTGCAGAGTGAAGTTGCGCGCGTCCTGGCCCGCCGAGTAACTGACGATGCGCGCCATTTCCTGGGTGACGTTCGCGGGAATGACCCAGGCTTCGATGGAGTATTCGCCCGTCGCGCGGATCAGGTCGTGAAGTTTCTTGCTCGCAGCCGTCGTGCCCTGAGCCTTGCCGTCATTGATGGTGATGCCCCAGCCGCCGAACCACTGGACATCTCCCGATAACGACAGGTTGATCGCAGGTTCCACGCCGCTGGTGTCGAACGCCGTCAAACCTTCGCCCGTCTTGAATTCCCAGAGCGCGATCTGCGCATTCTCGTAGCGATTGCCGCCGGACGCGATGGTGCCGTCGAGGATCGTGAGCGCCTTGCTGTTGACGAGTGCCGGATCGATTTCGGTCAACGGGACCGTGTCTGCGAATGCCTGGATCGCGGCCTGCATTTCGGCGGAAGCCGCGGCGCAGTCATTGTCCCAGCAGTTATGCAGTTCGCCTGCGAGCTTGATGACGAAGCGGGAATCCGCCGGCGCGTCCAGATCCATCTTCGACCGGGCCGCTTCAAAAGCGACGGATACGTCGGCTTCGGCGAAGTACGGCTGTTGCGAAGTCGCGGATTGCGATGAATGACAGCCGGAACAGTACTCAGTCAGGATCGGAACATGCACCAGCGCGGCGAAATTCGCCTCTGACGCATTGGCGTAGTTCTTGCTCGCGCCGGGATTCTTCGAAACCGGTGGTTCGAGAACGATCTCCCGGCCGCCGCCGGCGGCATCGCCGGCCCAGGCTTCGATCCAGGTCGTCATGATGTCGGCGCAGGCCTGGCTGTCGGTGAGCCAGCAGTTGTGGCCGTCGCCGACCTTGGAGACGAGCCTGGAATCGGATGGCAGGCTCAGGTTGACGACCGTATTGGCCGCTTCGTAGGCCAGGTTGATGTCGTCGTGCCGTGCGAACAGCGGCGTCTGGCCGACGGAATCGGTGTGACACCCGCCGCAGCGGTTACCCGCATGAATATTGTCCCAGACGTTCAGTTTGAATGACTGCACATCCTCGGTTGCCGGCGGCGGACCGGAGTAGCTCGAAGGCGGTGTCACACCCGTGATCGGATTGTCGGTTGTGGAGGCGCCGCCGCCGCAGGCGGCTAGCCCCAACACTGCGAGTACTGAAACCAGTCCGACGCGTGCCATCACAATTCCTTTTGTCCTGTTCATGGCCGGTACCTCTACTGGCCCATGCAGTAGACTGCCGCTTCCGCGAAAGTCTGCTTCATGCTGTAGTTGGTCTGAAACATCGAAGTCATCTGCGCAATCCGGGTACGATCGGCGGCGTCTTCAGGCGCCCTCAGGCAGACGGCCCGGAACACCTTCTTGACCTGGCAACTCGCGAACGCGTCGCTCGCGGCCAGTTCCTCGCCCAGGGACTTGGCGCCATTGCCGCTGCCGGGCCGGCTCTGGTCCCAGCCGAGAAAGCGGTTCTGTCCTTCGCGCCAGTAGTTGTCCCAGTGGTCGTCCGGCGTTCTGTAGCCGAACGGAAAGTTGGCGTCGTTGTTGAAATATTTCGGTTGCACCTGTCCCGGTGTGTATTCGATGCTGCCGTTCGTCTCGTTGAAGTTGTAATAGGCAAAGGCCTGGGCCATCGGATCCATGCCGCTGTGGCAACCGATGCAGTTGTTGAGGAAGATGCGCGAGTCGCCGCCCGGAGAGCGCGACACGTCCTGGCGGATGCGATCCGGCGGACGGCTGGTGTCCTGCACCTGCTCGAGGTCGCGGCACAGATGATTCATC
>JBOHZD010000372.1:0-6624 GCA_050738315.1 Woeseiaceae bacterium
GTTGAATCTGGTCGTCAATGCCATGGATGCGATGGATTCGCTGGCTGAGGGTGAACGGCAATTGCTGGTGAGAACACGTCAGACCGAAGGTGCGATCGAGCTCATCGTGAGTGACAACGGGGATGGCGTTCCGACCGGCAGCGTGCACAGAATCTTCGAGCCATTCTTTACGACGAAGCGGGAAGGTATCGGACTGGGCTGGTCATCGCGCGATCGATCGTCGAGGAGCACTCGGGCCGGATCTGGGCCGAGAACCGCGCCCACGGCGGCGCCACGTTCCATGTGAACTTACCTGTTCGGCCGTCGGTGTGATTTAGACTGAAGTTCCCTCTCGCCTGAAGCCATGCCGCTGGACAGAAGTAATTGAGCGGCATGGCTTTTTTGTGGGTGACGGGCAGGTGAACTGTCCCGCCGTCTCCACCAGTTTGCAGCCCCGACAAGGAAAGTCGGGGCGTTTGCAATCTCAAAAGGGCCGTTTCCCCGGCCACTCCAGCGAAACGCCGACCGCGGCATCAGCTCGAATTTCATGACAAGATATACGCCGATTCGTAGAGCGCGCCCGGAGACAGCAATGAACAGGCTTTCGGCAGTGACGACGGCGATGATGATCGCCGCACCGGCAGCGGCGCAGGAGGCGGCGCCGGAGCCTATCGAACGCATCGAGCGCGGCAACCTGGTGATCGAGGGGATTCCGGAAATCCCGCAAGCGGTGAGCGACCGGCTGAAGCAGTACGAGAATACCCGCTCGGCCTCGTTTAGCGGTTTCACCGCGGACGGCGGGATGCTGATCGTCACCCGTTTCGCCGAGACCGAGCAAATCCACAAGGTCGACGAGCCGATGGGCATGCGCCGCCAGCTCACCTTCTACGACGAGCCGGTGGAAGGCGCTACGGTGCGCGAAGGCGACCGAACGGCCTTCGTGTTCGCCAAGGACACGGGCGGTGACGAATTCTACCAGGGCTGGCTGTTCGACCTGGCGACCGGCCGGACCACTGATTTCACCGCAGAGGGTACCCGCAACGGCGCCTTCGCCTGGCGCGACGATGGCGCGCGCGTGGCCTGGTTTCGCTCCACCACCGACAGCGCCGACTGGGACATCCTGGCGGCCGATCCTGCCGATCCCGCGAGCGTGGAGGTCGCGCACGAAGGGGACGGCGCGATGATTCCGCTCGACTACGCCGACAACGGCGTCTCGCTCCTGGTCACCCGGTACGTCTCCATCAACCGTTCACACCTCTACACGCTGGACCTGGACAGCGGCGGGCTGGATGAGATCCGGCCCCAAGCCGAGGTCGCCTGGGGCAGCGGCGAGTTCCTGCCCGACGGGCGAGTCCTGACGGTGAGCGACGAGGACAGCCAGTTCCAGCGCATTGTCATCGCCGATCCGGAAACCGACGAGATCGAGGTGCTGACCCCGGACGTGCAATGGGACGTTGAAGAACTCGTGCTGTCGCCGGACGGGCGCACTGTCGCCTACACGCTGAACGAGGGCGGCACCGAAACGCTGTATTTCCTCGACCTGGAAAGCAGCGAACGCCGCGACGGGCCGGACCTGCCGGCCGGGCTGATCTCCGATGCCGATTTCGACGAGTCGGGCAACCGCCTCGCCTTTACTTTGTCCTCGGCGACCTCATCGGGCGATGTCTGGGTCTATGACATGAACTCGGGTGGTCTCACCCAGTGGACACAGAGCGAGCTCGGCGGCCTCAACCCGGAAACCTTCGTCGAGCCGGAACTCGTCCAGTACGAGACTTTCGACGGCATGCACGTTCCGGCATGGGTCTACAAGCCGGAAGGCGAAGGCCCGCACCCGGTCATCGTCTATATCCATGGCGGTCCGGAAGGCCAGTACCGCCCCGGCTTTTCGTCCACATTCCAATACTGGGTGAACGAACTGGATGCCGCGGTGATCGCGCCGAACGTGCGCGGCTCATCGGGCTACGGCAAGGATTATCTCAGGCTCGACAACGGCATGAAGCGCAAGGATTCGGTGAAGGATATCGGCGCGCTTCTCGACTGGATCGGCGAAGAACCGACCCTCGATGAGAACCGCGTCGTCGTCTATGGCGGCTCGTATGGAGGCTACATGGTGCTGGCGAGCGCGGTGGACTATTCCGACCGCCTGGCCGGGGCGGTGGACATCGTCGGCGTCTCCAACTTCGTCACCTTCCTCGAGAATACCGAGGATTACCGCCGCAACCTGCGCCGCGCCGAATACGGCGACGAGCGCGATGCGGAAATGCGCAAATTCCTGGAAAGCATCGCGCCGTTCAACCATGCGCACGAGATCACCGTACCGCTCTTTATCATCCAGGGCGCCAACGATCCACGCGTGCCAGCCAGCGAATCGGACCAGATGCTGGCGGCGGTGCGGGAAAACGGCACGGAGGCGTGGTATCTGCTGGCCAGGGACGAAGGTCACGGTTTCAGCAAGAAAGCCAACCAGGACTACATGCGGGAAGCCGTGACGGTCTTCCTGAACGAGGTGCTGCTCTAGCTAGTGCCCTGGTGCCGGGGTCGGTTTCCCTTCGGCAGCGAAGCGCCATGCGTCCACCCACTCCACTTTCACTTTTGAAAGTGTCAATTCGTTCAGCAAACGTTGCTCGAAATCGGTCATGTGAGCAGCGCCGTAGAAGATGCCGATGCGTTTCCCGCCGGCCTCGATCTGGTCTTGCAAAACACGAACGGCATGCGCATTACGCCCGGCGAGCAGCGCGGAGCCGGTTTCGCCGCCCAATACGTCGCCAGTCCGGGTCGCCTTCACCATCTCATAAGCCATCGCAATCTTCAGCGCGTCGTCCTCCGTGGAGAGCATGCTGGACAAAAGCCGCCAGTCCCTCAAGCCCAACGGGTCGCTGGCATATTCATCAATCGCCTGGTAAACCAGGCGCCAGAAATACACATACAGGGACTCGCCGCGATCGGCCATGCTTTGCGCCAGCATGTCGGATGTCAGGTCGGCATGGACGAAGTTGGCGGCGCCGTAGTCGATCTCGTCGAGTTGAAACGCCAGGCCCAGCATGTCCTTCATCCCGATCTGTGTACTGGCGATGACGTTGAAGCCCCGCCCCGGTTCTTGCGCTGCGCCGGCATCGTCGGGAATGATCATCTCGTAGAGCAGCGCATCGTACTCGCGAAACCGGTCGTTCAATCCCTGGTAATAGGCCCGGTCGCCGATGTGAACGGCGCTGATCAGATCGACGCTGAAGTCGCTTGCGCCATTCCCCGGCTCATAGGTGACGATCGCAAGCTGCAGCGCCTCGGGTTTGCCGTCTGCATCCCTGGCGATCCTCGCAAACTGCGTAGGCGCGGCCGCCGCCGCCGATGAAACCTGTTCGGCTGTCGCCGCAATCGCAGGTGTGAAAGCCGGAACGGCTGCAACGAGCAGAACAATCAGCCGGAATGGAGGGTTCATGCGCAAACTGCCCGGATTCAAAGGCGTGTGATTGTAGTATTTATGGCGACGAATTTTGCGATTAAGTGCTCAGATATGGAGTTTGCCATCGGTGCGCCGATGTCGATATCGCCTTCGGCCAGGCGACTATTGACGGGCATCTGAACGTCGTATCGAATGCCACTGGAATGGCCATGACTCACGAACTCCTTCGCTACCATCGTCAAACGCTCCTGCCCGGCTTCGGGGAGGACGGACAGCGCAAATTGCTCGAATCCACGGCGTTCATACTCGGCTGCGGAGGGCTCGGCACCGTGATCGCCGACATGCTGGCCCGCGCCGGCGTCGGGCACCTGGTCATCGTCGATCGCGACTTCATCGAGATCACCAACCTGCAGCGACAGGTGCTGTTCGACGAGCAGGATGTGACGGACGCGATCCCCAAGGCGGAAGCGGCCAAACGCAAGCTCGCGCGGATCAATTCAGGGGTTCAGGTCACCGCGGTCGTCGATGACGTCAACCACACGAACATCGAGAAGTATGCGTCCGGCGCAGACATCCTGGTCGACGGCCTCGACAACTTCGAAACGCGCTACCTCGCCAACGATTACGCAGTCAGGAACGGCATCCCTTACATCTATGGCGGTGCGGTGGGCACGGTCGGGGCTGCGTTCGCGATCCTGCCGCACACCGAAGACGGCCACGCACCGTGGGAAAATACGGTCGGCGCCCACGCGACACCGTGCCTGCGCTGCATTTTCGAGGAAGCTCCACCGCCGGGACTGAGCCCGACCTGCGATACGGCCGGGGTGATCGGCCCGGTCGTCTCCATCGTCGCCAACTTCGAGGTCGCCGAGGCGCTCAAGGCCCTGACCGGGAATTTCGACCGCGTCTGCCCCACCATGCTGAACATCGACCTGTGGGCGAACGCGATCCATCAATTCAAGGTTTCCGGCGCTTACGACGGCGGCGACTGTCGGTGCTGCAAGCACCGCGAATTCGAGTTCCTGGAAGGCAGCGCAGGCTCCCGCACCACCACGCTTTGCGGTCGCGATGCCGTGCAGCTCACGCACCGGCAATCCAACGCAAGCCTCGACTTCGATGCGCTCGCTGCCCGGTTACGCCCGCATGGGAAAGTGACGGCCAACCGGTTCATGATCCGCGCCGACATCACCGACAACGGCAAACCCTACGAATTGACCGTGTTTGCCGACGGCCGGGCAATCGTAAAAGGCACCCGGGAAGGGACAGTCGCGCGGAGCATGTACGCGAAATATGTCGGAACCTGACCGGTCAGACACTCGTGGCCGGGAGTTCCTGCAACATCCTGACCGGCGTGTCGATTTCGGCAGCCGCCGTTCGACTATGGCGTTGCTAATGAGTGTCCATTGAACCAAGGAGACCCCGCATGACCGCAATCCGAGTCCTCGTCGGCACCAGAAAAGGCGCGTTTATCCTCACTGCCGACGCCAAGCGCAAGAAATGGTCCGTGGCGGGTCCGCACTTCGCCGGGTGGGAGATCTACCACGTCAAGGGTTCCCCGGTGGATCCCGATCGCATTTTCGCCTCGCAGACCAGCAGCTGGTTCGGCCAGGTCATCCAGCGCTCCAGCGACGGTGGCAAAACCTGGGAACAGCCTGCCTCTCCCTCGGAAAGCGCCAACCCGGACGACACTTCCCCGGATGCCGGCAACGGCAATATGTCGAAAGGCGAAAGCAACAAGTTCGTCTATGACACGTCTCCAGACAGCGGCAAGCCGCTCACCACCCACCAGTGGTACGACGGGACACAGCATCCGTGGGAGTTCGCGCGCGTCTGGCATCTCGAACCGTCGCTGTCGGACCCGGATACCGTGTATGCCGGCGTGGAAGATGCGGCGCTGTTCCGCTCCACCGACGGCGGCAAGTCATGGCACGAACTCGCCGGGCTGCGCGGCCACGACTCGGGGCCCGGCTGGGCGCCCGGCGCGGGCGGCATGTGCCTGCACACGATTCTCCTGGACCCGGTCGAGCCCGACCGGATCTTCATCGCCATATCGGCGGCGGGCACGTTTCGCAGCGATGACGCCGGCAAGACCTGGCGGCCGATCAACCAGGGTCTCCACTCCCAATACATTCCCGATCCGACGGCCGAAGTCGGTCACTGCGTGCACCGCATCGCGCAGCATGGATCGCAGCCGAACGTGCTGTTTATGCAGAAGCACTGGGACGTGATGCGGAGCGACGATGCCGGCGAATCGTGGCACGAGGTTAGCGGCGACCTGCCTAGCGACTTCGGGTTTCCCATCCACGTGCACGCGCACGAGCCCGAGACGATCTACGTCGTACCGATCAAGAGCGATTCCGAACACTATCCGCCCGAGGGCAAATTGCGCGTCTACCGCAGCCGCACCGGCGGCAACGAATGGGAAGGCCTGACCAAGGGACTGCCGCAGAAGGATTGCTACGTCAACGTACTGCGCGACGCGATGGCCGTGGATACGCTCGATCCCTGCGGCGTTTATTTCGGTACCACCGGGGGACAGGTGTACGGGTCGGCGGACGACGGCGACAGCTGGACGCCGATCATGCGCGACCTGCCGCCCGTATTGTCGGTCGAGGTACAGACGCTGTCATGATCCGCGTCGTACTGCCGCATCATTTGCGTACGCTCGCGAAAGTCGACGGCGAGGTCAACCTCGCTGTCGACGCTCCGGTCACGCAAAGTTCGATCCTCGACGCGCTGGAGGCTCGTTATCCGATGCTGCGCGGCACGGTCCGCGACCACATGACGCACAAGCGCCGCCCGCTGGTGCGTTTCTTTGCCTGCGCGGAGGACCTCTCCCACGACTCGCCGGACAATCCGTTGCCGGACGCAGTCGCATCCGGTGCGCAGCCGTTTTTTATCATCGGGGCGATTGCCGGCGGGTAACGGCTTCGCCCGTGTCGCAGATAATTGCTCCTGTATGATCTTCGCGCCATCCATGGCGCTCACGGGCTCCTATGCATCGCGCTCGCCTACCCGCCGATTCTCGGTATATTGGCGGCCCGCGCGCATCAGCTCGGTGAAGCGCTCCTGATCGCCGTTCGCCACCGTTGCGCGCAACGTCTCGACCGCCCGCCCGAGGGCGTCCAGCGACTCTGCGCCGAAGTCGTTCAGCCGCTGGATTTCGTAATAGAGCGCCGGGCTTTCCTGCGCAACGTCGCGCGCGATATTGAACTGCGCATCGAAGGTCGTGCTCGAGAGCTTCA
>JBOHZD010000373.1:0-5686 GCA_050738315.1 Woeseiaceae bacterium
GAGCGAAAGCTGTACGCGGGTTTCAGGTAAGCAAGGCCTGCAATGATGTCGGCGCGCGTGTAGAGGTTCGGCTCCGGCCACAGCATCAGGTCGCCGCCGCCTTCGGGCAGACCACTGTTGTGCACCAGCAGGTCGCGCACCTGCATGTTTGCGGTCACCCAGGGATCGTACATGCGGAATTGCGGCAAGTGTTTGATGACCGGGTCATCCCAGCGCAGTCTGCCGGCATCGACCAGACGCCCCAGGACACTCGCTGTCATGGCCTTGCTGTTGGAAGCAACCTTGAACAAGGTCTCCGGCGTTACCGGGTCGCCGCTGCCGGCAACGAGCTCGCCCGCAGTTCGTCTGAACACCACCCGGCCGTTCTCGATCACACCGAGCGCGAGTCCGGGCAGGTCGTAGCGCGCCATCACGGCATCAAATGCCGTATCGTATTGCGAGGCGGATCGCAGCGAGGCATCGCCGCCGCAGGACGACACCAATCCGAGCAGCAGGACGACACCCGGCGGGAATGCTCTGAAAGTTGTCGTTACGTCGTTTGCCATGAGGTGACCATCGATTCTCCGCTGATCAACTCCTCGAAGGTCTGCCGGCGTCGCACTACCGCATAGCGGCCCGCGTCCACGAGCACTTCCGCAGCCAGCGGCCGCGAATTATAAGTGGACGCCATCGCCGCGCTGTAGGCACCGGTCGCTTTGAACATCAGCAAATCACCCGGCACGCATTCCGGCATTTGCCGCGAACGCGCGAAGGTATCGCCGGTCTCACAAACGGGGCCGACGACGTCGTACGTGGTCCGTGGACGCGAACTTCGGGAGACCGCTTCGAGGTCGTGCCAGGCATCGTACAGGCTCGGCCGCGGCAGATCGTTCATCGCTGCATCGAGCACCAGGAACCGCCGTTGTTCGCCTTGCTTGATGCGCAGCACCCGCGTCAGCAGTACGCCGGCCTCGGCCACCAGCCAGCGGCCGGGCTCCAGCACGATGCGGCCGGCGAAGCCGTGTAACGCTTCGCGGATCGCGCGGACGTAATCAGCGGCACTCACCGGCAGGTCATAACCGCCGCGATAGCAGACGCCCAGCCCGCCGCCGACATCGATGCTGGCAATCGCGTGTCCCGCCGTTGTCAGTTCGCGCCAGAATTCTGCGAGCCGCGCCAATGCAAGTTCAAACGGCTCCAGCGTCATGACCTGGGAGCCGATATGCATATGCAATCCGTCGAGACATACATGCGTGTACCGGGTGCTGTTGCCAAACCAGGAACGCGCCTCGTCGATGCTCACCCCGAACTTGGTTTCGAGTTTGCCGGTGGAAATTTTCGCGTGCGTCCCCGCATCGACGTCGGGGTTGATGCGCACGGCGGCATGTGCGATGACGCCTCGTGCCTGCGCGAGCCGCTGCAGGGACGCGAGTTCGTCGGCCGATTCGATGTTGAAGCGCGCGATGCCCGCGGCCTGCGCTTCCGTCATTTCATCTTCAGTCTTGCCGACACCCGAGAAAACGATGTGCCCGGACGGCACCCCGGCATGCAGGCTCCGCCGCAGTTCACCCGCCGACACGATGTCGGCGCCGACGCCGTGCTCCGCCATCAGGCGCAGGACGGCGACATTGCTGTTGGCCTTGACTGCGTAGCAGATTGTCGCATCGAGTCCGGCGAGTGCCATCTGCAACGTGGCAATGCGTTGCCGGATCACGGCCGCGGAATAGACGTGGAGCGGCGTCTTCAGCTCGCTCGCGAGCGCCTGCAGGTCGACGCCGTCGAACTTTCCCGCTTCGGCGATCTCATGAGGGGGTTGAGACCGGCGGTCCGCGTTCGCCCACGCGGGCCGCCGGAGCGGTGCTTCAGAAGTCAACCGTCACCAGGAACTGCGCGTAGCGCGGCGACTGGTAGGAGGTGCCCTCGAGGTAGTCCGGATTGAAAAAGCCGATGTCCTCCTCCAGCTCGTCATCCACCTCGATGACGCGCTGCTGGTCGAGGAGATTGTAGACGGCAAACTTGGCCTTCAGATCGATGTCACCGAACGATCTCAGGTACGTCACGCTGAGGCCCAGGTTGTAGGTCCACGGCAGGCGCCCGGCGGAACCGCGGGGCCGATGCTCATACTGCCTTTCAGACAGGACCGGCGACGTGCAGTTGGCCACGCAGATGAAGTAGCTGTGGTAATTCTCGCCATCGAACGGGTCGCCCACGCCGAAGGCATTGATCGGACGTCCGGATTGCGCAAACAGCGTGCCGCCGACCTCCCAGCTTTCGTTGAAGCCGTAAGCGCCGCGCAACTTGAACTGGTGCCGGTGATCGTTGGCCAGGTAGCCGTCGCCACGATAGTTGACCCACGGCGTGTCGAAGTTCTCGGTGCGTCCGGTATCTGCGAAATCAGTATCCGAATTGACCGGACCCTCGGCGTTACCTTCGCTGTAGGCCAGGGTGTACGATGCGTTCAACGCCCATTGGTCGTCCCAGGCGCGGTCGACTACGAACTCGAGTGCCTTGTACGTACGCTCGGGCGTCGGAAAGCCGGCCTCTCCGACGTAGTTGCCGGCGTCGTCATACAGACTCCAACCCGCCTGCGAGGTGTCGATGGTGATGAACGCGTCGGCCTCGCCATCGCAGTCGGTATCGGTGAAGACGGTGGCCGGCTCACCGGGATTGCCCATGATCCAGTTGACGTAGCCGGTATCGGTGCCGCAGACGATGCCATTCGATGTGATCTCCATGTCGTCGATGGCGTTAGTGAGTTCACGGTAAATGCCTCTGACGCCCCACGACCAGTTGTCGTCAATCATCGACTGGTAACCGAGGATGATTTCGTCCTGGTACACCGGGTCCATGTCTGCATCGACTTCGCCCCGCAGATCGCCCACCGTGCCGTCGCCCTGGGAATCGTCGACTTCGCCGATTTGCGGGCCGAGTATCGGCCGCTGATAGGGGATGCCGTTGTATTCGGCGTCTTCCAGCCCTTCGAAGACATAGAAGGTCCGCACGTCGGCAAAGCCGCCTGCCTGTTTGATGTTGATGACGTTGGCGACCGGCAGGAAGTACCGGCCAACATTGCCGAACAGCTTGCTGCGGCCCTGACCGCCCGTGTCCCACGAGAAGCCAAGCCGCGGCGCCAGCATGTCATCGATCTTGATATAGCTGTCGCCGTCGGAATTCTTGTTGTCGAAGGCATCCCAGCGCAGACCCGCGTCGATGATCAGGTTGTCCGTCATCTGCCAGCTGTCCTCGAGGTAGAACGCTGTGCCGGTCGTTTCGAACTCGCCGTTGACCTCGTTGCTGCGGCTGCGCACGTAAGCGGTCACGCCGGCGGGCACTACGCCGAGGTTTGCCAGTGTCGCGCCGGGGGTGGTGTCGTTGATTTCGTACACCAGGCGATCCGGGCCCGGATAGAACTGCTGGTGGTCTGAAGTGTTGACCTCGCGGTCGAAGCCGAACCGCACCTGGTGATCGCCGAGCGACCACTGGAAGTCGAGTCTCGCCTGGTCACGGTTGTCCACACGCGAGATCACGCTGGAACTGGAAGTGCAACCGATATCGCTCTCAGGAGCGATGTCGCGAAAGTCGCGAATGCGACTGCAATTGATGTCGTTCAAGCTCGATTGCGAGGCTTCGCGCTCGGTCTCGCCGTACATGGCCCGCGCCGACAGCGTATCGGTCAGGTACGCTGTGTAGGTTGTAGACCAGTTGAGACCGCCATTGTCGACAAACTCCGTGTTCTGATAATCGCCGAGGGTCCCGTCCGGTGTGAAATCGTACACGTCGTTCTCGGCGGTGTTCCCGTCGGAGAACGCGAGAAACTCGACCAGGTTGTTGTCATTGATTTGCCAGTCGACCTTAGCGCCCCAGAAGCCGTCGTCGGATACTTCTTCGTTGAGCTCGGAACCGTCGTTACTGGTGAGCGTGGGCTCATAGTTACGAACTTCATACATGGCGAAGAAGAACAGGTGATCGCGGATAATGGGACCGCCGGCGTACAGGTTCAGGCTTTGCCGTTCGTATTCGTCGTAACTTGCGATGTACTCCGCATTCCCGTCGGCATCGAAATGGTTGTCACCGTCGCCCTGCAGGAAACTCGGTTCCCACAACACCTCCGCGCCATACTCGAATTCGTTGGTGCCCGAGCGGGTAACGGCGTTGATCACGCCGCCCGTTGTTCTGCCAAATTCCACCGAATAGCCGCCGGTCTTGACCTGGAACTCCTCGTAAAACGAGTACGGTACCGAAGAGAAACCGACGCGATTGTAGAAGTCGGTGACGTTCAGCCCGTTGATGTAGACCGCGTTCTCGGCGACCGATGAGCCGCCGAAAGAGGCTCCGCCGAATTCACCCTTGTTGACACCGGCCGCCAGTTGCGCCACCGACAGCAGGTCGCGATCGACCGGCAGCCGGCCCAGCTCGATCCGGTTGACGTTGGTTGCGGACTCGGTAGAAGTCACGTCGATCGCATTGACCGCCCGGGAGCCGACCACCTGGATCACATCCAGGTCGGCGCCGGCGTTGAGGACGGTCGTCTTGCCGAGATTGACGGTCACCGGGATCGCCTGGACGATGGGCTCACCGTCCCTGCTGGCCTCCAGCGTATAGCTTCCGACGGGCAGGTAGGGGAACCGGTAGCTGCCGTCGGCACTGGCAGTGACCGTGCGGCTGAATCCGGTCCGCTCATCGCGCACCGTCACTTCGGCGCCAGGCTCAGTGCGGCCCGCGAGCGAGCCGTCCTGCGACTGCGCCATCGCCGCAGGTATCGACCATGCCAGGCAAAGCGACGTGGCAATGGAAAGTGCGAGTCGTTGCAGTGTGTTGGTGTTCATGTCCCCCTCCGGGATAGTTCAGTCTTTATGTCAGTAGACGTCCGTGGAACGCGGCAGAAGCACCGCTTCGAAGTCGTAGTCCCACTGATCGAAATACAGATTGCCGCCGTCCCATTCCGCCTCGCCCCGCTGCGAGTCGACGGTCTCCGAACGAAAGTGCTGCTTCGCGGGTTTGAATCGTGTGCCGAAATCGTCGTTGAACGCGATGCGCCAGGCATCCAGCCCACCGAGGTAAAACCATTCCAGATCCTGCGTCTCTTCGAAGCGGCCGAAGGTCACATCCATCGGCATCCAGCCGTAGGGCTCGAGGTAGAACCAGCCCCAGTCGTGCAGGTTCCAGTACTCGCCGTCGGAATACACCATGCCAGACTGCCAGCGCGCCGGAATGCCGTTCAGCCGCAGCAGCGTAATGAGCAACAGGGTCTGCTGTCCGCAATCGGCGTGGCCTGCGTGCAGTGCGTAATCGCTCAAGTTGGTGATCGTCGAGTATTCGCGCGCGCCCGCCCACGGGATCTCGTCGACTGCGGCGAACAGCTTCTGCGCGATGCGCCACGGGTGGGTCTCGTCGCCGACGATCTGCCGCGACAAGAGACGCACCGAGTCGTTGAACACGACGTGCGGCGGGCGCTCGGCCACGAAAGGCGCGAGTTCCGCGGTGATTTCCGCAGGCACCACACGATCGGCATCGATCTCGTGGTACTGGTTGAAGAGGGTCAATTCATAATCGATCGAGAAAACCGTCGGCTTGCCTGCTTGCGCCGGCTTTTCCAGGTAAACGGTGCGTTGCATGACGGCTTCGGGCGCGATGCTGCGTTCTGCGGGTTCGCTGCCGAGAAACCGGAGACCCTCCTGCTGGCCCGGCACGCTGCGAGGATAAGGAA
>JBOHZD010000374.1:0-6104 GCA_050738315.1 Woeseiaceae bacterium
GGCAGCGGCAAAGCTTTTCGATCGACCTTGCCGTTGCGGGTAAGCGGCAATTCGTCCAGTACCGTGAAGTAGGTCGG
Organism: Woeseiaceae bacterium; assembly: GCA_050738315.1. Classification (GTDB taxonomy): domain Bacteria; phylum Pseudomonadota; class Gammaproteobacteria; order Steroidobacterales; family Woeseiaceae; genus IDS-8. The sequence goes on from JBOHZD010000374.1 coordinate 78, forward strand.
TACCATGTACGACGGCAGCGACTTGCGAACGAACTTTCGGAGCGATACCGAATCGATACCTTCGCTGCCCTGCGCCGGCACTATGCAGGCGGCAATCCTCTGATCGTCCCTGCTGACGTTCCAGACGGTCACCGCTGCATTGGCGACGGCGGGGTGCCTGGTCAGCGTCGCTTCGATGTCGCCGAGCTCTATACGAAAGCCTCTTACCTTGACTTGCTGATCCATGCGCCCGAGGAACTCGATCGTGCCATCGGCGTTGTAATACGCCCGATCACCGGTCCGGTACAGTCGTGCCCAGTGACCTTCCCCATACGGGTTGGCAACGAAGCGGTCGGCGGATTGTTCGTCGCGGTTGACATAGCCATAGGCTATTGCGTAGCCAGCGAGACACAGCTCACCGGCTACGCCAACAGGCACCGGCTGCAGGGCATCGTCGAGGATATACGCCCGGGTATTGTCGATCGGCTTGCCGATGCCTGGCGGCACGTCCGGCGGCAGATCCGGATTGACCACACCGGCCGTCGCAATGACCGTATTCTCGCTCGGCCCGTAGTGATTGACGACCGGAAACGGCAGCCGCGGCCATTCCCTGGCGTGCAGCGCGTCGCCTCCCGTGAAAAGATAGCGCAGCGCAATGTTGTCCGGTACCGGGAGATCGAGTACGACTTCCGCCAGCGGCGTCGGCAGAAAAGTCATCGTGATGCCGTTTCTTGCCAGCCACTCGTACACGGCTGCGGGATTGGCACGAATGTCATCGTCGATCTGGTACAGCGCCGCGCCAGTGGCAAGGCAGGGCCAGACTTCCCAGACCGTCGCATCGAATCCCAGACCGGCGAGCATGGTCCCCCGATCCTGCGGCGTAATGCCATAGGTTTTTTCCTCCCAGGCCACGAGATTCGCAACGCCACGATGCGCGAGGCGTACACCCTTCGGCACGCCCGTCGACCCGGACGTATAGACGATGTACGCGAGATCGTCGTTTGACGGCCAGCGGAAGCTGCCGGCATCCGCCGGCGCATGACGATCCATCGACGATGCGTCGACAATTGCGGCGCGTACGGACAGTTTGTCGAAGCGGCCCGGGGTGTCCGTAAACACCATGGCGGCTGCGGAATCGTTGACGATGTATTCGATCCGTTCATCCGGATACTCCGGATCGATCGGAACGTAACAGCATCCGGCAAGGTGGCTGCCCACGAGCGTTGCGACAAGATCGGCCGATCGCTGCATGCATACGGCGATGACGCTACCGGCGGGGTGCTCCGCGTCGAGAATCGCCGTGACGACCCTGGCCGCGCTCCGGCCAAGATCGTGGTAGCTGAGCGATTCACGGGAGTTGCTGACAGCAAGCGAATCAGGCCGCTTCTCGATCTGTTCCCATACACGACGCACGGCAACTCGTTCGTCATGCAGGGCATCCGTCCCGTTGAAGGCTTGCAGCAAAGTGGCCCGTTCACTGGCAGGCAGAATATCGAGACGCCCGATCCTTTCGGCCGGCCGCCGGACGATGGCGCCCAGCAAGACTTCAAAATGCTGCAAGAACCGTTCCGACCGGCCGCGATCGAAGGCCCTGCCGTCGAATTCTATCCATGCGTGGTACGCGCCGGCGCCGGGTTCGACCACCAGCGAAATATCGACCTTTCCGGCACCGCTGTGCAGTTCGTCGTGTTCGAGCGGCGTCGACGCGACGCCGGGCAGGGCAAGCGCCATGGGAGGCACGTTCTGCAGTGCAAACATGGCCTGGAAAAGTTCCTTGTTCGCCTGCCCCGCGTGTTCGCCCAGGCTGCGGGAGACCGTCTCCAGCGGCGTGTCCATGTTCGAGAACGCGTCAAGCACGTCGTCCTTCAGGCGGGCAAGGAACGCTTCGAAGCCCAGTGTCGGCGTTGCCCGCGAGCGCATGATCAACGTGTTGATAAACAGGCCGGCGGTCCGTTCGAGTTCCGGCCTCGTGCGTGTATTGATCGGTACGCCGACGCGAATGTCGGTTTCGCCGGTGTAGCGATGCAGCAGCACCTGATAGGCGCCCAGCAGAACCATGAACAAGGTTGCGCCCCGCTCCTTCGCGATGGCCTCCAGCTCCTGTACCAGTTCGGCCGGCAAGCGCCTGCCGACCATACCGCCTCGTGTGCCGCCGTGATTTCGCTGGGCGAGCTCCAGGTGCGGCGCCTTGCCTGCGAGCTGCCGTTTCCAATATGAGAGCTGCGGCGCCAGAACCTCGCCGCTCAACCTTTTCGCCTCGTACTCGTTCCAGTCCCAGTAGTCTATCGATGCCGGAAGCAATGTCACCGCGTCTCCGGACTTGAGCCCCGCGTACACTTGCCCCGTCTCACGCAACAGCGTCGTGACGGACCAGCCCTCCACGATGAGATGATGAAACACCAGAACGAGCAGATACTCGTCATCCGCGCTCTGCGCGAGGGCGACGCGAAGCAACGGTGCATTGTCCGTCGCAACAGGCTGGACCGCCGCTTCGTCCAGGAACTCACGGACGCGATCCGGGTCGCCGCGCAGATCGACATATTCGAAAGGCAGCTCGACGCGCTCGTGAATCCTGGCATACGGCTGGCCTTCCGCATCGGCGACGATCTCGGACCGAAGTACGGAGTGGTTATTGACGACTGTCGACAACGCCTCTTCCAGCATTTTCCTGTCGAGGTGGCCTTGGAGCCTGAAACCGCACTGGAGGTTGTAGGCCCCGCGGCCTGAGTCGAGCTGGCTCAGGTACCAGAGTCCCGACTGCATCGGGCTCAGACGTCCGGTGGATGCGAGCGCTCGCTTCGGAATTGCCGCCTCCGGCTTATCGGCAGCGGTTGCGTCCGATGCCGTGGCGTCGTCCGCTGTCGCCGGCGGCCCGAACAAGGCCTCGTGCAGCCCGGCAATCGTCGGATGGTCGAACAGAGCGCGGATTGCAATGGGAATACCGAACTCCTGCCGCATGCTGGCCACGGCAATAGTAGCCAGAATCGAATGGCCGCCCAGATCGAAAAAGCCATCGTGGATCCCCACACGTGGCCGCTCCAGCGTCCCCTCGAAGATTTTCTGCAGCTTTCGCTCCGCGGCATTGCGCGGCCCCTCGTATGCCGCATCGCCCTTGTCCGCCTTGTCCCCGGGTACCGGCAGGGCGTTGAGATCGATCTTGCCGTTTGGCATCAGTGGCATTGCCGGCAATCGGGTCAGACTTTTCGGGACGAAGTGAACGGGAAGGACGGCTTTCAGGGACGACAACAGAAGATCGTCGAGCGCGTCGTCGTCGGACGTATAGTACCCGGCGAGCTCCTTGCTGCCCGCGGTCTCCCTGACCGTGACCGCCGCCGACGAAACCGCGGAAACCTTGCGCATCGCGTTTTCGATCTCCTCGGGCTCGATGCGATAACCGCGGATTTTGACCTGTCGATCGACGCGGCCGAGAAACTCGACCTGACCCGCTGAGTTCAGCCGCACCAGGTCGCCCGTCCGGTACATCCGGCGGCCTTTTTCGCCAGCGAAGGGGTCCGGAACGAAGCGTTCGGAGGTGAGGTCGTCGCGGCGCCAGTATCCCGCCGCGACGCCCGCGCTCGATACATGGAGCTCGCCGGACGCGCCCAGCGGCAGGCTGTTTCCTGCAGGGTCGAGAATATACAACGTCGTACCGGCAATCGGCCGGCCGATCGGCAGGCGGCCGCCCGCGTCGTCCGGTGCCATCTGATAGACGGTACACCAGACCGTCGCTTCCGTAGGACCGTATTCGTTGAACAGGCGAGCGTCCGGGACGGTTGAAAAATGTTTGCCCGTTACTCCGGTCGGACATTCTTCGCCGGCAACGATGACCGTGTTCAAGGATTCGAGCTCGCCCGGCGCGGATGTCTTGAGCACCGCCTCGTAAAGGGAAGGCAGCATCAATGTGTGCGTGACCCGGTGGGTCGATATCAGTTTTGCCAGCCCCTGCGCATCGGCCTCTTCGCCCGGCCGCGGCAGCACAAGCGTTCCGCCGCAGAGCAGGGTCCAGTAGATCCCTGCGGCCGAGCTGTCGAAAGCAAACGAAGAGGGTACCAGAAAGACGCCGGGCTGCCGTTCGTACTCGACGAGCCTGGCGCGCGTCGATGACCGCAGGTTGGCGTGGTTCACCGTGACGCCCTTCGGCTGACCCGTCGAGCCGGACGTATAGATCAGATACGCATTGTCCGAAGGACTCGAAGGATTTGCCGACGGAGCAGCCTCGGCCGCTTTGGAATCCACGAGCGAGCCGGCCTCGTCGAAGCACAGGACCGGCAAGTTTCCGTCGGTTCGACCGCCCCAGGACGAATCGCACAACAGGCAGACGGCGTTCGCATCTGCGACAATGAAACGGATGCGTTCCTCCGGATAGCTCGAATCCACGGGAACGTAAGCAAAACCGGCCGAATTCGCACCCAGCATGGCCACGATGAAGCCGGCGGAACGCGTACCGCAGATGACGACATTCCCCGGTTTCAGACCGAGTGCCGTGAGCGCGGCCCCGATCCCGGCGGCATTCCGACCCATCTGTCCATAGCTCAAGCGGGTAGCGCCGCAGATCAATGCGATCCGTTCAGCATTGGCAGACGTGCGTTCCAGAATGTCGTCGACAATCCTGGTGTCCGATGCCTGCAGTGGCTCGCCGGACAGCATACCCCCGATGCGCTGACGTTCCGTCGCAGAAACCAGGGGCAGATCGCAGATCCGCGTTGCCGGATGATCCAGCCAATGCTCGAGGCAAAAACGGAATCTCTCGAGCATGAGGGACGCAAAATCGTCCGGACACACTCGCGAATCGTACAGGACGGTCAGCAGAACTTCCGGAGCGGTGGCGACGACTCGCAACACGATTGCCGCGTTCGCGGGTGGACCCGTCATGCCGCTGACGGCCGATCCGTCGCACTCGAGCCCAACAAAACCGATGAGCGACGATCGCGTGCCGTCGCGTGCGGCCGCCGCAACCGGAAGATAATTGGCGAGCTCGCTCCGCTCGGCCATTTGTTTGTCCAGGGCCTCGACCAGTCCCGGCAGGTCCGCCCGCTCGTCGACCTGCAGTACGCACGGGATCGTGCGCTCCAGGGGGCCCCACAACGCCGCGAGATCGGCGTGGCGCCGGCCGTCGGCATGGGCGGTCAGGCGAACGCCGGCAATATTCGCAGCACGCGCATGCATGGCGACCCAGACGGCACGGCAAATGGATTGCGGTGACGTCCCCTCGCCGGCCGGGAATCTCTGCCGGTCGAGCCGGGCCGTTTCGGTTTCGGCCGTTGCGCGACACAAGTTTCCGTAGCGCGAAATGCCGATGTCCGGATCGGGACACTGCCTGAAATCGTCCAGCCATTGCCGCCACTGGCGTGCCGCGCCCGAAGCCTCCGGCTGATCCAGAAGCTCGTTTTGCCAGTCCGAGACGTCCGCAAACTGCAACGCCTCGGCCTCGCCCGCCGGCGCCCGGCCGCGGCAGAGCAGCGCATCGCCAAACCGAAACAGGCTGCCCAGGTCGAGAATCAGGGAGTGCGCCGTTATGGCCAGTTCGATGACCTGCGGACCGCGCAGCAGGTCGATCCGCCAGGCCGAAGTCGAGGCGTCGACACGGCCGCGCAAATCACGCAGAAGCCCGTCGCGCGCGTTGCCGCCGGCATCGATGTCATGAGCTTCGACCCCGGCGGGCGGATTCTCGGACAGTATCTGCAATGGCTCTCGCAGGCCCGGTATGGTCACGACGGTCGTTCGCAATATTTCCGTGCCGGATACGATTCCGCGCAGCCTGTCGCCGATCGACGCCGTGTCGCGATCATCGGGGACGGGGAAACAGACCTGATTGATCTGCGCTCCGCCCTGGTCGGCGTAACTCGAAAGGAACCTTTGTTCCGGAGAGAGCTTGACGCCTTCCATGGGTTACGCGCCGCTGGCCCAGCCCGATGCAAACGCCTCGCGGCCGTCGTACACGTTGGTCATGCAGACGACGATGTCGCGGGGTCCCTTGTAGGGTTCCCTGGCGTGCGAAACGGTCATGTTGTCCAGCAACAGCACGTCACCGACCTCCCAACGGAACTT
>JBOHZD010000375.1:0-3578 GCA_050738315.1 Woeseiaceae bacterium
CGGGATGACGACAATTACCCCCGCGGCGACGCGGGTCGAGGCGAGATAGGCGATTGAACGGATACCCATCACCTCCAGGGCGTCGATCTCCTCGCTGATTCGCATCGCGCCCAGTTGGGCGGTGGCACCGGCGCCGATGGTGGCAGCGAATGCGATGCCCGCGCTGACCGGGATGACCAGTCGGGTGTTGACGAATGCCGACGCGAAACCGGTCAGGGCTTCGACGCCGACGTGGGACAGCTCGTTGTAGCCCTGACTCGCCAGCGCGCCGGCGTTGGACATCGTGATGAACGAGACCACCGCAACGGTGCCACCGATGATCGCGAGCGCCCCGGTGCCCAGGCTCATGGCCGCGATTTGGCGCAGCAGCTCAGTCCTGTAGTGGATGACGGCATGGCCGATGGAACCGAGCGCGTTGCCATAGAACCTGGTCTGCTCGCCGATCTGACGCCAGCCGTCGCGTAGCCCGCTGATCCGCGAGGCACCCGGCAGCCATTGAGCGTCGAGGCCATGGGCGCTCACTTGGTCACCTCAAAGCCGACCGCGGTGATGACCAGGTTGATGATGAACAGCAGGACGAACGAGTAGACAACGGTCTCATTGACGGCGTTCCCGACCCCGGCCGGTCCACGCCTGACGTTCACACCTTGGAAACAAGCGATCAAGCCGGCGGTGAGGCCGAACATGGTCGCCTTGATCATGCCTATCAACACGTTGGACAGTCCGGTGATCAGAGTCATGCCCGCCACGAACGCCCCTGGTGTTACGTGCTGGAAGAACACCGAGAAGAAAAACGCACCGGCGACCCCGGTCAACGTCACCAGCGAGGACAACAGCAGCGCCACAACCGTGGCGGCCAGCACGCGGGGAACGACAAGCGCCTGAATGGGATCGACGCCCATGACGCGTAACGCGTCGAGCTCTTCGCGGATGGTGCGCGCTCCCAAGTCGGCGCACATCGCCGAGGCGGCGGCGCCGGCGACCACTAGGACGGTGACAAACGGTCCTATCTGGTCGACCGCGCCGAGGGATGCGCCGGTCCCGGAAAGGTCAGCGGCGCCGAATTCCACCAGCAGCACGTTGAACATAAAGCCGGTCAGCACGACGTAAGGCATCGACAGCATCAAGGCGGGCAGCATCGCCACCCTCCCCACAAACCAGGTTTGTTCGAGGAACTCACGCCACACAAACCGCGACGTGAACATCGTGACGAAAACATCCAGCGCGAAGGCGGAGAACTGGCCGGCACCCCGAAGCGGTTTCATCGCCGCCGCGTCGGATCGTGCAGTCGCCAACTCCTGCTTCGAGGTGGTCATGGGCTATTCCCTGATACCGGTGCCGTCAGCCGTCAGATAAAGGCTTCGTTGAGGGCGTCGCGGTTTTCGGCGGTGATTATGAAGGCGATGAGGTCCTCCTCCACCGTCTCGATGTGCGGGTCACCCGGCTCGACGAAGTAGTAGCCGCCGGCAGAAACCGATTCCGGGTCATGCCCGTCCAGGTCGACCCGGATTTGGCCGGATAGCACGAAGATCTGCACCCAGTTGCGGTGCGAATGGTGCGGAAAGACGAAACCTTTCGGCAGTTTGAAGAGCCCAGCGAACAAATTGTCCTCGTCCCAAAGCCGGCACTCTTCAACGTGAAAGCCCGCCAATTGAGCCGACACCCATTGCTGGTCGGCGGTGGTGACGAATTTCGCCATGACTACTCCTCAGATGGTTGGGTTGCACACTTCAGGGGCGCGGGGTCAGCTCGACCTCGATTGAGCAAGGCGATCACTTTCTCGCGGGTACGGCTGATGTGGGTGTCGAGCGCCGCGCAGGCGGCGTCGATCTTGCCGTGAGCCACCAGGTCGACGATCGTGTGGTGTTCCTCGTTTGCCTCCCGCATGCGCTCAAGTGGGTCACCATTCCTGCCGAGGTGCAGGTATCGCTCAACTCGCCGCGCGAGAGATTCAGCCAGCTCCATCATGTAGCCGGCGTCGGATTGTCCGCAGAGCTGTCGATGGAAGACCCTGTTGAGTTCGAGCCAATGTGCGTGGCTCCGAGGCGTGTTCATGTCAGAGCAGAGACCACGAAGGTTGGTGATTGCATCGTGATCGAGATGCGGCGCCGATAGCTGCAGCAGCCTGATCTCAAGGAGCCTGCGCACGTCCAACAGCTCGGCCACCCTATCGACGCTGAGGGTGGTGACAACGGTCCGGCGATGCGCCCGCGCGGTGACCAGTCCCTCCGCCTGTAGCTGCCGAAGTGCTTCCCGGATCGGGACACGGGATACACCGAAGTGCTTCGCCAGAGCGGTCTGATTGAGTTCCTCACCGTCCCCGAAGCCTCCGGTGAGGATGGCATCGCGTAGGAAGTCGGTTATCGTGTCCGCCGTGGTGCCGCGATCCAACAATGCTGAGAACTCAGGCACTGACCCCTCCTTCGCCTAGGATCGGCCATCCATCGGCGCTTGCCGACATCCGATTACGTCCTTACTGGGGTTCGAGTCGCACCTTGAGCTCCGAATCGTCGACGACGACACCGAATTTCGGAGGGTTGAGCTCAACTCGAAGCTTGTCGGTCAGTTCGCGGTCGACTTCCAACGAGACGGGATCGATCGCCACCCGGTAGATATCGCGTGCGCACTCGACGCCGATGATTCCGTTCCTCACATCCTCCGCGACCTTGGAAACCTCACGCTCGGCCGGCGGCCCAACACCTGCGCCGCCTGAGCTCAGCTTGATGAGAATGTCACCGGGCTCGAACTCTTGCATCCGATGGGGTTTCACGGGAATAAGCTCCCCACCGCGCTGAAGGAAGGTGCGGCACGGCGGCGTGGGGTGGCCGCCGACAACACCCTGGCCGAGCATCACATCGCCATCGGAGGAGCCCGTCGCCATCCGGCCGCCGCTGCCCTCGTTGACGGCACGCCAGTCCACGCCGCCACCGCCCCGCCAGCGGCCCGCACCCATGAAGTCGGGGACGACCTCCAGCTTGAGCATTCGCCACGGATAGCGGATCTCCGCCTCCTCCACGTTCCCCCGGACCACAGACGCGAGGGTGCCCATCGCACAGGGTCCCGTCGGTCCGTCATGGCCCCAGACTGCGCCGGCGCTTCCGTCGTAGTCGAAAGTCGTTCGGACGTAGAGCTTCCCGGTTCGCGGATCGGAGGCGAAGGTGTAGTCGCCGCGGTGCTTGCCCCACGCGGCCATTGCACGCTCGGGCTTGGCCTTGGCGAGTGCCTGAGTGACCGCCTCTGTGATCTGCAGGCCGACGTTCACGGGGCTTGCTCCCACGGTCGAGGGATACTGGGCGTTCGTCACGTTTCCTTCAGGCGCGATGACCGTCATCGGCCGAATGGACCCCTCGTTGTGGTAGTCGGCCAGGGCCGGGTCGAATAGCAGGATCGCCGAGCCGACGGCTGTCCCATACGTCGCGGCGTAGATGCTGTTGATGTACCCCTTGCGTGCCCCGTCGCTGCGCGAGAAATCGATGATGAGTTCGTCGCCCTTGACTGTCACATCGACGCGGATCCAGACCGGCTCATCGAGGACGGTGCCGTCGTCGTCGGTGGCTGCCTCTCCCGAGTACGTGCCA
>JBOHZD010000376.1:0-3970 GCA_050738315.1 Woeseiaceae bacterium
GGGCCGGCGAGCTCATCACGAAGCTGAGATGCTTCACGAAGGTCGAGATAAAGCGTCTCTGCCTGACCAGCATGCCGTAGCAATACTCTAATTCCGCGCCGTCGTGCATTCTCAGAGCTAATCTCTATTACCGCTATCTCGGCTGTAGATTCGTCGCTCTTGACCAACGTTGGACTCCCAACAACGCCCGGCTGTGCGCTAGCATCCGATACCGCGACACTGAATTGAGTGGGGTCCGGGATCGATTTCTCCTCCAAACCCTGAGCTGCTACAGCAACCACCGTCTGTAAGAGGAGAAACGCGCCGTGGAGATGCGGATGCATAATTGCTCCTCCGTGACGCCTAACGACCAAGCTCAGCGGCAAAGGCAAACTGGCGTGGCTTTTGCGAATGCAAAAGGCATGACAGCTTGCCTTTGTCCGTCTGCAGCGCCTTGTTATACGGCGCCAGGTTATACCGCACCTTCATTGAAAAATTCCTGTCTGCTTGTGCTCGTGTGAGCCACCTGAATCAGTATTTCTGCCATTCGTTACGATCTATTTCATCTCGGGCCGTTTGAAGCAGAATCTCTAAAACGTCTGCTCCGAAAGCCTTTCCGTCGGTGATGACTTCCGCACTGGCGAAAGCCAGCATCTCAAGACCTTCACCACATTTTGAGATGTATACGCGATGCTCACCGGTTTCCAAGACCCGATAGACCTGGAGCTCGTACCGATTGCCGTGCGTCATATGGCTTTCCGTTCTGACATGCTCCATATGCGTAAACCACATCACTTCTCCACACCAAAGCTCTAGAGTCACCATCGCAGCGTGGTCACCGAGCTGACGCCTTATCCGCCACCCCATTGGTTGTGTACCCTCGGGCGCCAAATATGGACCAAGAGTATTCTGTTCCGTCGTCCCCAGGTAGAATATGGAACCCAAACTCCTTAGCGCTGAGCGAAGGAATCTCTACTGGAACACTGTATTGGCGGTCTGTGCTGATGCCTTCGCGTTTTCCCTTGATGAGGATTGTCACGTCAGTGACGGTGACCGTGTTGTTGCCATTATAGATGCTGCCCGCGTAGTAGTTTTCAAGTTCCAGACCACCACGACCGGTAAGCTTTGAAAGTTCGGTTCCTCAGCAGAATTTGTGGGTAGAAAGCCCTGATCAAGTCAATGGTGAATAGTTGAAAGCGCATCCCGTTCCGGATTTAAGAGAAGATGAAGTTGCGACACAACATCAAACTCGGAGGGGAACGGAATGGAAGTAATTTCATGAATCAAGGACCATATCGTGGAATGCGGCGCAGCATGCCGTCCCCGCGTTCATTATGCTCGAGCTTTGCCACCCGCAATGGAGCCCGGTTTGATTCATGCTGCTATCCTGCGCCGCTCGTTCGCGCGAACAATTTGCCTGACATTTCTCGCAACCACAACGGTCCACGCGGCGGCCGGTTACCGGCACTTCGTGATCGGCAACCCGGAGAACGTCGTAACTCCGGCGAGCGGGCTCCTCGTGCTGCAGGGCGGCGGCACCGATGTCGACGAAAATTATGTCCGCATGGCGGAGCTCGGCGGCGGCGGCGATTTTGTCGTACTGCGAGCGTCAGGCGGCGACGATTACAACGACTACATCTACAAATTGTGCGATTGCGATTCCGTTGAGACGATTGTTTTCGACAATCGCGACGCCGCATCCGATCCGTTCGTGATCGAAACGATCCGGAATGCCGAAGCACTCTTCATCGCTGGCGGCGATCAGTCGCGGTATGTCCGCTTCTGGAAAGATACGCCGGTCGAAAACGCGATCAACTTTGTGGCGGCCAAGCCCGCGCCAGTGGGAGGCACCAGCGCGGGCATGGCGATAATGGGCGAATTCAGCTATTCCGCGATGAGCGATGCGAGCCTGACGGCCGAAAACGCGTTGCGAAACCCGTTCCACGACGACCTGACGCTTGCAAGGGATTTTCTGGAGCTGCCGCCGCTCGGCAACGTGATTACGGACCAGCATCTGCAAGAACGCGATCGCATCGGCCGCACCGTGGCGTTGCTGGCCCGGCTCGTGCACGACGGCTGGACTGCCGAAGGGCGGGCCATCGCGGCGGATCGGGAAGCGTCCCTGCATATCGACCCGGTGACGGGAAACGCCCGCGTTTTTGCCACTGCCGATCACGAAACACCGTACGTGTATTTCATGCGCACGGCCGGCCCGCCCGAGACGTGCGTCCCGGGCAAGCCGCTGACGTTCGTCGACGTCGAGGTTTATCGCATCGGCCCGGGCGGCAAATTCGCTATCGGGACATGGACCGGCCGCGGCGGTATTGCCTACACGCTCATTGCCGAACGCGGTGTTTTGACGTCATCGCGCGGCGACATCTACTGAGCGGCACGGGGACGTCAGAAACGAAAGGTGTAACCCAGCTTGAAGGTCACCTCCGAGTACACCGAATCGAATCCGTTGTTCCGGTCAAAATCCTCGAGCTGGCGATTCAGCACCAGCACGGCTTCCCTTCCCCCTTCGGGGACCCAGCGCACGATGCTGTTCACACCGATCGATTCGGAAACGTTGTCGTACTGCACAAAATTTTCCCAGTACCCGGTCGCAGTGAACGCAATGTCCGCGCGTAGCCGCGCCAACCGGGTTATGAAATCGCCGTGCGGTAGTTCGATGTCGTTCCATTCGAAGCCCGCGCCGAGCCGGAAATGCGCGTCCGGCCGCCAGGTGAGATCGGCGCCGCCGGCAAGCCGCACGCCGTCGTAAAATTCTCCATCGCAGGCAAACAGCACGCCTGCCAGCAAGCGATGTTCGCCGGTCGTTGCTTCGAGGCAATAACTCTGGAACGAGTAGTCGCCCGGGGGAATAACCACCCCGTCTGATATTTCGAAAGATTGCAGAAGCTGCTCCCGCTCGACCTGGTAGCTCAACGTCAGGAGATCGGCCGTGTGATTTTCGAGTTCAAGAAGAGTCAACTCCATGCTTTCGGACTCTGTCGCCCCATCGATTTTTTCCACTCGACCCAGTTCGACATTGCTCGCGATCGATCGCAGCCAGCTGCCGGTTGGACGCCACGCGTAGCCCAGTTCGAGCTCGTATTCATGCACCCCCGTGCGATTGACGAAACCTAACGCCGGATTGTAATTTTCCTGCACCTCGCGCCATTCCAGTTCCGCGCGCCACCCGGCCTCACTCGGCAGTTCCACGCCGATGCCGAACGCTGCAGCGTCGCCATGCAGCCCTTCCGTCTCTGATTGCTGATACCAGGCGGCACCAACGAGGGTGCGATTGTCGCCGATGCGCGTGTTCAAATACCGGAAATCGACACCGACCAGAGTATTGCTGCGCGCGGATGCCGGGTCGCCGTGGGTCACAATCATGCCGAGACTGGACTCACTCAAGACGTTCTTCGCGATGCGCCCGACCAGCAGATTGCGCGACCCCTGGCCATCTGCAGCCTCCTGCTCGATACTGAGCACGCCAAGATCGAAGCTGCCGACCCGGCCCGTCAGCTTGGCACCGACGTCGATATCCAGAACTTCACCCGTGTCACTCAAACCGATGCGTCGTGAGAAGAATGGCATGGGCCCTTCTTCCTCGATCGCCCCGAACGCAAAGATATCGGCATCCTGCAGAAAGAACTGGCGCTGTTCCGGGAAGAACAGGTCGAATCGCGTGAGGTTGATCTGCCGGGTATCGGCGGTGGTCCCGGAAAAATCGGTATTGACCGTCAGCGCAGCGGTCATTGAAGGCGTCAGTTTGTAGAAGAGGTCGATGGTCGGTTCCACGAAAGTATCCCGGATGCCGTCGCCATACTCCCTTGATTCGCGGACCTTGAAGCCCGGCACGATGTCGAGTCCGATCCCGATTGATATCGAACATGTAGCCGCTCCGGCCGTGGTTGAACGGGTCCAGGATGATCGAGAAGCCGTCTTCCCCAAATGACACGTCTCCCTGCCGCATCACCATGGCAGTGACTTTTTCGGGTTCGTC
>JBOHZD010000377.1:0-3850 GCA_050738315.1 Woeseiaceae bacterium
ACCGGAGACCACCTACCAGCTCGACCTGCGCGTCGAGATCGCGAGCAATGCGCCGAGCGGCTGTTTCGGCGTCGGCGGCAGCCCGGGCGAGGGCGTCTTCATCAAAGGTGGTGCCGTGGCGATCGAACCGGTCCGCGTGGCCGACGCGATGGGCAACAACTGGATCATGAACATCGACAAGGGCGAGCAGGCGAATGGCGGCGTCGACGCGCAGGTCCTCGGCGATTTCGCAAACTCGAAGGACTGCGCCCTGGGCGATTTCAGCTACGAGCTGAAGACCTTGTCGAACCTCGAGCAGGCTGAGTTTTTCGTCACGGCGGATCCGCTGGGCGAAGCCTGGCTGATCGTCGGCACCGACTCCGGTCACGAAGGCACCACGTCGATCTTTTACACCGAAATCGACGCTATGTTTATCGAGGCAAACTGACGGTGGCCGTCACGGGTTCGCGTCGCGCACTCTCGGTCCGGCGGTGTCGCGAACCTGGCTGATCAATTCCTGGATGCACTGCAACGCGTTCTGCAGTTCCGCGAGTTCGCCGAAGCTGACGTGCAGGGTATAGCTGCCGTCTTTGCCCGGACGCAACGTCAGCTTGCGGCCCAGTTCCTTGGCGATCTGCTGTTGCAGCCAGCGGGTCTGCAGGTCGATCGGCGGTTTCGGCGCTGCGGGTACTGCTTCGAGCAGGTCCCGGACCGCCTGTTCGACCTGGCGCACCGACAGGTCTTTCGCTGCCGTCTTGCGCGCCATGGTGAGCTGGCGTTCGGCATCGAGCGGCAGCAATGCGCGCGCATGACCCATGTCGATGGTGCCGTTCGCGAGCATTTCCTTGACGTCGTCCCGCAGATCCAGCAGGCGCAGGAGATTGGTGACCGAGGCGCGGGAGCGTCCGACCGCTTTCGCCACCTGCTCGTGCGTCAGTTCGAATTCCCGGGCGAGCCGCGCCAGCGATTGCGCCTGGTCGATCGGATTGAGGTCTTCCCGCTGCAGGTTCTCGATCAGCGCGACGGCGAGCGCGGATTGATCGTCGAGTTCGCGTACGATGACCGGGACGGTCGAGAGGCCCGCCAGTTTGGCGGCACGCCAGCGGCGCTCGCCGGCGACGATTTCATAGATGGCTGATTCGTCATCCGCCGGCGCGACGGCGCGGACCACCAGCGGTTGCAAAACGCCTTGCTCGCGGATCGAGTCTGCAAGTTCGGCCAGGCTGTCTTCCGCGACGTGACGGCGCGGTTGATAACGACCGGGTTTGAGCGCGTCGATCGGCGTTTCGACGGCGCTGACCGTCGCCACCGCGCCCGGGCCGGACTGCGGTGGGCCACGGTGCCTCGATTCGAGCAGCGCGTCGAGGCCCCGTCCGAGTCTGCGTTGCCTGATCATCGACGCGGGTCATGCTGAATTGGGATTCGTCCCGGGGGTTCTTGCTTGCGGGGAATCATCCGTCCGTCGGCGCGCCGGCGTCAACGTTTTCTCGCAATGGGTCGAGCAGCGCCTCCGATCGGAACGGAGGCGGTCGGTGTCATGCGTCCGGAAACAGCCCCGGCATCCATCGGCCGGCAAGCGCCGCCGGGAAGGCGATGCGCAGCGGCGCGCGCGTACTCTCCGCCGCCACCACTCCGGCATCCGACAAGGACGCCACGACCCGCCGGGCCCGGCGTTCACCCGTGCTCACGATCGGGGTCGAGCCGGCGATCGGTGAACCCGGCTCCGTGCAACGCGGGCCAGAAGCGGTTGCCGGGACGGGCGAAATGATGACCGGTGGCGCCGGAGTACAGGCCGGGATTGATGCCGCAGAACAGCACATCGAGGCCGGGGGCAATCACGTCCGGTACCGTTCGCCCGGCCGCCGCTTTCAGTTCGCCCTTCGTGGGTCGTCGCATGCAGCAATGGTATCGATCGGGCAGCAGAGATCGGCAAAGTTAACCGCTCTGCATCAACGCCGCCCAAACCTGCTGCACACCCTCCTGATGGGGCTTCGAAGCTGCCTCGATCGGCTGCCGCTCGCCTTCGACTCGCGCTTCCGCGGAGGGATTTCCTGAAAGAGAAGCATTCGCAACTGTGGGGCGTGGGCGTGGGCGATGCGTTCGCCTATACTGCGGGGGGCGCCGAGCGCGGTTGCTCGTTAATGCAGGGGGCATCACGGTGCGCACGGGTCATGCAGGCAAGGCCGGGCCGCCGGGGCTGACGCGATTCCGCGGCGCCCATCGAGCCGACCGGCGACACCTGCAGCTCGACCGCGGTGTTCGAGAATGGCGCCTGCCGAACCTTCGCCGTGGCGGACTTCATCGAGGGCCTGTAGCGGATCCAGATGGCGTCTGCGTCAGATGGTTCAGAACCAGTAATCTGCGACGCATCGCCCGTCTCGCGGCAAGTCTTCAAAGCTGTCGAGCCCGTCGAAGTGGTCAATGGGAAGCCGTGCCACGGCTTCCGGTTCCGCCAGCCGCACGTTGACCGCGGTGCGACGCCGCCCTTCCTTGTTCGTTTCAATGGCGCGCCAATGGGTCACGCAGCCGCAGACCGGGCAGAAATGGAACTCGAGCGCCTTGCCGCGGATGTAGGCTCGAGTCGGTCCGGTAACGTTGATGCGTTCGCCTTCGAAGTCGTAGATCCACAGCACGCCATAGCGGCGACAGACGGTGCAATTGCACGCCGTGGCGGCCTCGGGCATGCCGTCGAAGCGCCATTGAACTGCACCGCAGTGGCAAGAACCGTGAATCATGAATCGGTGTCAGTGCCGAGTTTCCGGAAGTCTACGACGAAGTCTGTCGACAGGATTGGCCTCGGCAGGAGTTTCAAACGCTACTGCATTCAGCGCGTTCTATTCGCGTGCGGTGGCATCTTCCACAGCGGCGGGCCGAAGATCGAACGCGCCCTCGCTTTCGACGAAGAATAGACACTCGGATGCAGGGTCGCAACTCGTGGTGTGCCAATAGCTTCCGCCCGGCTGCATCAGATAGGAGCCCGGCCCCAGTCGAAACTCGGGTTTTCCATCCGGGCGTTGAAGATACGTCCCGGACACGATAACAAGCTTCATGTCATGGGTATGGGAATGCAGTGGAGCTGAGAATCCCGCGGGGAGCCTGAAAAATGCCCCGAATGGACCATTCCGATGATCGCCCCACAGGTTCGCAATCTTCACTCCGGGAGCCCCGGTTGGGTCCAGATCGATCCATCTCAATTCCGCAGTCGGAACCGGTATCGGGGACGCCGCGCCCGTTTCTTCAGCGCTGTTCGCGTCGTGTACCAGGATGGCTCCCGCAAAGACAAAGCACAACACCGCCACCAAATCGCCGCTGATTTTTGTGTGCATCTCTTGTCTCCAGGTTTCTTAGACCCTTAGCGCGCCACGGAACCCCCTGGCGGCATAGTATGATTCTGCACCGTTGTGATATAGGAAGACATTGCCGTAGCGTCGATCACAAAAGACGGCTCCCCCGAGTTTTCTAATATCAGAAGGTGTTTTCACCCAGCTCGAAGTTTTCGTATCGAAATTTCCCAGTTTCTGCAACTCTCGATACTGTTCTTCCGTTAAAAGTTCAATGCCCATGGTGGCAGCCATATCAATAGCGTTATTTTCTGGTTTATGTTCCTTCCTTGACTCTAGCGCTTCGCGGTCGTAACAAACACTTCTGCGGCCTTTGGGACTTTCCGCGGAACAATCATAAAAAATGTATTCGCCTGTTCTTTTATCATGACCAACAACATCCGGTTCACCGCCAGTTCTTTCCAAGTCGGATCGCCATCGTCGCCCTGATCCGGCAGGTTCGCGACGTCACGGCTATCCTGCAGGCGAATCACTTCCAGATTCAGCGAGCACTCAACGAAGCGCTCCGAGAACTCTCCTCGTGAAATTTC
>JBOHZD010000378.1:0-5515 GCA_050738315.1 Woeseiaceae bacterium
GTGTTGAGCGCGTCCACATTTCGCCGTACATGTCTTTTTGCTCGGCGTTTGGGGGCGGCAAGGGGATCAGATAGTTTGCTTTCTGACCGGCGTTTCTGATCGACCCGCCGCTGGTCCGGCAGTCACGGGCCGGGCGTCAGGACCATAAACGTAGGAACGCGCGTCGATCCCAAAAAATCGGACGCGACGAATCAATAGGCAAAGAAGCTCTGCCAATCCGGCGAGGCGCCTGCGTCGATCTCCGCTTCGCTGAAGAACTGACCGATCCGGTCCTGATCGATGAGCAACACGCCGCCTCCCGGCGCGGCTCCGAAACGGCCCGCGAAACCGAGCACGCGCCCGCCCACGCGGGAGCTGCCTACGAAATAGATCGCCTTGTACTGTTTGAGCTGGCGCCACGGCGCGCGTCCGTCGTCGGACACCCACCACGTGCGCGTATCCTGGACTCGGCCGTACCCGAAGGTAATTCGTTTCATCTCGAGCCGGACGATGTCGTCGATGTTGTTGTGATTGAGGTCGGCAAAGAGGAGCCGCCGGACGTCGTTCGACAGGTGATCGTTGAGTGTGCGCCAGCTGGTGCGCGCGCCTTCCGAGATCGCCCACCGTCCATTCTCTACGGCGAGCACGTCGGTGACGCCGTCACCGGTGAAGTCGCCGAACCGAAGCCCCGCGAGGGGGAACGACGAGCTTTGCGCATGTTGCCAATCCGGCGCCGACAGCGGTGTCACAAGCCATTCGCCGTCGCGTGCGCGCCGGAATGCGTGCGTCGTGCGACGGGTCTGGCCGGGCCGATGGTCCCTGATGCGCGGATCGAACCGGCCGAAGACGACCTCGCTGAGCGACGCGCCGAACGCGCCGATGCTGGTCCACTCGCCAGTGCCCGCGCTGGAAATCACCCATTCCCTGCCGCTTTCGGTGAGCACGTCACACCGCAGATCGTCGTCGAAGTACCCCAAGCGGACCTGATCGAATCGCTCATTGCGCGTAGCGAGAAACGACCACGGAAACTCGCCGAAGCTCGAGAACCACCAGGTCCGGCCGGTCGCGAGAAACAGATCGTCGATTCCGTCGCCGTCGAAGTCGCACACGCCGTACTGTCCGTACGGATCGAACTCGATGCTGTTGCGGGGTCCGACCTTGATGATGTCGCCGATATCCTCGCGGTAATACACATTGATCGCATCGTCGCCCCAGTCGTCCTCGAGACCCTCGTGCGGAAAGATGTTGTCGTGGATGTCGACGCGCAGACGTGGGTGGCCGCGGATGAAGATCGCGTTGTCCTTCAGGTACTGGAACGCATTGTGCGAGTACCAGTCCTGTATGCTCGCTTGACCGCCCTTGCCGCTTCCGCCGGTTCCATGAATGTCGAACTGGTGGGTGTGAACGGTGAAAAGGCCTCGGTAGTGAATTCCGCCGCCCTTCAGTACCAGGTTGCGGCGCGCTTCGTAACCCCCGGTGTCGCCGGCCGCCGCAATCGCGTGCCGGTTGAAGTCGAACACATTCTCGGTGATGCGTCCCCACGCCCCGTGGTCGATCTCCACGCCGTAGCCCGCGGTGTGGCTATCCCATGCGGTTCTTGGATGCTGATTGTGGTGGATGAAATTCCCGAAGATCCTCACCTGCTCCGGACGCCCGATCCGATCGCCCTCGCGATTGCTCGGCGGCTCTTGGCCAGGGCCTTGCTCCGGATCGTCCACGACATGAATCCCGACGCCACCCCAGCCCGCGACTTCCATGTTCGAGACTTCGACATCGAGGCAGCGATTGACATGAATGCCGATGTCGTCGGTCTTCTGGTGTCCGAAGAACGGACCGTAGAGGCGAAAACCGGAAATGCGCACGTGATCGTTCGGCTGCGAACCGGCAGCGCAGCTGACCGAGAGAAATACATCTTCGTCATCGCTTCGGTGCGGGCCGAAGGTCAAGAGCGGGCCGCGCGAGCTAGGCGTACGCGCCGGCGGCGGCTGGAATGGGCCGATGAGGCTGGCTGCCGCAGGCGTTGCCGTATCCGGCGGGAGCACGCTCGTGCTCGTGAGCGTCACGCAGGGGCCGAAGCGCAGCGGAATGTCCTCGTCGCTTGCAGATGTGAAGTTGAGGACGACGTTCGGTCCGAGCAGAATGGTCGTATTCGCGACGCGCACCGCTTCGATAAGTCGGTCCCGCATTAGGTTGTGGTGATTCGCGTCTGCCTCCGGATCGGCCGTACTGATCTCGACGACGCGATGCTCGGTGTCCGGACAAAAACGCCGAGGCGGCGGGTCTACGGCTACCGCAGTATCCAGGGCAGGAGCAGTCAAACCGTTTGTGTCATCACGCGGTGAATCGCAGCCGCTCGGCACTGCGATGACCAGCAGGAATACGAGCAGAAAACGCGTGTGCATCATCGTTCTTCCATCTGCCGCGCACAGCATCGCCCTTCTCGCACCATTCCGCAACATGGATGCGAGCCGCCGGAGGCTCAGCCAGCCCACGTACTTCCATTACGTAGCACCAAAATTGCCGAGAACATCATGATCGTCCCACCCCCGAGGAGCTCGTTGATCGAACTACGAACCAGGCGGTCGGGAGTTCGAATCTCTCCGGGCGCGCCATCTTTTCGCGGGTCCGTTCCGGGGACATGGGTTAGAGATTATGCCGGAGACATTGGTAACACTTTTGCACTGAATGGATTTTCGATTGGCTCCAGGCGGCAGGTCTCGTGATCGAAGTATCCGAGATCGTATTGCATGAAGCTGACGAGCCAGATTTGCTCACTGACTTGCTTGACCCCGACATCCCAGGCGGCTTTGCAGCACCGATTCATAGCCACACTGCCGACTACCGAGCAGTGGTAATCGAAGGAACGTGGACACACTGGTTCGACGAAAATACCAAGGGAGAGGCGGTCGAGCTCCGTCCTGGAAGCTATTGGACGCAGCCAGCGGATAAAAGGCATGGCGATGCCTGCGTTTCCGAAACGCCGTGCACGATTTTGCTGATAAACTCAGATCCATATGAAACGACTGTGCGACAGGAGAATTAACCCATCTTCCGGGGCGCAAGACCCCTGAAGGCTCGTGCAGCGAGGGTCTTGCTGCCGTCGAAGAACTTCTCCCACGCGTCGAGCTCGACGAGATAGCCCTTCAATCCTGATCAAGCCAGCGTCGACAGCAGCTCGAGCGCGGGCGCAACGCGGATGCCATCCGGCGACCGGTAGTTCTTGCGCCCGGCCGCGGAGATCTGCCACGCTTCCGCCGCCGGAAACTTCGCCCGGAGGTAGCGCAGACCCTTGTCTACATCGGCATCCGACCATTTGCATTCCACAAATCGGATCGGTCGGCCTCGTTCGGCAATCACGAAGTCGACCTCACGTCCATCCGTGTCGCGGAAGTAGCGCAGCTCGAGGTCGCGCCCTTCGGCGTCCTGCTCGTAGTGCACCCATTTGAGCAAATGGCAGGCCACCAGGTTTTCGAACCTCGGTGCATCGCTCTCCACCAGCGACCAGTCGAGCTGATAGTGCTTCTGTTCCTTCTTGACGGCGCGAATACGCGGAGCTCCGAAGGGTGAGAGGCGGAAGACGGCGTAGAGTCGCTCCAGCGCGTCCAGCCAGCGACCGGCGGTTTTGTGGCTCACCTGTAGGTCCTCGCGCAGCGCATTGATCGACAGCGGCGATCCGACCAGATCGGGCAGGCGCAGCATCATGAGCTCGAAGTGACCGAGGTCTTGGATCTGCTCCAATGAGACCAGGTCCTCGCGAATCAGGCGGGTCCGGTACTCGCGTGACCAGCGGCGTGCCTCCTTACGACTTCCGGACAGGAACGGTTCGGGGAAGCCGCCAAGCGTGAGAAGGCTCATCAGATCCTTGTTGTTCTCGATACCCAACTCCGCCGCCGATAACGGGTGCAGGCGAAGCAGGTGGTACCGCCCCTGCAGCGAGTCCCCGCCGAAACGATAGAGGTCGAGCCGTGCGCTGCCTGTCACGAGGATGCGCTGGCCGTTCGGGCGTCCGTCGTACACGCCCTTGAGGAAGTTGCGCCAGTGGCGGTACTTGTGGATCTCATCAAAAATCCACAGCCGCGCTGTTGGCAACTCGCCCTTGAGGATACGCTCGCGGTGCTCGGCGACATCCCAGTTGAGATAGCCGGAGGAAGCGCCCGGTAGCCCGCGGGCGAGCGTCGTCTTGCCGACCTGGCGCGGACCGGCGATGAATACCATTTTCTTCGCCAGATCACGGCGCACCTGCGGCAGCAGATATCGGGGCAGGTCGGCCATGTCGGCCGCAGTCTACGGCTAATTTAACCTCATGTCAAAAATAACCGTGAGCATTTTGCCCACCCGTATAAATCAATATTCTCAGGGCTGCCGCGATTCGCTTCCAACCAAAAAAAACGCCAGAATCGAAATTCCGCGCGACTGAAAAGACTACGCTCGCCGGTCAGCGGGCCGCAGAAACCCCGCTAAATCAACGGGTTGTCATTCTGGGTCGGCACGGCAATTCAGATGTGCGTGAGTTCTGCGTGAATCGAAGAGTGGAGCACCTTGCCGAAGATCAGGGGCGCGCCATGCTCAATGCCCAATGTCGCGCCACGCTGGGTACGCTGCGCGACGTAGCGCTTTGGTGGCGCTGAGGGCCCGTTCTGAAACGCTGGAAGAAAGAGGCGCCGCGCCGAATGGGCCGGCACATTACCTTTGGACCGGGATCAGGCGGCCAACGCCTTCAGCACCGATTTCGGGTCGCGCTTGATCGCTCGCAGCAGGGCCCTCGCCGGGCCGGTAGGATGGCGCCGACCTTGTTCCCAATTGCGAAGCGTTCCGACGTCCACATCGAGAAGCCGCGCGAACTTCGCCTGGCTGAGTCCCGTCATGGCGCGGATTTCTTTTACCTTTTCGGCGTCCACGAAAAACTCGCGCGAAGGCTCCCGTTCGCCACGCCGGATTTCCTCATGCTGCTGCATGCTTTCAACCAGCCGCTCAAAAAGCTTTTTGTCCATCGTTACCACTCCGCGTTCATCTTACGTAGAACCGCCTTCTCCCTCGGCGTCAGATCGTCTTTCGTGCCCTTGCGATAGATCAGAATCATCCGAATCTGCGCCCGTGCGACGACGTGGTAATAGATCACGCGTACGCCGCCGCGTTTGCCGCCGCCCTGTACCCGCCAGCGCACCTTGCGCAACCCGCCGGTCTGGGTGATCAGAGCGCCGGCTTTCGGCCGCTGCGCCAGGTGCTCCTGCAGCTTGGCGTACTCTTCATCGCTGAGCAGCTCCGTTACGTCCGCGGTGAAGATCGGCGATTCGATGAAAATCATTGCAGCGACGGTACACCATTGACGTACCGTGCGTCAATGGTGTATAGCAATGTGCGAGGGCTGTCACCCGGTTTACGCGGTTGCAGGCTGCCGCAGAGTCGACCACACTCCGCCGCAGCGTACGCCGGTCAGAGAACTCTATCGGCTACCCGAGCCCTGAGGAAGTCATAGCCGACGTAAACCACCCCGAGCATCCAGCAATGCTCCGGTGGCTAGGCGGCGCATACGATC
>JBOHZD010000379.1:0-3843 GCA_050738315.1 Woeseiaceae bacterium
ATCTGATCAATCCAGCCGCTTATCTTGTGAAACACGACCCTGAAAATACCCGCTATCAGCACCAGCGCCACGTCGCCATCAAGGCGGCCGCCGCGGTGTTTGCTGAAAAGGGTTTTCATGGCGCGAGCACCCGGGACATTGCCGAGCGCATGGGGATCAAGCAGGGAAGCCTCTATTATTATTTCGAATCGAAGCAGGAAGCTCTGGGCGAAGTGTGTCTGTTCGGCATCGAGGACTATTTGCACCGCATGGAGCAGATTGCCCGCAGCGACCAGCCGTTCGAAGCCAAGTTGATGGCGACCTTGACGTCGCACCTGTCGAGCTACCGGGAAAAGAACGAGGCACTCAAGGTCTACAACGACGAGCGCCTGTACCTGCCCGAGGAAAAACGAACCGTCCTTAAGCAGCGCGGCAGCCGCTACCGGCAGTTGCTGGAAGGCATCTTCGAGGAAGGAATCCGGCAAAGAGTCATTCGCGGCTCGATCGATTGTCACTTTGCTGCGCAGGCCGTCATCGGTATCTGCAATGCCTGGGGTGACATCATCGTACGCGATCCGGATCTGGATATATTCGACGTCATACAGAAATGCAGCGACCTTTTGCTGCACGGATTTTCGGAGCGGCGAAAAGTCGATCGCAACGACAGCGAACACCTGGCGATCGCCGCTAACGACCACTAACACGAATTCGACACCAGCACCCACACCACAAGGAAGAGAGATGGCCGACCAAAAAGCAACCAACGTCACCTGGCATGGAGGAGACGTTTCTCGCGAGGATCGTTATGAGATTCTCAGGCAGAAAGGAGCCACGATCTGGTTCACCGGGCTATCCGGAAGCGGCAAGAGCACCATTGCGGTCGCGCTCGAACGCGCGCTCTTTAACATGGGCAAACTGTCCTACCGTCTGGACGGCGACAACGTACGCTTGGGAATCAACAAGAACCTGGGCTTCTCCGGAGCGGATCGCAAGGAGAATATTCGACGAATCGGCGAGGTCGCGAAACTGTTCGGCGATGCCGGCACCATTTCCCTGTCGAGCTTCATCAGTCCTTACAAGGCCGATCGTGACGAGGTGCGTGCACTACATGACGCTGCCGGCTTGAAATTTGTCGAAGTGTTCGTCGACTGCGATCTCAGCACGGCGGAAAAGCGCGATCCCAAGGGCCTTTACAAAAAAGCCCGTGCCGGTGAAATCAAGAACTTCACTGGTATCGACGATCCTTACGAGGCGCCCGTCAACCCCGAAATCCATCTGAAGACGGACGAAATGACGCTTGAAGAAGAAGTGTCGATCGTCATCGACTATCTCGTTCAACACGAGATTATCAAAGAAAAGTATTTCACCCGTGCGGACGACCGTTACGACAACCCTTCCGCCGTCGCAGTTTAGGAGATTACCAGTGATCAAACCTCATGGGGCGGATGCCCTCAAGCCTCTGCTCGTATCCGATTCCGGCCAGCGCAACGCATTACGCGCCGAGGCCGAGAAATTGCCCTCCCTGTTGCTGAACTCGGCCGCAGCGGCCAACGTCGTGATGCTCGGTGGCGGCTATTTCACACCGCTCAACGGCTTCATGAATCTCGCGGACGCACTCTGCGTTGCTGAGACCATGCACACCACCGACGACCTGTTCTGGCCGGTGCCGATCCTCAATCTGACCAACGACATCAGCGGCATCGACGGCGCGAAGCGCATTGCGCTCCGCGACCCGAACGTGACAGGGCATCCGGTCATGGCGGTCATGAACGTGCGCGATATCGAGGATGTCGATCATGACGTGTTGAACACGATCACCCAGGAAATCTTCGGAACGCTTGAGACGGCTCACCCTGGGGTGGCCGTGTTCAAAAATCTCGGCAGGTATTGCGTGTCGGGCGACATACAGGTTTTGAACCTCAGTTATTTCGAAAAGGACTTCCCCGGCACTTTCAAAACTGCCGTGGAAATTCGCGCTGAGATCGCCAGGCGAGGATGGAACAATGTTGTCGCCTTCCAGACGCGGAATCCGATGCACCTGGCACACGAAGAACTCTGCCGTATGGCCCTGGAACGTCTGGGCGCCGACGGCGTCGTGATTCACATGCTGCTCGGCAAGCTGAAAGCAGACGATATCCCGGCACCGGTGCGTGAGGCCTGCATCCGCAAGATGGTTGAAGTGTATTTCCCGAAGAACACCGTGATGGTGAACGGTTACGGGTTCGATATGCTCTATGCCGGCCCGCGCGAAGCCGTGCTGCATGCGCTGTTCCGTCAGAACATGGGCGCGACCCACCTGATTGTGGGCCGCGATCACGCGGGTGCCGGCGGCTATTACGGTCCGTTCGATTCGCAGACGATTTTCGAGGAGCGGGTGCCCGAGGGCGCCCTGCAGATCGAGATCTTCAAGGCAGACCACACGGCCTGGTCGAAGAAACTGAATCGCATCGTAATGATGAACGAGGCACCGGATCACACGCCGGAAGACTATGTGATCCTGTCCGGCACGAAGGTCCGGGACATGCTGAGCCAGGGCATTGCGCCGCCGCCGGAATTCTCGCGGCCGGAGGTTGCCAAGATCCTCATGGACTACTATCAGCTCGAAATGGCGAGTTGATCGTAACCGAGGCACGCACGTCAAAAGCCCCGCTCGTCGGGGCTTTTTTTGTGTGACGATCGCCGACCCGCGTCACCTCTGTAGAAGCCCGCCATGCGGGCGACCATCGCTTTGACGCCACGGCGACGCCGACTTATCCTGTCGAAAAACGAATCGCCTACCCCCCGGAGATGTCATGCTGATGTCGATTGCCCAATCGAAGCGACTTTTTGTCGTTCGCACACAGATCGTTTCTCTTACACTCCTCTCTGTCTTTGCACAGCCGAGTCTCGCGCAGGACGAAGACAAAGCGACGGCAAAGTTCGAAGCCATCGCCACGGCCGACACGATGATCATGGTGCCTATGCGCGACGGCGTGAGCCTCGCTACGGACGTTTATCTCCCCACGGAAGGCGACGGCCCGTTCCCGGTCATCTTTGTCAAAACGCCCTACAACTTCAACAAGATCGAAGGCGGACAGCTCGAATGGGCGATCGAGGCGATCGAGCGCGGGTATGCCTTTGTCGTGCAGAACGAGCGCGGCCGTTATTACTCGGAAGGCGCTTGGCAGATCCTGGGCCAGCCGCGCACGGATGGCTATGACTCGATGACCTGGATCGCCGAACAGGACTGGTCGAATGGCAATGTCGGAACACTCGGCTGTTCGTCGACCGCCGAGTGGCAGATGTCGCTGGCCGCACGAAATCATCCGGCACACAAAGCCATGGTGCCGATGTCCGCTGGCGCCGGCATCGGCCGAGTCGGGGAATTCTACGAGCAGGGCAACTGGTACAAGGGCGGTGCTCACCAGACGCTGTTCACGGTCTGGCTCTACGGCGTGCAACAGAACATCCGGCCGCAGTTCCCGGCCGATCTGTCCAAGGAACAGTTGGAGAAGTTGCGAAAAATGTACGACCTGGCGCCTGAGATGCCCGAGGTCGACTGGAAGGAACATCTGAAAACACTGCCGGCGATCGACTGGCTGAAAAGTGCGGGCGCCAATGCCGGGCCCGGCGCCATGCTCATGGCGCGGAAGCCGAACGATCCTGCCTGGTACGAAGGCGGGCTCTACCATGACGACGAAGACTTCGGCGTCCCGGCGTTCTGGTTCAACAGCTGGTTCGACGTGAGCCAGGGGCCGAACCTCGCGCTGTTCAAACACGTGCGCGCCAATGCCTCGGATACGGACGTTCGTGACGGGCAGTACATGCTCATCGCGCCGACCTTACACTGCGGTTACTACCGCATTCCGGAATACAAGGACCTCA
>JBOHZD010000380.1:0-5306 GCA_050738315.1 Woeseiaceae bacterium
ATCCATGATATGCCTGACCGATCCGCGTCGTTCCGGTATGCATAACGAATGACGTCGTTGAAGAGAGTACTCGTTACCTGTGTCGGCAGCGGCGTCGGCCAGTCGGTCGTCGATTCGTTGAAGCATCTGAAGCACGAGTATTATCTGGTCGGCAGCGATCAGAGTCGATTCTGTTATCCGGTCGCGGATTGCGACGACTTCGTGTCGCTGCCGCGCATCGACCATCCGGATTACCTGGACAATCTGCTGGAGGTCTGCGTCGATCGTCGCATCGACGCGCTGATCCCGGGCCACGACCTCGAGCTCGCGCCGCTTGCGCGGCATCGGAAGCGGTTCGAGAGCGTGGGCGTGCAGGTCATCGTGGGTGACGCCACCCTGGTCAGTCTCCTGCGCGACAAGCTGGCCTGGTCCCGCGAATTGCGGAAACGGACCGAATGTGTCGTCGCGTCCTGCTCGATTGCACAATACCGTCGTGATGGACGGCATGACGACATCCGGTTTCCCGCTATAGCCAAGCCGAGTGGCGGCTCGGCCTCCGCCGGCCTGAGAATTCTCCACGGCCCCGGGGACCTGGCGGATCTGCCCGACGAATTTGTTATTCAGCCTTTCCTGTTCCCCGTCGAAGACGATCCGGAGCTCGAATCGATCAAGGCTGCGGTTGCGGCGGGCCAGGTTGCCCAGCTTTCGGAGATCTCCGTGCAACTGGCGTACTCCGCGGACGGCGAATTGCTCGGGCGGTTCGCGTCGCGAAACCGCCTGAAGGCCGGCGTGCCCGTGGAGGTTCAACCGCTCGACGTGCCGTCCGTGTGGGCAGCCGTGGACGAAGTCGCAGCCGCGCTGTCCGACTACGAGCCGCGCGGACCGGTAAATCTCCAGGGGCGAATCACGGAACAGGGCCTGGTGTTCTTCGAGATGAACCCGCGTTTTACCGGCATCACCGGCAATCGGGCCCAGTTCGGATTCAACGAGGTATCGCTGCTGGTCGACAATTTCGTCACGGGTGAAAAGCGCGAACTCTTCGTTAATCACAACAAGATCGGCACGAGGCAGGTTGCATGCCGCACCTGGCCGAGGCCGCGCTATGACTTCGGTCGGCCGGCTCAATCCGTGTCGCCGCGGCAGTCCGTGCTGGTACTCGGTGGAACGAGTTGGCTGGCGCGGCATTTCGTGACGGCGCGCGCAACGGCCGGAGACCGCGTGTTTGTCGTTTGCCGCGAGCAGTCGGTTGCCGATGCACAGCGCGCCTATGCAGGCTCTGTCGCCATCCGTGTGTTCAGCGAGCGCTCGTCGTCGCTCAAGGATGCTTTCGGTTGGGCAGACACGCTGGTCAATTTCGTGTCCGGCCGGCCACCGCATGGGACCCGCGCCATTTCAGACGCGTACGTTTCCCAGCTGCAAAAACTGGATCTTGCCGAAGCCTGCGAAGTGCCCAACATCGTCAACATATCGTCACAATCGGTCTACGCGGTCGATGGCTCCGGAACCATGTCCGAGGATGCGGCGATCGACGCTACGGAGCCATACGCGTTTTCGAAATACGCCATCGAGGAAAGCATTGTTTCGCTGGCGAGGCGCCGGCCGTCCGTCTCGGCTGTCTCTTTGCGACTGGCGCGTCTGTTCGGTGCCGCGGCAGGGCTGCGGCCGAATGAATTCCCGCATCGCGTAATTGCCAACGCGGTCGATGATCTGGAAATCGAGGTTCGCGGCGCGCATGACCTGCTCGACCTGCTCGACGTTCGTGATGCCGTGCGTGCGGTGAGTTTTTTCGTCGATGGAATGCATGCAGCCTGGCGAGGAGAAGTGTTCAACGTGGGCTCCGGCCGCCCTGTGAGCGTGAGCGAGTATGTCGGCCTCGCCGATCGCCATTGTCGAGAGCGATTCGGGCGTGCTTTGAGGGTGGTGGAACACCGGCAGGGGGTCGGGAGGTTATCCGGACTGGACTGCAGCAAGCTCGAGCGAGCGGGATGGGCGCCCGCCATTCCTCTGGAACGATCGATCGAAGACCTGTTCGAGCATTTCGTCAATGAACGCCGATAGCGACTGGGAGTGGCCGCGGTTCACCGATGAGGAAGCCGATGCGGTCCGCGAGGTTATTCTTTCGAACCGGGTCAACTACTGGACGGGAGACGAATGTCGCAAATTCGAGCGGGAATTTGCCGCGTGGGCGGGCACCGAGCATGCCGTTGCGCTGATGAATGGAACCGTTGCGCTCGAAGGTGCCTTGCGAGCGCTGGAAATTGGCCCTGGCGACCAGGTGGTCGTCACGCCCAGGAGCTTCGTCGCTTCCGCCTCTTGTATCGTCGCGGCAGGAGCCACACCTGTTTTCGCGGACGTCGATCGCGACAGCCAGAATCTGACGGCGGGAACGATTGAGCGCGCCCTCACGTCGGAAACCCGGGCGATAATCTGCGTGCATCTTGCCGGCTGGCCGTGCGACATGCTCCCGATCATGACGCTCGCCGATGAACGTGACCTGGTAGTGATCGAGGACTGCGCGCAGGCGCACGGTGCGCGCGTCGCCGGACGTTCGGTCGGATCGTTCGGTCAGATCGGCGCATGGTCGTTCTGCCAGGACAAGATCATGACGACGGGGGGCGAAGGGGGGATGGTCACGACGGACGATCCCGTGCTGGGAGCGCGGATCTGGTCTTACAAGGATCACGGCAAGTCCTGGGAGGCGGTCTACGAGCGCGAGCACTCGCCCGGATTCCGGTGGGTGCACGACAGCTTCGGCACGAACTGGCGAATGACCGAGGCACAAGCTGCATTGGGCCGCATCCAGTTACGGCGCATGGACGACTGGCACGCCCGAAGGATTGCCAACGCCGGCGCGATCTGGGATTTCGCCCGCGGCCTGCCGGGCCTGCGGGTGCCGGAGGTACCCCCGACCGTCGAACATGCGGCGTACAAGTGCTATCTGTTCGTCGAACCCGATCAGTTGCATCCGGGTTGGAGTCGCGATCGCATCATGGCCGAAATCAACGCGCTCGGCGTGCCATGCTTCTCCGGGTCATGCTCCGAGATATACCTTGAAAGAGCCTTCGACGGCACCGGCTGGCGCCCGGCGCACGCGCTGCCTATCGCCCGCGAGCTGGGCGTGACCAGCCTCATGTTCCTCGTTCATCCGACGTTGTCCGATGCGGCGGTCGGCCGCGCCTGCGATGCGCTCAAGTCGGTAATGGCGCGGGCAGTGCGTTGAAGCGACGGGTGTGGCTCGCGTAAGAGCACGAACAAGGTGGAAAAAATAACGTAGTCATACTGCCCACTGAACATCTGGCTATCCGTTATCGCACGCGCGGCAAAGGCAAGCAAGGCGATTACGACGACCGGATGACGGCGGAAGCTGCGAACGGCAAGGGCCAGTACCGTCAAAATGAAGAGCAAATAGTAAAGGCTCAGGTGCGCCCAGGCGTCGAGATAAGAGTTATGCAGATTGAACCCCCATCGTGCCATGTAGCTGTCCTGATAGTAGTTCTTGCCGAGCAGCAGCTCGGATAGCTCAATGTCGTCGAAGTAAGAAATGATGATGGAAAGTCGCGACGCGTCGTGCAGGCCGCGGCCTTCGAACTTGTACAGGTAGCCCTGGCTCTCCAGAAAATTCACGGCAAAGAAAACCGAGATCGATACAGCGGCGATAGCGAATGCCGCGATCGTCCAGTGAATCACCCCCGGGCGCCCTTGCGACATGAGGCGGACGAACATTCCGCCCGTGAGCAGTAGAGATGCGAGAATGCCACCACGCCCGGCTCCCCAGATCGAAAGTACCAGCACGAATCCCGCAATGACGACGTGCATGATGCGCACTGCCGACGGCCGGGTCATTATGATGGCGGACGTATACAGTGCCAGCAGGATTACCGACACGTAGTTCTGCGAGTTACGTGAAAACGCCTCTCCGGGCTCGCGGCCGAGCAGCAACAGGCCGGCGAAGTACAGGGCGAACAGCGCGAACGGCGTCCATGCCGCCCAGGCCGGCACTCTTGCCAGGCTCACGAAATAGCCGAACAGCAGGCCGGCCAGCATGAGCGCCACCTGCTTGACGTTGAAGAAATCCTCGGTGAATCCGTAGGCGAGGGCCAGCAGGGCGGTTGTGGCTATCCACATCAGGGCGATGAAGAAGCCAGGCGGCTCGACCCGCCTTTCCATCAACAGCAGCGGCGTGACCAACAGCAGCGAGAGACCGAGAAACAGGCCGACGGGCGCCCACATCGCCGGGTGGAAAAACGTGAGCGACAGGCTGGTGATGCCCCCGATACTGACGAACGTGTGGATGTGCCGAGTCATTCGGGCCCGGGTTGCGAATATTTGATCTCGTCCAGCGTCACGGTGGGAGGTAAGAGTTCCTCGACAGAGACATAAGGCCGACGTACGAAATAATCACGGCCGACAATGTACTCTCGATATCTCTGATAATGGGATCCGGGACGGGCGAACGTGGCGAAAATCGCCAGACGGGGCCCATCGATCGGTACCTGCAGGAACTTCGGCACGACCTGTTGCATCCTCGGATCCAGCAGCAGTTTCGGCAATCCCTTTATTCTCACCGCATGACCCGCGTGTGTCGTTCTCAAAGTCCAGACGACCATGTCGCCCTTCATCGTGTTTACGAAGCGCGCTTCGCCGTAGAACCGTGATCTGAAGGCATTGGCGCGACGAGCGAAAGCCGGTAATCGCCCCTTGCCATTCCGTGCCCAGGCGGGCAGACGTGGCGCGTCGTTGTGCGACCCTGCCCGTACCAGGAGGCCGCCACTATGTGCGGCGCAGTCCTGAAGGTAGATGCCCACGCGAATGAGATCGT
This sequence comes from Woeseiaceae bacterium, assembly GCA_050738315.1. Classification (GTDB taxonomy): domain Bacteria; phylum Pseudomonadota; class Gammaproteobacteria; order Steroidobacterales; family Woeseiaceae; genus IDS-8. The sequence goes on from JBOHZD010000380.1 coordinate 4,799, forward strand.
AATCGCCCTGCCAATCTGGGGCGGCACCATCTTTACGGTCCGAAACGCGGTTATCCTTGTGCCATCCGGTGTATCCGGAACCGTAATTGACGCTGCTATCGCCGAAATAGATTGGTCGATGGCCGAGAAGCTGCGCAACGACGCTGACGACGGAGTCGGAGAACATCAGGTCGCGTGCAGCAGGGTAGGCGGCGGCCGACTTGGGAAAGCCGAGACTACCGAGACGTGGAGATGCCGTCCGGTGAAGATTCGCCGCCTCCGCTTCGCGTAGCAGCGCCGCCTTGGCCTGGTCGATGATCGAATGAGAAAAAACGGTCGGCACGACAATGTAGCCATCTCGCCAGAACTGCGGGATGGCGTTGTCGGAAAGTGAAACTCCGCGATCGTCCACTGTGCTGCTCTCAGAATGAGTAAGTGCTGACGCCGGAACGCATGGCCCCGGCGGCCTTGCAGGCGAACTTTGAATTATAAAGGTGAATGCCGCGCCGCGATCGAAGGAGTACAATAG
>JBOHZD010000381.1:0-11069 GCA_050738315.1 Woeseiaceae bacterium
TCCCAGTTCTCCAGGAACAGCAACTTGAACCAGGATCGCTCCTTGTCCGGAGAACGGCCCCAGTAAATTGCAACCGGAACGAGCAACAACTCCTTGCGGCCGGCTTCGATGCTGGCTTCAACGAGTCGCTTCAGTCGCATCGAGCCTTTTTTGCGCCGGCGCCTGAACAAAAAGCCTTCCATGCGCCGCAATACGACGAGACAGGGTTCGCGCTGCGTGCCAATTTGCAGCGTGTCCGTCGGTGAGGGCAGCCCGTGCATGCGCGCGATCCGTTCAAGCGCCAGGGTATCGGCCAGGCCGCCCGTCTCCAGCACGTAACAGACGGCCCCGTTGCAATGCGCCAGTAACGCGGCAGGGTCCTCCGGCTGTACGGCAGGCCGGGCCCAGGTTGCGAAAACTTTGCCGGCCAACCAGTACCCGGGGCGAAATAGGAGGCTGCCTGCGCTCATGGGTTGCCAATGTTACAGAAATTGCCTTTACCACAAACCGTTGATTTCAAACCCTCAGTGCGCAATGCTGTCGGAGCAGGCCTATGCATCCAGTTGACATAAAATCCGACGCGGCGACTCTTGTCAGCCGCCCGCCGCTGCCTGCCGGCAACGATCGTCAGTGGGCGTGGTTTCTCGATGTCGACGGCACGCTGCTCGAAATCGAAACGCGTCCCGATCTTGTGCTGGCGGACCCTCGCTTGCTGCGGTTGCTGCAGCGCTTGCAACAGGCATACGACGGTGCGGTTGCATTGGTCAGCGGTCGCAGCCTTTTGCAGCTCGAAGCTATTTTCAATCCACTGGCACTGCCTGCCGGCGCCTCGCACGGGCTCGAACTGAAGCTGCCGGACGGCAGCGTCCGCCGCGCCGGACCCGCCGTTCCGGCGCGCTACGCGGAAAGGATCTCCGCGTTTGCAGAACGTCATGACGGCCTGATTTTTGAACAAAAGCCGCTGTCAATCGGCGTGCACTATCGAGACCGGCCGGAGCTTGCGCAGCAGCTCTTGGCGCTCATGGAACCTGTTTGTGCTGAACTGGGTGCCGGGTTCCGTCTCATGCATGGCAAAATGGTGCTCGAATTGCTGCCGACGGCGGCCGACAAGGGCCGTGCAATCGAGAGTTTCATGGAGTTACCCCCCTTCGCAGGCCGGCGGCCCGTTTTCGTCGGCGATGACCTGACCGACGAAGACGGATTCGCCGTCGTCAACGCCCTGGGCGGCCTCTCGGTGCGGGTCGGCCACGCTGCCGACAGCGGCGCCCGGTGGCAGCTCTCGAACGTATCCGACGTACGCGCCTGGCTGCGGGCAGCCGTCGCCGCCCCGAACGGAACCAGCGCAAGGGACGAGCAAAAGAATGACTGATCTGAATCTCGGCGTTGTCGGCAACTGTCAGATTGCCTCGCTGATCGATACCCGGGGTGTGATGGTGTGGGCCTGCTTGCCGCAACTGGATGGCGATCCCGCGTTCTGTCGCCTGCTGCGCTCCGACCAGGGATCCGAACGCCCCGGCTATTACCAAATCGAACTGAAAGACTTCGTGCGTGCGGAACAGCGCTATCTCGACAATACGGCGATCCTCGAGACCGTGCTGCATGACCGCGACGGCAACGCCGTTGCAATCACGGACTTCGCGCCGCGCTATGCTTACCTGGGCCGCACGTACAAGCCGATGATGCTGCTGCGCGGCCTGCACCCGGTTCGCGGACAGCCACGCGTGCGGATCCGCCTGCATCCGACTTACAACTACGGCGCAGAGGCCTGCCGCGTGACGCATGGCAGCAATCACATTCGTTACCTGTCGCCGCAACTGGACCTGCGCCTGACGACCGACGTGTCGCTGACGCACGTCCTCGAAGAAAACTATTTCGTCCTCGATCGTCCGCTGCATCTGATCCTCGGTCCTGATGAAACCATTCTGGAATCGGTGGCCGAGAACTACCGGCATCATTTCGACGAGACCGCGGCTTACTGGCTTGGCTGGGTGCGCGGCCTCGCAATTCCGTTCGAATGGCAGTCGGCCGTCATTCGCGCAGCCATCAGCCTGAAACTGTGCACGTTCGAAGACACCGGCGCGGTGATCGCCGCCATGACGACATCGATTCCCGAAGCGGCGAAGAGCGGGCGCAACTGGGATTACCGCTACTGCTGGTTGCGCGACAGCTGGTTCGTGGTGCAGGCCTTGAACAGGCTGGGCGCGACGAAAACCATGGAAGAATATCTGCGCTACATCGTGAACGTCGCGAGCGACGCGGACAACGGCCCGCTGCAGCCCGTCTACAGCATCACCGGACGCGCCGATCTGGAGGAGCGGGAAATCACGTCGCTCGACGGTTATCGCGGCATGGGGCCCGTACGCGTCGGTAACCAGGCCTTCGAGCAGGTGCAAAACGACGTGTACGGCACGGTCATCATGGCGGCCACCCGTTACTTCTTCGACCGCCGCCTACGCCGGCCCGGTCTCGAAGCGCAGTTTCAACGCCTGGAGGATTTGGGCGAGAAAGCAGCGACCCTGTACAATGCGCCGGATGCAGGATTGTGGGAGTACCGCGGCCGCAAGAGAGTGCATACTTTCTCGAGCATCATGTGCTGGGCGGGCTGCGAACGCCTGGCGCGCATAGCGATACAATTGGAGAAACCCGACCGCGCGGCTTACTGGGGCGGGAAAGCGGCTGCCATCCACGCGTTCATCTGCAAGGAAGGCTGGGACGAGCCGCAAATGAGCTTCACCGAAGCGTTTGGCCGGCCGGAAATGGACGCAAGCCTGCTGACGATGCACGATCTTGGATTCCTGGCCGCGGACGACCCGCGGTTTGCATCGACCGTCGCCGCGATCGAGAAGCACCTGCGACGCGGCAAGCACATGTTTCGCTACAACGCTGCGGACGATTTCGGCGAACCCGAAAACGCTTTCAACATCTGCACGTTCTGGTATATCGACGCGCTGGCGACGATCGGGCGCAAGGACGAAGCCCGGGAGTTGTTCGAGAATATGCTGACCTGCCGCAATCATCTCGGCCTGTTGTCCGAAGACATCGATCCCGCGACGCACGGCTTATGGGGCAACTTTCCCCAGACCTACAGCATGGCCGGCATCATCAATGCCGCGGTCAGGCTCAGCCGCAACTGGGAGGAGGTCCTTTGAGCGAGGCCGCAGAGAATCCTCGCAGGCGCGTCGTTGCGGTGTCCAACCGGGTGGCGAGTCCGAGCCAGGCCGATCAGGCCGCGGGCGGGCTCGCGGTGGGCGTGCTGGGTGCCCTGCGGGACCGTGGCGGCATGTGGTTCGGCTGGAACGGCGACCTCAACCTGACCGCCGGTAACACGCATGCACCGGAGATCGAATGGCATGACAACATTCAGTTCGTCGGCATCGATCTGGACGAAGGCGACTTCGAGGGGTACTACAACGGTTTCAGCAACAAGGTGCTGTGGCCGCTTTTTCATTACCTGCTGGGATTCATTCAATACCGGCGCGCCAATTTCGAAGCCTATCAGCGCGTCAATGCCACCTTCGCCCGCAAGCTCGTGCCGCTGCTCGAGCCGGACGATATTATCTGGGTGCACGACTATCACCTGATCCCGCTGGCGATGGAGTTGCGTAAAGGCGGCGTCGATCAGCCGATCGGCTTCTTCCTGCACGTGCCATTTCCGGGTTACGACGTGTTGCAGGTGTTGCCCGACCGCCTGTTCCTGTTACAGGCACTCAGCGCATACGACGTGGTCGGATTTCAGACGACGCGGGATCTGGCCTCGTTTCGCGATGCCGTGTCGCAACCGGAGCTCGGCGCCGTGGTCGGCAGCGACGGCACCATCGAAGTCGCGGGCCGAACGCTGATCGCCGATGTCTACCCAATCGGCGTCGACGTCGACGCGCTCCACCGGTTTGCCACAGAGGCGCGGGGACATTCGGAGGTCACCCGCACGCTGCAGAGCCTGGCCGACCGCCAGTTCATCATCGGGGTCGACCGCCTCGACTACAGCAAAGGCCTGGAACAGCGCTTCCGCTCCTACGCCACGCTGCTCGAGAAATACCCGGCGATCCAGGGCGCGGTGTCGTACACCCAGATCGCACCGCCGACGCGCATTGGCGTCAGGGCATACGATGACATTCGTGCCAGCCTGGAGCAGACATCCGGGGAAATCAACGGACGATTTGCAACGCTCGACTGGCTGCCGCTCCGGTATATCAATCGCGGTATCAATCGCGAGACGCTGATGGGACTGTTCCGGCTGGCGGACGTCGGGATCGTGACACCGATCCGGGACGGCATGAATCTCGTGGCCAAGGAGTTCGTCGCGTCGCAGGATCCGCGTAATCCGGGTATGCTGGTGTTATCGATATTGACCGGCGCCGCGAGCGAACTGAAAGACGCGGTGCTCGTCAATCCGTATGACAACGACGATGTGGCCGACGGCCTGTACCGCGCGTTGACCATGCCGCTCGACGAACGTAAGGAGCGTTATTCTTCGATGATGGCAGTGCTCCGGAAAAACGACATTGTCGCCTGGCGCGATCGCTTCCTTGGGGCGCTCGGCGCCTCCAGGCAGCGATGACCGTCGACTCGCAAGGCGATTCCTGCTGGCTGATCGCCGATATCGGCGCGACATCGGCCCGCTGTGCCGTCTTTCGCGGCAGCGAGCGGCGCATCGTCGACCTGAAAGTCTTCAAGAACGACGATTTTCCCGATGTAAAGAGCCTGCTCTCCGGATACCTGTCCACGTCGACCGAAAAACCCGGCTGCGGCGCACTGGCCATTGCATCGCCGTTGTCGGGCGATGACGTGGAGATGACCAATCGCGACTGGCACTTCAACCGGCTGGAGCTCGGGAGCCAACTCGGACTTCAGGAACTGTACGTCATCAACGACTTTCATGCCGTTGCCTGCGCGCTGCCGGAAATCCGCAACAAGGACTTGAGCGAAATCGGCAAAGCCAGCGCCTACCGGGATGGCGCGCGCGCCGTCCTCGGCGCCGGCACCGGGCTCGGCGTGGGGGCCTGGATCGGGACCAAAGACCGCGGCATGGCGATGGTCGGCGAAGGCGGCCATGTGACCCTGGCCGGCCGCAACGACGAAGAAGACCGGATCATCGCGAAGCTGCGAGAGCGCTACGGTCACTGCTCCGCCGAACGAGTCCTGTCGGGCCCGGGCATCATCGCGCTGCATAACGCGATGCATGGCGACGAAGTGAAAACCTCGCGGGAAATCACGAGCGGCACCGTCGATCCGAAATGCCGCGCGACCATGGAGCAGTTTTTCCGCTTTCTGGGCAGTGTGTCAGCGGATCTCGCTTTGACCACCGGCGCACTCGGCGGCGTGTTTATCGCCGGCGGCATCGTTCCCGATCACATCGAGCAGGTCAGGGCATCGACGTTTCGGGAACGATTCGAGGACAAGGGTCGCTATCGCGAGTACATGCAGGCAATCCCGACATATGTCATCACCGACCCCACTCCGGGACTGACCGGCCTCACGGTGTTTATTCAGAGAATGGAGCGGACCGGGCGCGCAAACGCGTAACCCGCTGCTCGCCCGTGATCGTTGCGATTCCGCGGAGTCGGCTACTCCACCGGATCGTCCACCGCGTCCTCGATATCGGCAGCCGTATCCTCGGCCTGCTGGACGGCCGAGTCGATGTCTTCCTTGTGCTGCATCGCCTGGTCTTCCACCGCCTTCGCCTTGTCGATCTGATCGGTCATCGGATCGAATACGCTTTCCGCATCTTCGGTCGCGGCGGCCGATTCCTCGTTCCCGCCGCCGCAACCGGCGAGCAGCAAGCCCACTATCAGTAAGCCGATTTCTCTCATTGTTGTTGCCTCCCCAAAGGCCATCGAATGTTTAAGCGTCGTTGCTCAAACCACGTATGAAGCGTTCCAGATAGTAATTGATCTCACCGAGGTTGTCAGCGAGCCGATGGTCTCCATCGAACAGATGCAGCGTCGCGTGGCACTGCCGCGCGAAGCGAATGCTGTTGTCGACGGGCACGACGTCGTCGCGCCAGCCATGCACGATGACGATCGGAATGGCGGGAGGCGGCGGCGTCAGTGGTTCGTATTCGTCGATGTAGTAGGCCGGAGCCAGCACGAACAGCCCCACGGCGCCGACGGCCGCGGCCGCCGCGGTCGCCACGTGGCCGCCCATGCTCGAACCCACCAGCACCAGCGGCTCCTCGACACGCCGGCACTCGGCGACGAGTTTCTCGACTCGCGCCGTCGGATCGGCCATGCCCCGGTAGTCGATGCTTTCGGCCCGGCAGCCCAGCGCCCTGACCGTCCGGGCCATCGCCTGGATCTTGCGGCCCCAGGGACCGCTCTCCTGCCCGTGTGAAAAATAGACCGCCGGCATCGTCATGTCGTACTTCCTTCCGTTCAGAGACGTTATGCGTCGTCCCATGCAGCCGACGGCTTCCACAGCAGCTCGTCGAGGTCGGGCTGCCAGCGGTATTTTTTCATGTTCACGCGGCCGTTGATGATCGGCACATCCTCTTCCGCAAGCCGCGTCGCCTGGCGCCTGTAGGCGCGGCTGGATGGGGCGAACGCCAGTTTCCCGGACGCCGTGATAACGCGATGCCACGGCACGTCGCGCTCTTTCGGCACATGCCGCAATGCATATCCCACCTGCCGCGCGCCGCGCGGAATGCCGGCAAGCTCCGCCACCTGGCCGTAGCTGGCCACCGCACCTTGCGGAATCTCGCAGACGGTTGCCCAGATACGCAGCATGCGCTGCCTCGTATCGGATGGATCGTTCATTGATCGCTTCGTCTGTGTCACATCGATGCTATGCCGACGCGCTCGTGCCGAGTCGAGCACGTATTTCGCGACGCGCCTCCTGCAACACGGATTCGCGGTCCAGGCTGTCCAGGATCTCGCGCACGACCTGCTTCGGCCCGCCCTCGCCCCACGACTTGCCGTTCGCGAGGTATTCCGCGGCCGCGCGGCCGACGAAATAGGTACTGAAATACGCAATGGCGCCCTGCGCACCGGCGGTCAGTATCGTCGACAAGCCCAGTGTGCCGACTTTCAGTGCGCTCGAAACGAGGTGCAATGCCCACACGGTACTCATCAATGCAGCGGCCTCGCCGACGATCGCGGCGATCAGCGACCCCGCCTCGCGACGGCTCAGCGGCAGGTCGTACACTTTCGACAGGTGCACGACCATGCCGACGTCGATGAAAGCGGCGGCGAATAAATCAGCGAGTGGAACCGGATTGAATGCGACCGCAACGCCCTTCGCGACACTGTAAGTACGCATGACCCTGTCGCCGATCTCACGCCGCGCATTGAGAATGCGCCGGCCCACCTGATCGCTCAGGTCGGAAGCAAACAGGCTCGCGTTCAGTGCAGCAAGCGTTTTGCCCTCTGCCGCGAAAATGTCCCACAGGCGGACTTTCAGTTGTTCAACATCGGCTGCGCGCGGGCGCTGGGAAACCGTTTCGGTGTCACCCTGCCCGGCTTCGATCACGGTCTGCGGCCGCGGGTCCGCCGCCACCGCGATGACGTCGGACGGCTTGACCAGTCCTGTCGTTTTCCTGCGCACCGAGGTGAGCAAGGCATCGAGCTCGTCGCCGTTGTAGAGATCCTTCTTGTTCAACGCGACGATGACCGGCCTGCCCTGGCCGAGCAGTGTCTCGAGCGCCTGCCGTTCGCTTTCCGTGATGTCGCCGTCCAGCACGAAAATGACGAGGTCGGCGCGATTCGCGACTTCCTTCGCCAGCAGTTCGCGTTCCTCGCCACCGGCTTCGTCGAGGCCCGGCGTGTCGATCAGAAATACGCCGCCCGCGTCGATCTCGGACCACGGTTCCATGCTGGATCTCAGGGTTTCGCCGTGCAGCGGGCTGACCGTGAACTTCGGTTGGCCGATCAGGGCATTCAACAGCGACGACTTGCCGGTGCTGACGCGGCCGAATGCCGCGATGTGCAGGTGGCCGTGCTCCAGCTTGTCGAGCATCGCCTGCACGGCGGCGTAGTCGTGCGCCAGCGAGTCGCGGATGCCGGGCGGCAGCCGCGTATCCAGGATCAGGTCGCGCAGGCTCTCCCGGGCCAGAGTGAGGTGACGCTCGCCGCCTTCATGGTCGGTGCTCTTCGGCTCCCGGCCGGCGTTGCCGGTCCACGGCAAGCGCCATTCAGGCAACCTGCCGAACAGCCGCCTCAATATGCTCATTTTATGCGTGTTTACGTCGTATGCTCTTCATTTCCGCTGCTCCTGAGACCCCTGCGGATTCGAGCATTCTGAGCCGGGGTGGCCACCCGAGGCAAAAGCGTCGCGGGCGAAAATTCGCTCGAAGAAACAGTCAATTTGGAGCGGCTTGCCCAAGACCGGTGCATGGCGAGAAAGCGTCACTCAAGACACGCCGAGGTGGCCATGATACCCGATGCCGGAAGAATATCTTCTGGCCAAGTAGTGCCCCCCACGTTTCATAACAATATCAGTTGGTTATCGTTGGCGATCGCACAGACGAGAACAGGACGTTTGAAGGGCGGTTCCGCGCGTTTCTGCTCGGTGCGCTGACGCTGTTCGTCAACGCTGCGCGTGATCGGGCGCGAGCGCGCAAGCGTGGCGGCGATCGGCAGTTCGTCACGCTCGACATGTCGCAGGATTTCAGCTCTTTGCCGCCTGATGTGGCGTTCGATCACGGCTGGGCTCTCACATTGCTGGCCCGCGCGATGTCGAGGTTGAAGGAAGAGTACGCCGCGAAGGCCCGGAGTGCCCTGGTCGAGTTGGCCCCGTTCCTTTCTGCCACGTCATGGTCGACTATCACGAGCTGGGGAGCGAGCCATCACGCGGCAATGACTTGATCGCCGTGGTTCTCGGTCTCGCGTCTACGTTGCTTTTGTATTCTGGCTCCATTTCTTGCTGATCGGTGTGCCGGTTGTCGTGCCGGGACTGTAGCGTTCCCATTGACACGACCCCGCAACTTTGTTTTGCTTGACTGATTAGAAAAGGCCTTTTGTCGTCGTTGCCTGATTTTGTCAGCGCGCGCGGAAATACGCCATGGAAGTGCCTTTTTATTGCACGCGCCGCCTGCTACGACACGTGCGCTCTCGTCACATTCAAGGTAAATAGCAACCTTTTTGCCAGCGTTCGTTCCCTAGACGACGATGCGCGGCAACGTGTAACGGGGTGACCGTCATGGATGGATTGAGACTTGCCTTGTCCCTCTGTGTGATTGCGCTGACGAATGCTGTGCACGCAGCCGCCACTCACCCGATGGACCCGCTCGATGAAAGCGAGATCATCGCGGCAGCAGAGATTCTGCTTGCCGCAGGCGCGGCCCAGCCCGGTGCGATGTTCCAGAGTATCGAATTGCAGGAACCGCCCAAGGACTCAGTGTTGAGCTTTCATTCCGGCGGCGAGATTCCGCGCTCGGCGCGCGTGTCCTACCGTCAGAACAAGCACAGCTTTCGGACGGTCGTGAATCTCCAGGATGCATCGTTCCGCCCGCCCGTCGAGATTCCGGTCAACGATGGTCAACTCGGCCTCTCTCTCCAGGAGATCCTGGACTTCGCCTTCGTGTTCGACAATCCGGACTTCCTTGCCGCCATGGCAGCACGCGGCTTCGACACGCCTGATGAACTGGCGCAAGTCCTGGTCACCCCGCTGACGGCGGGTGCGTTCGGATTACCCGAAGAGGCACAACGAATCGTCAAGGCGCAGATGTATTTCCTCGAAGGCGCCGGCGTCAACCTGTATGCGAAGCCGATCGAGGGTGTCCAGGCGATCGTTAACCTCGACGATCAGCAGGTCATTCAGGTACTCGACTCGGGCGTCGTTCCCGTGCCGACGCCGACGTACAACTTCGATGAGGCGAGCGTCGCCGCGCAGTACGGCCTTCGCGACCCGCTCAAACCCATTCGCATCACGCAGCCCGAAGGTACCAATTTCACGATCGACGGCAACTTCATCGAATGGCAGAAATGGCGCTTTCATATACGTTTTGATCGCCGTGTCGGCACCGTCATTTCGCTCGTCACCTATGACGGACGTTCCGTGATGTACCAGGGCTCGCTCTCCGAAGTCTTCGTTCCCTATCAGGACCCGGACCAGAACTGGTACTACCGCATGTTCATGGATGCAGGAGAATTCGGCTTCGGCGCGCTCGCCTCGCCACTCGCGCTAGGACTGGACGTGCCGGAGAATGCAGCGCTGCTCGATGCTGTGATATCTGCTGCGCTTCCCGATCCCGAGTTGCCCGTAATCCCGCTGCCCCTCGACGACGTGATTGGCGTATTCGAACGCCTCACCGGCAATCCCGCGTGGCGTCACTACGAGTTCCTGGCTCCCGGCGGTCCGCAGTACGAGGGACGCGCGGAGGTCGAGCTGGTCGTGCGCATGGCGGCTCAGGTGGGCAATTACGATTATCTGATCGACTGGATCTTCACGCAGGGTGGCGTCATTCGTGCCGAGGTTGGCCTGTCGGGTGTCGACATACTGAAGGGCGTCATCAGTACCTCACTAGACGATTCGACTGCCTCTGACGACACGGCGCACGGCGTGCTGGTCGCGCCAAATCTTGTGGCGACTTATCACAGTCACCACTTCAACTTCCGCCTCGACATGGACATCGATGGTCAAGCCAACAGCTTTATGTCGGGGAAGCTCGTGTCACAGAACACGAAGGGCCCGAGTCCGCGTAAGTCGGTATGGGTGGTGCAGGAAGCTTTGCTGAAACGCGAAGCGCAGGCGAGGCTCTCGGATGAAGGGAGCGTGTGGCGCGTGATCAACCGTACCCGAACCAATGCGCAGGGTTACTACACGGGCTACTTGCTGGAATCGGAAGGCAACGCAACGCCGTTGATGCGCAAAGCGGATTTCAAGCGCGCCCGGTTCATCGGCCATAACCTGTGGACGACCGTATTCCACCCGGAGGAGCGCTACGCGGCTGGCGATACTCCCAACGAGAATCCCGGCAGACCGGGCCTGCCGCAGTACATCAGCAACAACGAGAGCCTCGTCGACGCGGATCTCGTGATGTGGGTAACGCTCGGCTTCCACCACCTTACAGCGGCGGAGGATTTTCCGGTGCTGCCGCGAGAGCACGCGTCCTTCGAGTTGAGGCCGACTCATTTCTTCGATCACAATCCCGCGGT